>NZ_JBIUCG010000026.1:0-142968 GCF_044548645.1 Nocardia sp. NPDC051929 | reverse complement strand
TGGCCCCGGTACTCACGAACCCGCTTCTGCTGCGGACCAATTCCCACCTCGACACCTCCACGATCGAGGTGTTGCAACGATCAGTTGAATCCGGCCAATTTCGCAGCCGAAAGTTCGTGCACGCCTTGGCTCGTCACGGCACGGCCGGATCGATGGGCCGCGTCGGCGCGGCCGGTGACAACGCCGCCATGGAGAGTTTCTTCGCGCTGTTGCAGAAGAATGTCCTCGATCGTCGATCCTGGTGCAGCCGTGAGGAATTGAGAATCGCGATCGTCACGTGGATCGAGCGGACCTGCCACCGCCGCCGACGCCAAGCCGCTCTCGGCCGTTTGACGCCGGTCGAATACGAGACAATCATGACCCCACCGGCCAGTCAGGCCGCGTGACCGAAACTGTCACCTGATCTTGCAGCAGTCCCCAGCATGATGGACCTGCTGGCGCTGGCGTTGATTCTGGCCACCGTGCTGGCGCTGGTGGTGCTCGGCAACGCCACCACGACAGTTTGACCACAGCCGGTTGCGTTGTCGTGCTGAGCTTCCGGGCATGGCGTGGCCACAACGAACACTCCACGCCGGCCAAGAAGTAGCGCTCCATCATTACACTGCCTATATCGCTGCAGGGTCTCCATATGCAACGGAGTCCCTTCCATGTTTATGGCTCCGCCTCCCGACGGGGAGGGGCTAGTTGTTGCGGGTCGTGACGCTGGTGACGTGGGGTGTGGGGTGAGTTGAAAGGGGCGGTTCTTTCGGCGGCAGGATGTGAAGCGCCCACTCACACATCAGCCATAGACCGAAAGAACCGCCGTGTCTCACCGTAATGCCCCGCTCACCGTCGAGGCCACCACCGGCTCGTGCACCGCTGCCGGACCCGCCCGATCGCTCATGTCGCCGCCGAGATGGGCATCTCGCGGCAATGTGCATCGAAGTGGGTGAACCGGTTTCGCCGCTTCGGCGAGTTCGGCCTGCTCGATCGATCCTGCGTGCCGCACTGGTCGCCCACGGCGACCCCGGTCGAGCTCGTCGACCGGATCGAGCAGCTGCGCAGGACCAGGAAGTGGTCGGCACGCAGGATCGCGCCGGAACTGGCTGCCGAGGGCACCGCTGTGTCGGTGCGGACCGTCGGTCGTTACTTGGCCCAGCTCGGGTTGAACCGGCGTTGCTTGCTGGACCCGAACGGCGAACCGAACCGGGCGCCACGCCGCATCATCGCCCGCCGACCGGGACAAGGCAGTCAGGTGAGTGGGTGTCTTCGTCGCCGGTAGTGGGACAGGCGTGCTTGGTGCTGTCGTCGGCGACGCCAGTTCGACCATGCCCACATGTGTCGGGTGCAGCGGATGGTGGGTGGGAGCAGGGCGATGGTGAGGCGTCGGATCTCCGGTAGTGCAAGGCCGATCATGTCTCGATCCCTGGTGGCTTTCCCCTTTTGCCGTCCACCGACATTCGACCCCGACGCGTGTCGGCGGCGCAGCGTCGCCGAGCGATGCTTCAACCGGCTCAAGCAGTTCCGCGACCTGGCCACCCGCTACGCCAAACGCCGCTACGGCCAGGCCGAACTCGCCATTGCCGCGATCATCCTCTGGCTCCGCCACCGAGTTGAATGATGGCCTCTCGTAGACGCGTCTGCTGATTCTCCGATTGTCTAGGGTTGGACAGCAACGTCTCGAGAATATGAATTGCCCGTGCTCGGTCGGTATGGCTCAGCTGCTCGGTCATCTCGCACAGATGATCTGTGATCGTCTGCACCGGTCTCCAGTAGCTCAGTGCCTTGCCGATGCCCTCGTACACGTCGATGACCGCGCTGTTGTCGAACCCCCTGACGATGGCGACAGTTGCGGCCTTCACCCGCCACTTGGGATTCGTCGCTCCGGTTCGCAAGAATGCGATTGGTGCCTTGCCGGTGGTGACGAGGCGTTTGGCGAGTTTGAGACCTGCTTCGCCGAGTTCGTCGTGTCGAGTGGCCATGAATTGCTGTGCCAACTCCCTGAGTCGCGCGGTGTCGCCTTGCTCTGCGGATGCGACTCGCTGCGAGAGCTGGTCAACCGCCATGATTCGAAGGTGCGGTTCCTCGAGGACCGTCGCCGCGAAACCGATCAGCTCGATTGTGTGGACGTCGTTATCCTCTCCAGCCAGTGCAGCGAGAATCCTCGCGCGCGCGGGCGCAGGGCCATCCAAGTGTGCCCGCACGATCGCTTTCAGATGATCAGCGAAAGACGCGGCAAAATCGGCCACTGAGTTGTAGCTGTTGAATCCGCGCCGTTCAGCTTCCAGTCTGGAAAAGAACTCCTCGACTGCCTGAACCTGGGAGTGTGCCTGCATCAGATCGGAGGCATCTGCCGTGGAATCAAGATCGAAAAGTACCGGACCTTCGCGGCGGTATACCAAGACCTCGGGAGTCCCTGATACGCGATGGGCGCGAATTGCGTCCTCATACTCCCATTCGGTCCCGGTGACCGGACGGTTCCCGTCATCTTTGGCGTATTCCGACGGCAAAGGTGTGCCGAGTCGGCTGTGGATGACGACGACCACGACGTCACATTCCGACGGCAGTGGCAATCCGGCCGAGACTGCGGTCTGGGGGTCCACGGTCGCCAGCAAGGGGATCGAGCCGTACGGGCCGTCCCACGCTACGATCTCGAGGGTGACCTTGCCGCGTAGTACCGGGTCGTACGGTATGCGGGCCACTATCTCGAAGATCGCTTGGCGCTCATCTCGCACATCGGATGGCGAGGCGACAAAGATGCGGAAATGCTGAGGCACCGACAGATAGTTGCAGATTCCGGGCTGTCAGCTGACGGCGCAGGGTGTGAAGCGGCTGTGCTGGTGGCGGTGCCTCCGAATCGGCGGGGGCCACGTAGGCCGAACTGGTCGGCACGTTCTGTTCCCCCTGCGGCTGGATGAATGCCTCTCGCGCTAAAAGGTATAAGCCCGTCGCTGGCCGAAGTTGTCGACCAAACTGCGCTCGACTGTGTCTTCGCGACGCTTCCCGCCGTCTTTGCGCCTACGTGCAGAGCCAGGAGGTGGCGGGGCGTCCGCCTGTGGGCAGTCGAGAACATAGTTCGACGACGCCCCTAAGAGAGTCAAGGCATCTAGACGTCCGGTGAGGTTGTGGCGTGCGCCAAAAAGCCCCTCTGACCTGCCTATTCGAACGGCTTGGGTGCAACCAGGTGGCGATGTCTCATCGGTACACCTTTCCGTGGTTGTCCTAGCTGGAACAAGGCCGCCAGATCAATGTGAGTGTTCAGGTGTTGAATGCGGTGGCGCGGACTTTGTCGTTGGATGTGGCGGAGAAGGCGCATTTGTATCGGTTGGCGGATGTGCCGACGGTGCCTTCGGTGGATTCGGGATCGGCGTTGCCGGAGGAGTTGCAGGTGATCTTGGATCATTTGGAGCCGTTACCGGGGGTGGTGTTGAGTGCCAGGTATGACGTGTTGGCGCACAACTCCTCGTACGAGGCGTTGTGCCCGGGATTGCTGGTGGGGGAGCGGAATGTGGCGCGTCGCGTCTTCCTGACCCCGGAGTGCTGCAACGCCTACCGCCATAATTGGGATGATCTGCGGCGGATGGTGGGGTATCTGCGGGGCGCGTATGCGAAGAACTTGGGGGACCCGCAGTGGGAGGAGTTCATCGCGGAGTTGTGTGGGGAGAGTGAGAGTTTCGCGTCGTTGTGGGCGTTGAATGATGTGGCGGTGCCGGTGAGTCGGACGAAGGCGGTGCGGAATTTGGCGGTGGGGGAGTTGGAGATGTTTTTGACGAGTATGTCGTTGCCGTCGGTGCCGAATGCGTGGATGCAGGTGTATACGCCGGTCGATGAGGTGGCGTGGGGGAAGTTGCGGGCGTTGTTGGCGATGAGTCCGGAGGAGCGGGCGCGTCCGTGGGCGGAGCATCGGGAGATGTATCACGCTGCAGTGGGATGAGTTTTGCAGCTCATGCAGTGTCGTGGGCGATGATCTCCTTGCGTGGGCGTCCGGAGTCGTTCCAGGATCTCCGAGAAGACGGGAGTCAGCGGGGCTGGGAATGGCCCGAATGGAAATGTATGCGCTCGATCCGGTATTCGGAACGGTCATTCAGCCCAGATTCCCCGTTGATCGAGCGTGTCCACGACGAAATCGGCGCCGTCCGCGATATGGGTTTCGGCGAGCGCGCGCGCCCTGTGGGTATCCCGTCGCTCCAGCGCGGCTACCAGCTCGGCGTGTTCGGATGCTGTGGTCGCCGCGTCGGATTCCAGCGAGGCGTAGAAGCTGTTGGGCAGCTGGTGCACGATCCCCGCCAGCAGGCGTGCCAGGCGATCCGAGCCGGCGAGAAGGTTCACGGCGCGGTGGAATTCGTGGCCGAGCGCGATGATGCGCGCGGTGTCGCCCGCGTCGCTCGCCGCGACGGATGCGGCGATCAGGGTTCGCAGGAGTACGAGATCGTGTGGGGTCGCCGTTTGCGCGGCGCGGGCCGCCAGTTCGCCGGCCAACTTGCTCTGCGCCCAGAACAGGTCCCGCACGTCCTGGCGGCTGAAGGCGGCGACGACGAACCCCCGCCGCGGCACCAGCGTGACGAAACCCTCGCTGCTGAGCGTCAAGAGACCCTCGCGTACGGGCGTCACGCTGACGCCGACTGCCTCGGCGATGGGTTCCATCCGCAGGAAGTCGCCCGGCCGCATGGCGCCGGACATGATCTGCTCGCGTACGTGAGCGGCGACCCGGTCGGGCAGTTGCTGATGACGGCGCTGCGGCGGTGGCTGGCTCCGGGATGTCATCGCCTCACCCGGTGATCAGGACGACCGTCTCGGCCACACACACCGGCTTGGCCGCTCCGGCATCGAGGACGTACCGTGCGGTCACGGCGGTGCCCGCGGTGGTCTCGGAGACCTCGGTGACGGTCGCGGTGGCGCGGATCTCCGACCCGGCCGCCAGCACGGCCGGGAAGCGAACCTTGTTCACCCCGTAGTTGACTCGTGCCGTGCCGAAGCCGAATTCCAGCAGCTCCTGCCGGAAGTGCGAGATCAGCGACAGCGTCAGGTAGCCGTGCGCCACGGTGGTGCCGTAGGGGCCGCGGGCGGCGCGGTCGGGGTCGACGTGGATCCACTGCCGGTCGCCGGTCGCCTCGGCGAAGGCATCGATGCGCGTCTGGTCGACGAGCAGCGGGGCGCTCGGGCCGATCGGCTCTCCGATCGCCGCGCGCAGGTCCTCGACCGAGGTGAACATCCGGGTCACGTGTCGCTCCTGTCGGTGGTGACGATGTCGACGGTCGCGTTCGGTACTGCGGATTCTCCACGCGGACCGAACAATTCGAGCGCGATGCCGTCGGGGACGGTGGTGGCCAGCAGTCGTGCCGGTTCTCCGCAGAACAGCGGCGCGCGGCCACGATGACGCAGTTCCCGGACCGGCTCACCGGCCATGAGCCGGTGAACCTCTGCCAGGGCCAGCGCCTGCAGCGGACCGTGCACGACCAGACCGGGGTAGCCTTCGACGCCGGTCGCGTAGGGCCAGTCGTAGTGGATGCGGTGAGCGTTGGCTGTCGCGGCCGAGAACCGGGCCAGCAGACTGGGATCTGTGCGCAGGGCCCATTCGGTGCCGGAGATCCGGGTCAGCGGAGTGCCGGGTTCGGGTGAGTCGGGGAGCGCGGCGGGCTTGTCCGGCCGCGGCGCGGCCTCCCGGTAGATCAGGTTCTGCTGCTCCTCGACCGCGAGTTCGCCTGCGGCGGTGAACAACCGGATGACCACGTCCACCACGACGAGTGCGCCCGAACGGCCGTTCTTCTCGGTCACCGACACCACTTCGGCTTCGCGGCGCACGGTCTCGCCGACGGTCAGCGGCGCGTGGAATCGCACTTCGCCTCCGGCGAACATCCGCCGGGGGAGCGCGACCGGCGGCAGGAACGATCCACGGCGTGGATGCCCGTCGGGGCCGAGGACCCCGGACGCGGCCCAGCGCGGAAGCGCCACCCAGTGCCATAGCGGCGGCAACTGCTCACCCGGCGCCGGGGCGGGCAGTCCGTCGTCGAACAGCGCCGCCAGTGCCGCGACGGGCGCGGGGTCGAGCAGTTCCTCGGTGGTCTCGAGGTGCGGCTGCCAGGTGCTCACATGAACCGCCCGCCGGTCACCTCGAGCACGGTGCCGGTCATGTAGGAGGACAGATCCGAGGCGAGAAACAGAGCAACCGAGGCGATCTCCTCCACCTCGCCTGCGCGGCCCAGCGGGATCTCGGCCATTTTCTGGTCCCACACCTTCGCCGGCATGGCCTCGGTCATCGCGGTACGGATCAGGCCCGGCTGGATCGCGTTGACCCGCACGCCCAGATGCGCCAGCTCTTTGGCCGCCGCCTTGGACAGGCCGACGATGCCCGCTTTCGCCGCGGAGTAGTTGGTCTGGCCCGGCAGGCCGATCTTGCCCGAGAGCGAGGACATGTTGACGATGGCGCCGCTGCCACGCTCGCGCATGACCGCACCGGCGAGGCGGGTGCCGTTCCAGGTGCCCTTGAGATGGACGTTGATGACCTGGTCGAACTGGTCCTCGGTCATCTTGCGCATGGTGGCGTCGCGGGTGATGCCTGCGTTGTTGATCATGACGTCGACGGGGGAGAAGGACTCCGCGGCCGCGTCGAGCAGCGCCTGCACGTCCTCGGCCACGGTGACGTCGCAGCGCACGCCCCGCGCCGCCTCGGGGCCGCCGAGCTTCGCCGCGGCGGCTTCGGCGGCCGCGCCGTCGATGTCACCGATGACGACGCGCGCGCCCTCGCTGACGAAGCGCTCGGCGATGGCGTAGCCGATGCCCTGGGCGGCGCCGGTGACGACGGCGGTCTTGCCCGCCAGGAGTGGTCCGGTCATTTGGTGTCCTCGGTATCGAAGGGGAGTCGGTCGAGCAGGTCGAGGATGCGGTGGGCGCGATCGACGACGGGCTTGTCGACCATCGCGCCGTCGACGACGGCCACGCCCGCGCTGTCCGTTGTCGCCGCCAGAATCGCGCGCGCCCAGGCGATATCGGCCTCGGTGGGACGGAAGGCGGCAGTCACAGGGGGTAGCTGCCGGGGATGGATACAAAGCTTTCCCGCGAAGCCGAGGCGACGGCCGTAGGCGGCGTCGTCGGTGAGCAGGTCGGCGTCGTCGACGGCGGCGGTTACCCCGTCGATCGGGCCCGGCAGTCCCGCCGCGGCCGACGCCAGGACCAGCAACTGTCTGGTTCCGGCCAGTGCCTCGCGGTCGGTGGGGTCGACGACGAGTTCGGCTGCCAGATCGAAGGTGCCCACCGCCAGCCGATGCACACCGGGTGTCGCCGCGATCTGTCTGGCGTCGAGCACACCGGCCGCGGTCTCGATGAGGGCGATGAGCGGGGTGCCGTCAGTCCGGCTGACCGCACCGTCGTAGGCCGCTGACGCGGCGCGGGTGCGGTTCGGGTCCGATCGGCTCGCGTCCGCGCCGAGGGCTGCGACCACCGAGCCGATCGAGCCGGCGTCGGCCTTGGGCAGCATCACCGCGCAATCGAGCGGTGCCAAGGCTTCGAGGTCGGCGGCGTGCCATGCGGTTCCGGCGGCATTGATGCGCACCGCGCACACATTGCCCGCCTCGACCCACTCGGCGGCGGCGGCGCGCGCGGCGTCCTTCGCGTCGGGGGCGACGGCGTCCTCCAGATCGAGCACCACCAGTCCCGCGCCGGCCGCGGCGGCCTTGTCGAAGCGCTCGGGACGATCGGCGGGGACGAACAGCAGCGTGGAGGCGGATCGGACGTGATCGAGCGTCGCGGGTCCCGGTGGAGCGCCGGTCGGCGCCGTATGGTCGCGCGGCCCGGTCCTCACCGTGCTCATGCGCGCTTCTTCGCTTCGCGCACGAGCCCTCCGCCGATGATCAGGCGCTGGATCTCGCTGGTGCCCTCGTAGAGGCGCAGCAGGCGGACATCGCGGTAGATGTGCTCGACGGTGACCTCGCGCATGTAGCCGCTGCCGCCGTGGATCTGGACGCCGTTGTCGGCGGCGCGGCCGACCATCTCGGTGCAGAAGAGCTTGGCCACCGAGGGCGCGATCCGGCGGTCCTCGCCGGAGACGTATTTGGCCGCGGCGTCGCGGACCAGCGCGCGGCCGGCCATGACACCGGTCTGGATATCGGCGATCATGGCCTGGACCAGCTGGAAGTCACCGATGGGCGTGCCGCCCTGGGTGACGGTGGCGGCATAGGCGACCGACTCGTCGAGGACCCGCTGGGCGGTGCCGACGGCCAGCGCGGCGATGTGCACGCGCCCGCGCGAGAGCGAGGCCATGGCGGCCTTGTAGCCGACGTCTTCGGCGCCGCCGACCAGAGCGTCGGCCGGAACGCGGACGTTGTCGAAGGTGACGTCGGCGGTCCAGGCGCCCTCCTGACCCATCTTGGCGTCCTTGGGCCCGACGATCACCCCGGCGGTGTCGGCCGGAACGAGGAATACCGCGATGCCCGGGTCGCCGGGGGTGGCCTCGCGGGTGCGCGCGAAGGTGACGAACAGATTCGCCAGGGGCGCGTTGGTGATGAAGCGTTTCTGGCCGTCGATTACCCAGTCGTCCCCGTCGCGGCGGGCCCGGGTGCGCAGGCCGGCCGGGTTGGATCCCGCACCGGGCTCGGTGAGCGCGAAGGAGGCCAGCACCTCGCCGGTGGCGATGCGCTCGAGCCACTGCTTGCGCTGCTCGTCGGTGCCGAAGTTGACCAGCACCTGACCGGCGATCCCGTTGTTGGTGCCCCACAGCGAGCGCAGCGCCAGGCTGGTGTAGCCGAACTCCATCGCCAGCTCGACGTCCTGGGTCAGATCCGCGCCGAGGCCGCCCCACTGCTGGGGGATGGCGTAGCCGAAAAGTCCCATCTCCGCGGCCGCGCGGCGGATGTCGTCGGGGATGGCGTTGGTCTCGATGATCTCGGCTTCCCGCGGCACCACCTTGGTACGGATGAACGTGCGCACGTGCGCCAGGATCGGTTCGAAATCCTCTGCGCTGAGTTCGGGCACCCGCGACTCCTTTCGTCATTTCCAATATAATATATGATCGTATAGCATACGATCCCGTGGTGAGGCGGAATCCGACAACCCGCCTGTCGGTCGCATTGGATACATAATATATTCAGCATGGATGCGCGCCACCTCACCTGGACGGCGGATCGGCCGCACGTATCGCGAAAGGACACGACATGCCGGGCTTGTACTTCGAGGAACTCGAACCCGGGCTGGTCATCGATCACCCCACCCGCCGGACGGTCACCGAGGCCGACAACACCCTGTTCAGTGTCATGACCCTGAACCTGGCGCCGCTGCACCTGGACGCGGAGTACTCGAAGAAATCGATCTACGGTCAGCGCCTGGTGAACAGTCTGTTCATCCTGGGCTTGGTCTCGGGCATCACCGTCCCGGAGACCACCCAGGGCACCACCCTGGGCAACCTGGGCTTCGAGCAGATCAAGTTTCCCAAGCCGGTCTTCCACGGCGACACCATCCACGTGCAGACCAAGATCGAGGCCCGCCGGGAGTCCAAGAGCCGCGACGACTCCGGCATCGTGACCTTCCGCCACCTTGGCATCAACCAGCGCGACGAGATCGTCTGCGACGCCGTGCGCGTCGGTCTGATGCTCAAGCGCCCGGCCGAGCAGGCCTGAGAGGGAGTCCACCATGACCGACGACCAGCCGGCCTGGGTGCCCAGTGACGAGGCCCGCGAACGCAGCCGCCTGCTGGCGGCGATGCGCTCGTGGGGGCTGGACACCGATGCCACCGCGGTGACCGAACTCAACCGGCGTGCCATCGCCGACCCCGAATGGTTCTGGCGGGCGGCGGTAGCGGATCTCGAGGTCGAGTTCACCATGGCTTTCGAGCGGGTGCTCGACGAATCCGGCGGCACGCCGTTCCCCCGGTGGTTCCCCGGCGGACGCGTCAACGTCGCGCAGCTGACCGCGCACCGGCACGCGCGCGGGCCCGCCGCGGACCGGCTCGCGGTGGTCTACGAAGGCGACGAAGGCGCGCGCCGCACCTTGACCTTCGGCGAACTGGACACCGAGGTGCGCCGGTTCGCGGCGAACCTGGCCGCCCGTGGCGTGCGCCGCGGCGACCGGGTGCTGCTGTTCATGCCGGTGGTGCCCGAGGCGGCCGTGGCGTTCCTGGCCATCGCCATGCTCGGCGCGATCTCCGTGCCCACCTTCAGCGGCTACGCTCCCGACGCGCTGGCCACGCGCCTGCAGGACTCCGAGGCCGTGGTCGTGGTGACCGCCGACGGCACCACCCGGCGCGGAAAGACCGTGCCGCTCAAGGTCACTCTCGATGAGGCCCTGACTACCGCGCCTGCGGTGCGCTCGGTGGTGGTCGTGCGGCATCTGGGTTCGGACGTGCCGATGCGGGCCGGACGCGATGTCTACTACGACGAACTCGACCCGGCGCCCGCGCCGGTGGAGACCGCGCCCACCGAGGCGAACGATCCGCTGACCGTCGTCTACACCTCCGGCACCACCGGCCGCCCGAAGGGCATCGTGCATTCGCACGGCGGTTTCGCGGTGAAGACGGCGGTGGACTTCGGCTACGGCTTCGACGTGCACGCCGGGGACGTGGTCTCCTGGATCACCGATCTGGGCTGGCTGGTCGGGCCCATGCTGATGACCGGCCCGCTGCAGCTGGGCGCCACGATCGTCATGATCGAGGGCCTTCCGGTGCACCCCACGCCGAATCGCATGTGGGAGATCATCGATCGCAACGGGGTCACCGTCGCAGGCATCGCGCCCACCGCGGCGCGGGCGCTCAAGGCCGCGGGCGAACCGGTCACCCAGTCGCTGGAAACGTTGCGCGCCTTCGTCTCCACCGGCGAAGCCTGGGACGAGCCGACCTGGTGGTGGCTGTTCGAGGAGATCGGCGGGAAGAAGAAGCCGATCGTCAACTACAGCGGTGGCACCGAAGTCGGCGGCGGCCTGCTCATCGGCTACCCGTTCCTGCCCGCCGCGGCGGCCGCGTTCAACGGCGCCCTGCCGGGTGTGGACGCCGCGGTGTTCGGCGAGGACGGCGCACCGGTGACCGGCGAGATCGGGGAACTGGTGGTGCGCAACACCTTCCCTGGCATGACGCACGCCTTCTGGCAGGACCGCGAGCGCTACCTCGACACCTATTGGAATCGCTGGGACGGCGTCTGGGTGCACGGCGATCTCGCGAGCGTCGACGAGGCGGGCATGTGGCGCATCCACGGCCGGTCCGACGACACGCTCAAACTGTCCGGACGCCGGGTCGGTCCCGCCGAGATCGAGGCGGCGCTGCTGCGTGACAACCGGATCGCCGAGGTCGCCGTCATCGGCGTGCCCGACGAGCAGCGCGGCCAGCGCGCGGTCGCTTTCGCGGTGCTGCGCGCCGCCGGCGAGGCACCCGCCGACCTGCAGGAGACCGCCACCGCCAACGCGGGCCGCTCGTTCTCCCCGGCGGTACACGTCGTCACCACGCTGCCGAAGACCAAGAACGGCAAGATCATGCGCCGCGCCATCCGCGCGCGCTTCCTCGGGGCGCCCATCGGCGACATGTCCGCCCTCGACCCCACCACTCCCCTCGACGCGATCCCCGTGTCCGTGGGCGACGAACAGGAGTAGTCCATGACGACCACCCCCGACACCGACGACAAGGTCGAGGTCGTCCGCCAGGCCACCCGCGAGCTGGCCCGCAAGTTCGACAACGACTACTGGCTCGACAAAGACCGCAAGCACGAATACCCCTGGGATTTCGTCAAAGCCTTCGCCGCGGGCGGCTGGCTGGGCGCGATGATCCCGGAGGAGTACGGCGGCATCGGCCTCGGCCTCGAGGAAGCCGCGGTCATGATGGCCGAGATCTCGGCCTCCGGCGCCGGCATGAGCGGCGGCTCGGCCATTCACTTCTATGTCTTCCCGCCCGCCCCGGTCGTGAAGTACGGCTCGGAGCAGATGAAGCGGGAATACCTGCCCAAGCTCGCCTCCGGCGAACTGCTCATGGCCTTCGGCGTCACCGAACCCACCGCCGGTGTGGACACCTCGCGCATCAAGACCAAGGCGACCAAGGTCGACGGCGGCTGGATCGTCAACGGGCAGAAAGTGTTCATCACCAACGCCCAGAACGCGCAGAAGATTTTGCTGCTGGCCCGCACCTCGCCGCGGCGCGAGGACAAGCCGCTGTGGGGCATGTCGCTGTTCCTGGCCGACATGGACCGCTCCAAGATCACCGTCCGCGAGATCGACAAGCTCGGGCGCGCCGCCATCGACACCAACGAGCTGTTCATCGACAATCTGGAAGTGTCCGACGACCGCCTCGTCGGTGAGGTCGACAAGGGCTTCTACTACCTGCTCGACGGGCTGAACCCCGAGCGCATCGTGGTCGGCATGGAGGGCATCGGCCTCGGCCGCGCCGCCCTCGAGATCGGCAGCGAATACGCCAAGAGCCGGGTCGTGTTCGACCGGCCGATCGGCCGGAACCAGGCCGTGGCGCATCCGCTGGCCGACTCCTGGATCCGCTTGGAGGCGGCCGAGGGAATGGCGTTGCGGGCGGCGAAACTCTTCGACGCGGGCCTGCCGTGCGGCCCCGAGGCCGCCGCGGCCAAGTACCTGGGCGCCGAGGCCGGGTTCGAGGCCTGTGACCGGGCGTTCTCCACCCTGGGTGGGTACGCCTACGCCAAGGAGTATCACATCGAGCGGCTGTGGCGGGAGGTGCGCCTGCTGCGTAACGCGCCGTTCTCCCAGGAGATGGTGCGCAACTACATCTCCCAGCAGGTTCTGGGCCTGCCCCGGTCGTACTAAGAGGAGCCGAACCGATGACGGGACCACTGGCGGGAGTGCGGGTCGTCGTGCTGGCGGGCATGGGCCCGGTGCCCTATGTGTCGATGCTGCTGGCCGACATGGGCGCCGACGTCGTGCGCGTCGTGCGGCCGCCGCACCGCTCCGCGCGGGCCCTGAGCCAGACCGACGGTCTCAGCGAGCAGACCGACGTCGTCAACCGCGGCGTCGGCTCGGTGGCCGTCGATCTCAAGGATCCGCAGGGACGCGAAGCCGTTCTGCGCCTCGCTTCTTCGGCCGACGTGTTCGTCGAGGGCTACCGCCCCGGCGTCACCGAACGGCTCGGGCTCGGCCCGGACGACGCGCTGGCCCGCAACCCCCGCCTGGTCTACGTCCGGCTCACCGGCTACGGCCAGACCGGGCCGCGCGCTCACGACGCCGGACACGACATCAACTATGTCGCCCAGTCCGGCGCCCTGCACGCGCTCGCCTCCGCCGGTGGCGCACCGCGGCCGCCGATCAATCTGCTCGGCGACTACGCCGGTGGTGGGGCGATCGGCGCGTTCGGGATCGCCTGCGCGCTGGTCGAGGCCACGCGCACGGGCCGGGGACAGGTGATCGACGCGGCGATGGTTGACGGTGTGGCGGTACTGACGGCCAAACTGCAGGGGCTGCGGGCGGCGGGGCTGTACTCCGACGAACCGGGCACCAACTTCCTGGACTCCGGAGCGCCGTTCTACGACACCTACCTGTGCGCCGACGGCCGTTACCTGGCCGTCGGCGCCCTCGAACCGGATTTCTACGCCGAGTTCGTCAGCCGTCTGGGTGTCGACAGCGCCGACTGGCCCGAGCAGGACGATCGCGCGCAGTGGCCGCGGCTGCGTGCGCTCATCGCCGAGGCGGTGGCCCGGCGCACCCGCGACGAGTGGGCGCGGATCTACCGGGGCACCGACGCCTGCGTCTCACCGGTGCTCACCTTCGACGAAGCCGCCGCCGACCCGCACAACGTGGAACGTGGTGTGTACACCCGGGTTTCGGGAGTTCTGCACCCGGCGCCCGCGCCGCGGTTCAGCGGGACGCCGACCCGCGCGCCCACTGTCCCGCCAGCGGGTCCGGATGACATCGCCGACATCCACGCCCGGTGGGAGACCGCCGCCACTCGCACCGACGCCGTGTCGGTCGGAGAATGAGAGGACAACAGTGACCGGTTACGAGGAATTCTCGGCGCTCCGGGTCGACCGCCCGGCGGAGGGTGTGCTGCGCATCGTGCTCGACGGACCGAACCTGAACGCGGTGGGCGCCGAAGCACATCGGCACCTGGCCGACATCTGGCCGGTCGTCGCGCTCGACGAATCCGTGCGCGCGGTGTTGATCCGCGGTGCGGGTGACCGGGCATTCTCCGCGGGCGGCAGCTTCGACCTGATCGACGACATGATCGGCGACTACGCCTCCCGCACCCGCGTCATGCGCGAAGCACGCGACCTGGTGCGCAACATCATCGAGGTGCCCCAGCCGATCATCTCCGCCATCAACGGCCCCGCGGTCGGCGCGGGTCTGGTGGCCGCGCTGCTGGCCGACATCTCGATCGCGGGCCGCAAGGCCAAGATCGTCGACGGGCACGTGCGCCTCGGTGTCGCCGCCGGTGATCACGCTGCCATCTGCTGGCCGCTGCTGACCTCCATGGCCAAGGCCAAGTACCACCTGCTCACCAACGAAGTGCTCACCGGAGAGGAAGCCGAGCGCATCGGCATGGTCTCGCTGTGTGTGGACGACGATCAGGTGCAGGACAAGGCTTTCGAGGTCGCGCAGAAGCTCGCCGCGGGGTCGCGCGCCGGTCTGCAGGGCACCAAGATGGCGCTCAACGGCTGGTACCGCCAGGCCATGCCGATCTTCGACGCGTCGCTGGGCCTGGAGTTCTACAACTTCGCCGGCCCCGATGTGATCGAGGGCGTCACCTCCCACCGGGAGAAGCGGGAGCCGAAGTTCTCATGAGCACTCCACGCGCGCACGGCCCACTGGCCGGTGTCACGGTGATCGGCCTCGAACAGGCCATCGCCGCCCCGCTGTGCACCCGCCACCTCGCCGACCTCGGCGCCCGCGTGATCAAGGTCGAACAGCCCGGCTACGGCGATTCGACCCGGCACTACGACACTGTCGTCGGCGGTCTGTCGGCGCATTTCACCTGGCTCAACCACGGCAAGGAATCCGCAGCCCTCGACCTGCGCGCTCCCGCCGACCTGGCCGTGCTGGAGAGCATGCTCGGCGTGGCCGACGTGCTGGTCAGCAATCTGGGTCCAGGTGCGCTGGACCGCCTCGGCCTCGGCGTGG
Organism: Nocardia sp. NPDC051929; assembly: GCF_044548645.1. Lineage (NCBI taxonomy): Bacteria > Bacillati > Actinomycetota > Actinomycetes > Mycobacteriales > Nocardiaceae > Nocardia > Nocardia sp. NPDC051929. The sequence goes on along the minus strand of NZ_JBIUCG010000026.1, from coordinate 127,947 downwards.
ACGAGTTGACCGCACGTTTCCCGCGCCTGATCGTGGTCGACATCTCCGGTTACGGTCGCGGCGGTCCCCTCGACCACAAGCGCGCCTACGACTTGCTGATCCAGGCCGAAGCGGGCTCGTGCTCGATCACCGGCACCCCGGGCCGCCCCGCCAAACCGGGAATTCCGGTGGCCGATATCGGAACCGCCCTCTACGCGTATTCGGCGGTCCTGGCCGCGCTCTACGACCGCGAGCACACCGGCCATGGCTCGGTGGTGCCGGTCGCGATGCTCGACGTGGTCTCGGAGATGATGGGCTTCGCGCTCAACCAGGTGCTGCACGCGGGCACCGAACCGGAGCCGGTCGGCATGGGCTCGCCGATGATCGCCCCCTACGGCGCCTACGCGACCGCCGACGGGCAGACCGCCGTGCTCGGTACCACCAGCGATCGCGAATGGCTGCGCCTCACCGATCTCATGGACACCCCGGAACTCGCCGCCGACCCGCGCTACGCGCACAACGACGACCGGGTCCGGCATCGCGACGAGCTGGACGCGATCGTCGGGCGGTGGTGCGCCCAGCGCACGCTCGCCGACATCCAATCCGCCGCCGACGCCGCCGGGATCGGCAACGCGCGCCTCAACGGGGTTCGCGAGCTCGCCGATCATCCTCAGCTGCGCGAACGCGGCCGCTGGCGTGAGGTCGGAACCCCGTCCGGCCCGGTGCCCGCGCTGCTGCCGCCGGGCCTGGCCCGGGACTGGCCCGCTGTGCACGGCGCCGTCCCCGCTCTCGGCGCGCACACCGAGGCGCTGCGGGCCGAATTCGCGCCTGTCGCGGGCACTTCCGCCGTCGCGCAACCATGACGCGCGAACTGAACCGAACCGAAAGAAGTGGTGACCGACGATGAGTCTCACAGCCGATGAACAGCAGATGGTCGACTTGGTCGCCGAATTCGTGGACCAGCGGGTGTCCGGGCGCGTCCGCGAGTTCGACGAGAACGACATCTATCCCGAGGAATTCATCGAGGAGATGAAGAAGCTGGGCTTCTTCGGCCTGCTCGCACCCGCCGACTACGGCGGCGTCGACGTTAGCACCGCCTGTTTCGCCCGCGTCACCGAGGAACTCGCCCGCGGCTGGATGAGCCTGGCAGGCGCCATCGGCGGCCACTCGGTGATCACCTACCTCATCAAGACCTTCGGCACCCAGGAGCAGAAGGACCGCTATCTGCCGAAGATGGCCGAGGGCGCCATCCGCGCCACCATGGCGCTGACCGAACCCGGTGGCGGGTCGGACCTGCAGGCCATGCGCACCACCGCCACCCGCGACGGGGAATCCTGGTCGATCACCGGATCCAAGACCTGGATCTCCAATGCCGCACACTCGGGCCTCATCGGGCTGCTGTGCGTCACCGACCGCGACGCGAAGCCCGCGCACAAGGGGATGAGTGTGATCCTGGTGGAACCAGGACCGGGATTGACCGTCTCGAAGAAGCTCCCCAAGCTCGGCTACCGCGGCGTCGAAGCGTGCGAGCTGGTGTTCGAAGGCTGCCGGGTCGGTGACGACGCGATCCTCGGCGGTGTGCCGAACCAGGGCTGGGCGCACATGATGCGCGGCCTCGAGGTCGGCCGCATCCAGGTCGCCTCCCGCGCGCTGGGCGTCGGGCAGGCCGCCTTGGAAGCCGCCGTGCGCTACGCCCAGGAACGGCAGTCCTTCGGCAAGCCGATCTGGAAACATCAGTCGATCGGCAACCTGCTGGCCGACATGGCCACCAAGCAGCGTGCCGCCCGCCTGCTCACCCTCGATGCCGCCGAGAAGCTCGACCGTGGCGAACGCGCCGACATGGAGGCGGGCATGGCCAAGCTCTATGCCTCCGAGACCGCCATGCAGATCGCTCTGGACGCCATCCGTGTGCACGGCGGCTACGGCTACTCCAAGGAGTACGACGTCGAGCGTTACTTCCGGGACGCGCCGCTGATGATCGTCGGTGAGGGCACCAACGAGATCCAGCGCAATGTCATCGCCGCACAGTTGATCGCCCGCAACGCGATCTGACCCGAATCGGAGTTTCCGACAATGACTTCCAGTCTCCGCCGTGCCGCGCTGGTCGCACCGTCCCGCACCGCGGTCGGCACCTTCGGTGGCGCGCTTCGTGACGTCCCGGTCGAGGATCTGGGCGCTACCGTGGTGAACGCCGTCGTCGAACGGTCCGGAGTCGACCCCGAACGCATCGATGACGTGGTGTTCGCCCAGTCCTACGCCAGCTCGGAGGTGCCCTGTGTCGGCCGGTGGCTGGCACTGCACGCCGGTCTGCCGATCGGCGTGCCCGGCATGCAGCTCGACCGCCGCTGTGGTGGCGGCCTGCAAGCCCTGGTCACCTCGGCGATGATGGTGCAGACCGGCGCCGCCGACGTCGTGCTCGCGGGTGGTGTCGAATCGATGAGCCGCATCGAGTACTACTCGACCGCCACCCGCTGGGGCGCCCGCGCGGGCACCGTCCAGCTGTTCGACCGGCTCGACCGGGGTCGTGAGCGGTCCCAGCCCGAAGGCCGGTTCGGCAGGATCTCCGGGATGATCGAGACCGCCGAGAACCTCGCCGAGGACTACAACCTGATGCGCGAGGAAGCCGACGCCTATGCCGCCCGCAGCCACCAGCGCGCCGCCGCGGCCTGGGCCGAGGGCTTTTTCACCGACGAGGTCGTGCCGGTGCGAGTCCCGCAGCGCAAGGGCGACCCGGTCGTCTTCGCCACCGACGAGGGCATCCGGGCCGATTCGACCCCGCAGTCGCTGGCGAAACTGCGCACCATCACCCCCGGCGGCACCGTGACCGCAGGCAACTCCAGCCAGCAGAACGACGCCGCGGCGGGCATGCTCGTGGTCGCCGAGGACCAGCTCGACGTGCTGGGCCTCGAACCGATCGGCTATCTGACCGGTTGGGCGGCCGCCGGCTGCGACCCCTCCCGCATGGGCATCGGGCCGGTGCCCGCCGTGGCGAAACTGGCCGCGCGGCAGGGCTCCGACACCGTGTCGCTGCTCGACACCATGGACCTGGTCGAGCTGAACGAGGCGTTCGCGGTCCAAGTGCTGGCGGTGCTGGAGGGCTGGGGCTGGCGTGAGCACGACAAGCTCAACGTCAACGGCTCCGGCATCTCCCTGGGACACCCGATCGGCGCCACGGGCGCCCGCATGGTGACCACCCTGCTGCACGAGCTGAAACGGCGTGGCGGCGGCCGTGGCCTGGCCACCATGTGCATCGGTGGCGGGCAGGGGCTCGCCGCCACCTTCGAGACTGCCTGAAAGACCCACTCGGGTAAGACGAGCCGGGCCCCGGTCGATCGAACAGGTCGGCCGGGGCCCGACTCCGTGGTAAGGCAGAGCTTTCGGAATCCGGACACAGCAACGGGCCGGGACGGACACGATCGAAGTCCGACTCCCCCTCGGGTACTTCGATCGCCGGTTCTCCGTCCCGGCCCGGCCGGGACGCCGTGTCCGGGATGACGGCAGACCCCGGATACGGCGCCGGTTCTAGGGACGCAGCAGGGCTGCGAATTCGGCGACCGGCAGATCCGGGTCGCTCGCGGTGATCGACTTCAGCAGGGCCTCGCTGCGCTCGGTGCCCATGGCGACCGAAGTCAGATCACGGAACTTGGCGTCGAGGTCGTCGGCCGACATCGGGTTCTCGGCGGTGCCGAGGGGATTGTCGACGAAGACGTGCTCGCGGGAGCCGTCGTCGTAGGTGGCGGTGATGTCGGCGATCCAGCGGCCGGGATAGGCGGCGTCGAGCTCGGTGTCGACCTCGATGCGCACCCGGCGGGCCATCTCGGCCACCGCGCTGTCCGGACCCAGGTCCAGCGCACCGGACAGGTAGTCGTGGTGGACGCGGAAACCGTTGCCGTGCCCGGTGATCGCGAGCGCGAACTGGAACGGCAGGCTGTATTGCAGGTGCTCGATGATCCGCGGGGCGTAGGCGTTGGCGTTCTGGTTGCCGATGATCACATCGCCGCCGGACTGGATGCCGAGCCGGATGGCGGTCACCGCACCGGCTTTCGCCGCCAGCTGCCGGGCGCCGTCGATGTAGGCGTGGTTGATACCGCAGCAGCAGTAGGGCTTGATCCAGAGCCGGGTGATCTCGAACGGGGCGTCCGGCGCGAACAGCTGCGCGGCGTTCTCGGCCACCGGCCGCCCGACGTAGCTGCGGTAGAAGCCCTTCCGGCCGGTGAGGAAGGTGGTGGGACCGGTGATCCCGGCCGCCGCCATCTCCGCGGCGCGGATGCCGTTGCGGGTGCCGATGCCGGCGTGCAGGCGCTTGACCGAACCGCCCGAGGAGGTGTACTCGGTGGTGCCCGCGCTGTGGCTCATCGCGATCGACAAGGCGTGCACGGTTGTCTCGGCGTCGAATCCACGCATCTTGGCCACGACCGCCGCGGCGCCGAACGCCGACAGCAGTCCGTGCGGATGGAAACCGCGCTCCAGAAGTTCCGGCGCGGCCAGGATGCCGATGCGCGTGTAAACCTCGTAACCGGCCACGATACCGGTGATCACCTCGCGCAGGGTCGCTCCCATTTCCTCGCCGACCGCCAGCGCGGCCGAAACAACCGTGCTGCCGGGATGACTGGAGCTAGAGCGGTGCGCGTCGTCGTATTCGAAGCCGTGCCCATAAGTGGCATTGACGAACGCGGCGTCGGCGGCGCTCATCGTGTGCGCGGAGCCGGTGACGTGCGCCGCGCCGGGCGCGTGCGAGGCCAGGGTCAGCTCGAGTACGGCCCGGCTCCACGGCAGTGCCGCGCAGCCGATCTGCACCGCCAGTTGGTCCTGCATCAGCCGCCGGGCTCCGTCGAGCGCCGCGGCGGGAATCGAGTCGTAGTCCAGCTCGGTGACCAGCCGGGCGACGGCGGACTCGAGCGGGGGAGTGGTCGACATGGGTAACCTTTCGCGTGGGATCAGCCGAGCGTGTCCAGCAGCGCCGGGGGCAGGCCGTAGGACTTCGGTTCCACGTAGGCGTCGAAGCCCTCCAGGCCGGCTTCACGGCCGATGCCGCTGTTCTTGAAACCGCCGATGGGGGCGAAGAATCCGGCCGGGGTGCCGTTGATTTCGACGGTTCCGGTCCGGATGCGGCGGGCCACCGACAGGGCGCGCGCCGGGTCGGCGGCGAACACCGATCCGTTGAGGCCGTAGGGCGAGTTGTCGGCGATGGCGATCGCTTCGTCCTCGGTGTCGAAGGTGTGCACGGTCAATACCGGGCCGAACACCTCCTCCTGGGCGATGCGGGCGTCGGGGTCGACATCGGCGAACACGGTCGGCTGTACATACCAGCCGCGTTCCAGCCCGTCGGGGCGCCCGCCGCCGACCAGGATCTCGGTGCCTTCGGCCTTCGCCGCGGCCACGAAATACTCGACACGTTCGCGCTGCGCGGCGCTGACCAGCGGGCCGATCTCGGTGGCCGGATCGAACGGATCACCCACCGGCATCGAGCCGATCATGTCGCGCAGCCGGTCGTAGAGATCGTCGCGCAGCGAGCGGGCGACCACGATGCGGGTCTTGTTGCTGCACACCTGTCCGCTGTTGCGCAGGGACAGGGCTCGGATGACCGGCACCACGGCGTCCAGATCGGCGTCATCGAGCAGCACCGCGGCGGACTTGCCGCCCAGCTCCAGGGTCACCCGGCGCAGATCCTGCCCGCAGATCGCGGCGATTCGGCGGCCCGCCGCGGTGGACCCGGTGAAGGAGACCTTGTCCACGCCCGGATGCCGGACCAAGTGCTCGCTGACCTCGCGACCGGCCACCACCACGTTCAGCACGCCGTCGGGCAGACCGGCCTCGGCGAAGATCTCCGCCAGCAGGTAGGCCGACAGCGCGGTCTCCGGCGACGGCTTGAGGATCGCGGTGCAACCGGCCAGCAGCGCGGGCGCGAGCTTGATGATCGCGATCTGCAGCGGCGCGTTCCACGGAACGATCGCGGCGACCACGCCGACCGGCTCTCTGGTGACCAAGGCGTTGCCGGTCACGGAGCGACGGACATCGCTCCACGAGTACCGCGGGGCGAGCTCGAGGAAGGCGTCGAGCAGCATCCGCGTGCCCATCGACTGCATCCGCGTGGACAGAGTGATCGGGCACCCCATTTCGGCGCTGATGAGCCGGGCGACCTCGTCCTGGCGAGCGGCCAGTGCCTCGCTCACCCGGGTGAGCACCGCGATGCGCTCACTCAGGTCCGAGCGCGGCCACGGACCGGAGTCGAAGGCGGTCCTGGCGGCGGCGACAGCGGCATCGATGTCGGCGACCGAACCCTCGGCGACCCGGGCCAGCACCTCCTCGGTGGCCGGCGAGACCACAGCGAACCGGTCCTCGGTCGCGGGGGTCACCCATGCGCCGCCGATGAACACCTTGTCGTACTGCCCCTGCCGGACGTCCGTCGGCACAGTCATGGGTAGCTCCTCGCTCACGATCGCGGCGTTCCCGGTGCGGTGTCGGCCCCGGCCGCCGGTGTCTCCGGGCCGCGGTGCAGAGTGCCCGTCGTGATCCCGGTCATACAAACTATATAATATTGAATCGCTGAGACCAAGATTTCGTTGCGCTCGGGCCACTCGATGCCCTAGGCATGCCTACTGTCACGTGCCGATATCGGTCGCACCGAGGTGACCGGAGACAACTCCGGGTGCGGCGACAATATATAATATGAACAGGCTGACCACAGGAGGCAGGCAATGCAGCACAAGCCGCTCGATGGTATCCGGATCCTCGAGATCGGTGGATACATCTCCCTTCCCTTCGGCACGTCGATGCTGTGCGCACTCGGTGCCGAGGTCGTGAAGGTGGAGCGGCCGGTCGTGGGCGAGGACTTCCGCCGTCATCAGAACGACGGCAGTCCCTATTTCCGGCAGTACAACACGGGCAAGCGCAGCCTCGCCGTCGACCTCAAGCGCCCCGAGGGCGTGGCCCTGGTCAAGGCGCTGATCCCGCGATTCGACGTGGTGCTGGAGAACATGCGGCCGGGCAAGCTCGCCGCCCTGGGTCTCGGCCCAGAGGTCTGCCGGGAGTTGCGGGAAGACCTGGTCTACGGGTCGGTCACCGGCTTCGGCGCCGGTGGCCCGCTGGCCGACCGGCCCGCCTACGACACCATCGGCATGGCCTTCGGCGGCATGTACTCGCTGTTCGGCGACGAGGGCCACCCGCAGCTGACGGGTGGCCTGAGCGCCGACCTGGTGACCGGCCTGACGACGACGGCGGGCGTGCTCGCCGCTCTGGTCGGCCGATTGCGGACCGGCGCGGGCCAGCACCTGGAGACCTCGATCATGGAGGCGGTGAGCGTCCTGACCGCCGACGGCATCACCCAGTCCTTCGAACTCGGCGCCGACCCGACCCGGGAGAGCAGGCACCCGCAGGCCCAGAACTTCTGTGTCCGCACCGCTTCGGGGGAATCCCTGGCCATCCACCTGTCGTCGTCGCAGAAGTTCTGGCACTCGTTGTGCCGGGCCATGGACCGTCTCGATCTCACCGAGGATCCGCGCTTCGCCGAATACCGCCCGCGCGAGGCGCACTACTTCGAACTGGTCAAGGTCGTCGAGGCGGAGTTCGAGCGTCGCACCTTCGACGACTGGGAACGGGTGCTGACCGAACACGATGTGCCTTTCGCTCCGGTGCTGTCGATGAGCGGTTACGTCGGTCATGAGCAGACCCGCTGGTTGGGGATGGTGGAGCCGCAGGCCGACGCCCTGGCGTTGCTGCGCCCGCCGTGGCGGTTCGACGGCGAGCGCCCCGACCGTCCCGGCGTGGCGCCGCGCGTCGGCGCCGACACGCAATCGGTGGCAGGGGAAGTGCTCTCCGGTGATCAGATCGACGACCTCGTGGCAGGCGGCGTCCTGTTCATTGAGGACTGAGCCGTGGTGGACCGGTCGGCCGCACTGCTCAGTGTCCGGGCGTGACCACCAACTGTCACAGTGACAGCGCCGCCCCGGGCCCGGGGATCCGGAACCGGGGCGGCGCTTTTCGCGTTTTGCGTGATCAATCCCCGAGCACGCCCGCACGGCGCAGCCGGTTCAGCTCGGCGGTATCCAGGCCCAGGACATCGGCGAACACTTGCTCGGTGTCCGCGCCCAGGGCCGAGGCGATGCCCACGGGTCCGTAGGCGCCGTTCTCGCGAATCGGGTTGTGCGCGGAGATGATCGGGCCGATACCGGGCTGGTCGACGGAGGCCAGCACCTCGGAACCGGTGCCGTCCTCGAAATCGGCGACCACGTCACTCATCCGCCGGTAACGGCTCCACAGCACCCCGGCCTCGGTGAGCGCGGCGGCGGCCGCAGCGACGGAACGCGCGCCGAACCACGGTCGCATGACCGCGGCGATCGTCTCCCGGTGGGTGTAGCGCTCGGCCTCGTCGGTGAAGTCCGCACCGAGGGACTCCTCCAACGCGGCAAGTACTTTCGTGGTCCCGGTCGCGGAACCCAGCGCGGCCCACTGGCGCGGTGTGAGCGCCACGATCATGACCCGTTCGGCGTCGGCGGTGACGAAGTCCGCACCGAAGGTGCCGTAGACGAAATTGCCGTGCCGCGGCCGGTCCCCGCGTTCGCGAACCTCGCTGAGCCAGCCCAGGTTCGCCACGCCCGCGAGGGCGACGTCGGCCAGCGCGATCCGCAGATCGGCGCCCGCACCGGTGCGCTCGCGCCGGTGCAGCGCGGCCAGCAGCGCGGTGGTGGCGGTCGTCCCCGCCAGGAAGTCCCAGGCGGGCAGCACATGATTGACCGGAGTGCGGGTATCGGCGGGGCCCGTCAGGTCGGTCACGCCGACCTCGGTGTTCACCGTGTAGTCCACTGCCGGGCCCCCGTCGGCCTGGCCGCCGATGTGCACCTTGATGACATCGGCGCGGCGGGCGGCCAGCGCCTCGTAGGAGAACCACGGGCGGCCCACCGCGTTGTCGACGACCAGTCCCGCGTCCGCGCCCGGCGCGGTGGCCAGCGCCAGCACGAGTTCGCGGCCCTCGGGACTGCGCACGTCGAGCGCGACCGACTGCTTGCCTCGGTTGAGCGAGTTCCAGTACAGACTCTCGCCGGTGGCGCGCGCGACCGGCCAGCGCCGGTAGTCCGGGCCGCCGCCGAGCGGATCGATCCGGATGACCTGGGCGCCGAGCTGGGCCAGGGTCATGCCCGCCGAGGGTCCCGCGACGAAGCTGGCGAATTCGACGACCCGCAGGCCCGCCAGCGGCTGCCCGCTCATGCGCCTGCCTGCCGCGCTGCAGGAAGAGCGGAGGGCTCGTTGGTGACTGGCTGCGGTGTCAAACGCTCACTCCTTCATAGGAAATTTCCCGAGATTATATATTATGTTCCATTACGGCCGGTCATCCGGTGTGGCGGCACCGGTCCCCGCCAGCCGCACGGCAGGCCGCAGGTGGCGATGACCTCGCGATGGATCGAGCCATCGGCGAAGTGGTGGGTGTAGAGGTGCGCCGAGGCGGGGTAGTCGCAGGCTGCGCAGCGGCCGAAATAGTCGAGTATCTCGGTGACTTGGGTGTGGGGCTCGGGCACGATGGTCGCTTCCGGGACGAGCGGACGGTGGCGCGGGGTGGGAGGAAACAGCGGCAGGCGCCTCAGGCGGGGCGGTGTTCGGTGGTGTCGCGCGTGGATATCGGCGCCGACCAGGAACCCAGGATGCGCAGCTTCTCGTGCGAGGTGGTGCCCGGATCGGCCGACCACAGCACCAGCTGCTGGTCGGTGTCGCCGGTGTCGCGGAAGGTGTCCCAGTTCAGCGTGAGGTCGCCGACGGCGGGATGGTGCAGGGTCTTGGTGCCGAACTCCTGGCGCGCGACGTGCCGTGCCGCCCACCACTGCCGGAACTGTGAGTCGGCGATCGACAGCTCGCCCACCAGTGCGGTCAGCTGGGGATCGGTCGGATTGACGGCCGCGTCCATGCGCAGGATCGCGACACAGGTCCGCGCGACCGATTCCCAATCCGCATAGAGCTCGCGCATGGCCGGGTCGGTGAAGACCATGTGCACGTAGTTCCGCTTGCGCGCGGGCATCCCGCCGAAATCGGTGATCAGCGCCGCGGCCAGGTCGTTCCACGCCAGGATGTCGAGATACCGGCCGAACACCAGGGCGGGGGTATCGGTGAGCTGATCGAGCAGCCGCTGTAGCTGCGGGCGCACCGGCTTGGCCTGCCGCCGGGCGGGCGCACGTCGTTCGGAACGGCGGGCCAGGCTTTCGACGTACTCACGCTGGTCGGGGTTCAGGCGCAGCGCGCGCACCAGCGCGTCGAGCACGGGCTCGGACGGGGCGAGCCGGCCCTGCTCGATCCGGGTGTAGTAGTCGTGGCTGATCGCGACCAGATCGGCGACCTCCTCGCGCCGCAGGCCGCTGACCCGGCGGGGGGTGGCGCTGTGCACCGACAGGCCGACGTCGTCGGGGGTGAGCTCGCCGCGGCGGGCCTTGAGGAAGCCGCCCAGCTCGCGGAGGTGAGGTGCCTTCTCCGTCATGTCACCACGCTATGCCCGGCGAGACGCCGCCGCCTGGGACAAAACCTTCCCAGGCTCCCGGTAGCGCCGATCTGCGCGTTCTCGACACCGACTCCAGCGCACTGTATAAAATATGTTGCTTCAGTCACAGCTCGGATCGCCGGACGAGGACGTCTCGGCGTCGAGACAGGGTGGTATCGCGTGCACACAGTTTCGCCTCAGGCCTCCGAGGAACGGGTCCATCCGGACATCGCGTCGTCCTGGCGCCGGTCCCGGCTCAACGGATTACGGCGCGACGCGACTCCACGTCTGACGCCCGGGCCGGTCGCGACCGACAGCGGTCTGCTCCGGGCGGCGCGGCCGGTGCTCGGCCGCACACTGGGCGAGATCGAGGGCAGCCGGGTCGCCTTGGTGCTGGCCGATCACGCTGCCTGCATCCTCGAGGTCGACGGCGCGCTGCGCGCCGTGAGCCGCTCCATCGAAGCGGTGGGCATCGTGCCCGGGGTGCGGCTGAGCGAGGACCGGATCGGCACCAATGCCATGGGCACCCCGCTCGAGACGCGGCGCAGTCTGCTGGTGCGCGGCGAGGAACATTTTCTGTCGGCCTTCCGCGCCTTCACCTGTTACGGGCACCCCATCGTCCATCCGGTGACCCGCCGGCTCGAAGGCGTCCTCGGCATCGGTGGCGAGTTCGACGAGGATCACCGCCTGTCGGCGCCTTTGGCCCGCCGCATCGTCCGCGACATCGAGGACCGCCTGCAGCAGGACTCGCCTCGGGTACAGAGCCGGTTGATGAGCGCCTTCCGGGCGGCCGCGGGCCGCCGCGGCCGTTCGGTGGTGGTGGTCGGTGAGGGGCTGGTACTGGCGACCCCCTCGGCGCTGGATCTGCTGACACCGGCCGACCACGCCGCGGTGCGGGCCTGCGCGGAGAGTCTTCGTCCCGGCGCCGAGGAGTCCCACCGGCTCACCCTGGCCTCGGGCCGGGAGGTCGTGCTGACGTGCGCTCCCATCGAGGACACCCAGGGAGTGCTGGTCGACATCTGCGACGAACGCCGCGCGCGTCGCGGCGTCGCGAAACGGGTCGCGCGCTGGCCCCTGCTGGTGGTGGGCGAATCCGGCACCGGGCGCACCACGGAGGCGCTCGGCGTGGCGGGCCCCGCCGCGACGGTGCTGGACGCGACCGAGATCGTCCTCGTCGGCGAGCAGGCCTGGGCGACGGAACTCGGTGCCGCGCTGGACATTCCGGGACCACCGGTGGTGGTCGAGAGCATCGAGCTGCTGTCCGCGCCGCTCACCGCGTTGCTGGCTCGTGCCCTGCGCCGGACGCCGCGTCAGGTCGCGCTGACCACCACACCCGGCGACCACCTCGACGAGGTGCACGCCGCGCTGTCCGCCTTGTGCACCGACCGGGTCGACCTGCTGCCCCTCCGCCGGCGCAGGCACGAGATCCCGCAGCTGACCCAGCGCATGCTCGCCGAAGTCACCGGCCACAACCGGACCCGCTTCACCTCCGATACCCTGCGGATCCTGGCCGGGCAACCGTGGCGGGGCAATTTCACCGAGCTGCGCCGGGTGGTCGAGGCCGCCGCGGCGGCGCGCTCGGCCGGGGACATCATCCCCACCGATCTGCCCGCGTCGCACCGGGCGGCTCAGGTCCCCGGCTCGCCGTTCCTGGAAGCCGAGCGGGAGATCATCGTCGCGGCCATCGAGGCCGCGGGTGGCAACAAACTGCAGGCCGCGCGGGCACTCGGGGTGAGCCGGTCGACCTTGTACAACCGCATGCGGGCGCTGCGCATCGCGTGAGGTGGGTCCCGGCCGGCGGGAATCCCGGCCGGGAAAACCGCGGGCGCACGGTGTCGTGGCCGTGAGACGCCATCGGGCCCGCTCGCGCTCGTGGCGAGCGGGCCCGGGTCGGCTGGCAGTGTCTCAGCGGGCGGTATCCGGCGCCAGCAGTCGCATGACCGCGCCGAAGTCGTCGACGGAGTCGAGCGCGAACACCGACTCCACCACCTCGTCCATCCGCGACTCCGAGAGCACGCCCTGGGCGTTGACCCGGAATTTGGCGATCAGTTCGTCATCGGTCATCCGGGTGGTCGGGTCCGGGGACGGGCTGCCCTTGGGGAAGCGGCGCTCGGCGGTGAACGTCGTGCCGCGCGCGTCGACCTCGACCTTGGTCGGCCGTGCCGAGGGATGCGCCGACAACTCGGCGAAGTAGTCCGGATGCGGGGCGAAGGTGACCTTGTCCATCAACCCGAGCACGGACTCGCTGAACACGAGTTCGGGTGCGTGCCAGGCTTTTCCCGGCACGACATGGTGCGCGCCGACGGCCAGGCCGTGGGCGATGTCGAACTGCGCGTCGTGCGGCTTCTCCACGATCCGGCTCTGCCACAGCGGGTGCATGACCGCCGCCTCCCCCCAGCAGCGGATCGCATCGATCTCCTCCGGCTTCAGATCGTTGGTCTCGATGATCTCGGTGAGCGCGTGCAGCGGGGCGTGCAGGATGCGGCAGTGCGGGTAGGGCTTGTAGGACTGCTCGGCCAGGAAGCGCCATTCGGTGCCGAGTCCGTCGGTGATGTTGTCCGGTTCCCAGCGGCGGGTGCCGATGAAGCGGCGGAAGCCGACCTCGGCGTCGTCGAGAATCCGCAGGTCACCGCGATGGCCGAGGCCGGCCATGTGCACCGCGGTGAGCGAGGCCTGGGTCAGGGTGCCCGCGAGCAGATACTTGATGGTGGCGCTCGGGGCGTGCTCGATCCACGGACGCATGGAGTTCACCGGCGCGATCGCCGCCGCGATGCCCAGGGTGTTGGCGAGGGTCTCGGTGGACTGCCCGGCCAGCTTGCCCGCCGCGGCCGCGCCGCCGAAAACGGTGACGCTGTAGCCGATCACGGGGGACAGGTCCATCGAATCGTTCTGCACATCGCGCAAGTAATCCATCGCCTTGTAGAAGCGATAGGACATCTCGTGCGACAGCGCGACCGCTGCCAGCACCTCGCGGCCCGAGCTGGCGCGGCTCTCGCCCATGGCCATCGTGGTGGGCAGCACGTAAGGGGAGACGTGCCCCGGTGGCAGGACGGCGTCGAAGTCGAGGGCGTTGATCAGCTCACCGTTGGCGAAGGAGGCGCCGAAGATCGAGACGCGGTCGGCGGTGCCGATGATGGTGGCGTCGCCCGCGGTGCCGCCGGTGAGCCTGCCGTACTCGATGCCGATGCGGCCCTTGGGTTCGTCGACCGCGCCCAGCGCGCAGCCCATCGCGTCCAGCAGCAGCCGCTTGGACTCCTGGACCGCCTCGGGCGGCAGGGTGTCGTAGTCGGCGCCGGTGGTGAAGCGGGCCAGCTGCTCGGCAATCGTTTCGGGCATGGGGGATTCCTCTCGCACTCACGGGCCACCGGCCGCGAACAGGGCCGGGAGGTTTTCGCATTATATATTATCGATGACAAGGTCGGACGCCTCGCGCGCTCGGGCCGTCATGGCAGGGATGTCGCGCGCAGCCAGCGAGCCACCGCCTCGGCCCGGTTGGCGACACCGAGTTTGCGCAGGATATGGGTGATGTGGGTCTTGACCGTCGCCTCGGTGATGGACAGATCGCGGGCGATCTGCCGGTTGGCCCGGCCCGCGGCGAGCAGGTCCATCACCTCGGCTTCCCGATCGGAGAGTGCGGGCAGCCGGGTGGTGGCGGAGTTCGGGGGTGTATGGGCGCGGGTGAGCCGGTCCAGTCCCGAGCGTACGGCGGTGAGACCGTCGAGTAAGGCCGCCCCGGCCAAGGCGTGACCCAGCCCTTCGGCGAACACCGCCAGCATGGCCCGCGCGGTGGCGTCCACTTCGCGTCGCTGGAAGTAGTAGTCGCCGTGCACGAGCCCGGCCACGCTGTCCCCGACCACGATCGGGGCGACGCCGTAGGAGCTGCACCGGGTGAACTCCACCAGCGGCCGCACGACTCGTGGATTGTGCTGGACATCGAAGACGAGCCCGGGCTCGGCCTTGCTGACGATGTCCGTCTCGACCAAGTGTCCGTCCAGCGTGGGACGGGATTCGCGTCCTGCGGCGAGTATCTCGTCGGCCCAGTGCGGATCGCGAGCCACGAACATGGTGTGCAGATGCCAGGTCGTGCCCTCGGTCGTCGAGACCAGGGCGCGGTCGAAGCCCATGGTGCCCACCGCCTCCGCCGCGCGCGCCAGGAGTTCGTCGGTGCCGCGAGCGCCACGCAGCGCCGCCACGGCTCTCGCGGCCAACCGCAGGTGGTGGGCGCTGTCGGCGCCGCGCAACGCGGCGAGCTCGGCCTCGGCCTCGCGGATGCGTGTCAGCAGGGCGGCCGCGGGGGCGATGTCGGTGCCGGGGGGTGCCTCGGTCACGAGGGCGAGGGTGTCGTCCCAGAGTCGGGCGAGCAGGTGACGGGCCGCTTCGGGGGAAGGGGCGTCGGGGGCGTCGATGGGCCGGTCCAGCAACTCGGCGGCGGCGGCCGTCAGCGCGGCCAGGCGCGCGGCGAGATCCGCCCCGCCCGCCCGGTCGCGGCTCGCAGTCGTCATCTCGATCACCGCGCAGCTCCCGTTCCTCTACTCCGCTGATACAGAATATTCAATATTCGCTACCTGTGTTGTGAATCGCTCCAATTGGCCCACCTGCTCGGCCGGGGCTTCATGCCCAGGTCGGAGTGGGTACTCCGTTCGGTCTACTTCCGCCCCCGCCTCTTGTGATTCACCACACTGCATATTTTATATTGCCTCGACCGATCGACGGAGCGACGCAGTCTGCTGCTGCCCGTCCCGACTGGAGGAGAGAAGCTGGCATGCGGGGAGTTGTGTTCAACGGGGATCGCAACCTCGAGATCGCCGAATTCGCGGACCCCACACCCGGACCCGACGACGCGGTGGTGCAGATGAAGGCCTCGGGGATGTGTGGCAGCGATCTGCGGTTCTACCGGGCGCCCGCCGGGCAGGCGTTGGCCGCCTTCGGCCTGTCCGGCGACGACGGCGGCATCATCGGCGGACACGAGCCGTGCGGCGTGGTGGTGGCACTGGGGGTGAACGTCGATCCCCGCACCGTGCGGCTCGGCGACCGGGTCATGATCCATCACTACGACGGCTGCGGCGCCTGCGACAACTGCCGGTCCGGCTGGACCCAGATGTGCAGGCGTGGCGCGGTCATCTTCGGCGCCACCGCCCACGGCGGCCACGCCGACTTTCTCAGGGTGCCCGTCCGCACCCTGGTCCCGCTGCCCGACGAACTGAGTTTCACTGCCGGCGCGGCGATTTCGTGCGGTACCGGCACCGCCTTCGGCGCGCTGCGACGGCTGCGCGTCGACGCCTGCGACACCCTGGCGGTGTTCGGTCTCGGACCGGTCGGCCTGTCGGCGGTGCAGCTGGGTGCCGCGATGGGCGCGCGGGTGATCGCCGTCGACGTGCAGGCCGACCGGGTCGCCCGGGCCCGTGAGTTCGGCGCCGCCCACACCATCGATTCGAGCGCGGACGACCCGGTGGCGGTCATCCGGGAGCTGACCGCCGGGCTCGGCGTGAGCGCCGCCCTCGACTGCTCCGGCGCCGCCGTCGCCCGCGCCGCGGCGGCTCGCGCGGCGGGGCAGTGGGGGCGGGTCGCCTTCGTCGGTGAGGGCGGGGAGGTGACCGTCGAGGTCAGCCCGGACATCATCCGCAAACAGCTCACCGTCCTCGGCTCCTACACCTTCTCGCTCACCGGCCAGGCCGACTGTGCCCGGTTCGTCGCCGATCACGGCATCGACCTGGATCGGCTGTTCACCGACCGCTGGACGCTCGGCGACGCCGTGCGCGCCTATGCGGATTTCGACCAGCAGGCGGCGGGCAAAGCCGTCATCGAGTTCTGAGGACCGAGACCATGACGACAACCACCGACCGGACTGTCGCGGCGCCGCGCCCGGGACTGCGTGCCCGGCTCGGCCGCTCCGAACAGGCCTACTTCGTCCTCGGCATCACCGTGCTGCTGTGCGCGGCGGGCGCGGCGACCACCCCGGGGTTCCTCACCGCGGGCAACTTCGCCAGCCTGCTGCGGCTGTCGGCGGCCTTCGGCATCCTCGCCGTCGGCGCGGCGATCGTCATCCTGGGCAAGGGCATCGATCTGTCCATCGCCGGTGTGGCACTGGGCTGCGCGCAGGCCACCCTCGCCCTGATATCCGGCGGCATGCCCGAACCGCAGGCCATCGCGATCGCGGCGGTGATCGCGCTCGTCACCGGCCTGATCAACGGCGTGCTGGTCGCCTATGTGGAAGTGCCCGCGCTGTTCGTCACGCTGGCCACCGGGCTCCTGGTGATCGGCGGGGTCGACGTCTTCCTGCTCGACAGCAACTTCTACGCGCTGCCCGCCGGATCCCGGATCGCCGAACTGAGCAACGGCGCGGTGTTCGGCGTCCCGCGGCCCGTCGTCCTTGCGGCGCTGGTGTTCCTCGCGGCCTGGCTGTTCGTCACCTATACCTCGGCCGGACGGCTCATCCGGGCCATGGGTGACAATTTCGCCACCGCCCGCGCCACCGGCGCCCCGGTGCGGCCGCTGCAAGTCGGCACCTACATGATCTCCGCGCTGCTGGCGTTGCTGGCGGGGTACCTGACGGTCTCCATCCAGGGCAGCGTGCAGACCACCGTCACCTCGTTCGACCCACTGTTGTTCACCGCGCTCACCGCGACCGTCATCGGCGGTATCTCCCTGGCGGGCGGCCGCGGCTCGATCCTCGGCGTGCTCGCGGGTTCGGTGTTCATCGCCGTGCTCGACAACCTGCTCGTCCTGCACGGACTCACCACCGCGGTCCAGGACCTCATCCGTGGCGGTGTGCTCATCGTGGCCGTCGCCCTGGACGCCTGGCTGCACCCCCGCGACGAGGAAACCGCCAAGAGCGGCGAACTCTAGCCATCCCCGAATCACCTCTCTCTCAGGAGTCTTCGACGATGAAGAACAAGATGCTCGCCCTCGCTCTCGCCTCGGCCTCGGCGATCGCCCTTGCCGGCTGTTCCACCGGTGCCCGATCGGCGAACAGTCCCGCCGCGGGCGGCGCGGGCCAGACCTTCGGCGAGACCGTTCAGCTCTTCGACGCGAGCACCAAGGTGCACGAGTCCATGCGGGGCAAGAAGGTCGCCTTCGTGCCCATCCTCTACAAGGGTTACAACCTGACGATGAACTGGGGCGCCTCCATGGAGCGCGCCTTCGGCAACCTCGGCGCCGAATTCCAGGTCTACGACCCCAATTTCGACACCGACAAGATGACCCGCATCATCAGCGACATCATCGACCGCAAGGCCGCCGACGTGCTGATCCTGCACAACCCCGACGTCGGCGTCCTCACCAAGCAGATCGCCGACGCCCAGAAGGCCGGCATCTACACGGTCGTGGTCAACATGATCTCGAGCCGGCTCGGCGACGCCTACATCGGCG
Source organism: Nocardia sp. NPDC051929 (assembly GCF_044548645.1). Classification (NCBI taxonomy): domain Bacteria; kingdom Bacillati; phylum Actinomycetota; class Actinomycetes; order Mycobacteriales; family Nocardiaceae; genus Nocardia; species Nocardia sp. NPDC051929. Next base: position 110,141 of record NZ_JBIUCG010000026.1, on the reverse strand, counting down.
TGGACAACATCGCCGCCGCCGAGGACATCACCAGCCGGGCGGTCTCGGACTGCGAGAAGCGCGGCGCTCCCAAACGACTGGCGATCATCGACGGTCCCGGCAACGACGCCGCCTCGCTGCTGTGGTCCAAAGGCGTGCACAACATCGCCGACCCGGCCGGGTTCGAGGTGGTGACCACCGCGCACAGCCAGTGGCAGAACTCCCTCGCCCAGCAGGCCGCCGAATCGATCATCCAGCAGCAGAAGACGAATGTCTGCGGCTTCCTGGTCACCTACGACCTGAACTCCATCGCGGTAGGTGACGCGGTGCAGAGCGCGGTCGCGCGCGGGGTGATCCCGGCCGACTCGCTCGGGGTCTACACCATGGCCGCCGACACCCTGTGGTGTGACGCGCTGCGCCAGGGCAAGGTGACCGCCTCGGCCTCCTACGACGTCCAGGGTGTCGGCACCGCGGCGGTGGTGGCCGCCCAGCAGCTGGTACAGACCGGCGCGCCCGCGGGCAGCACGCACACCGTGGCCTTCGTTCCGCACACGGTGGTGGATCGCGGGAACGTCGACGCCACCACCATCGCCTGCTACAAGGGGCAGTGATGGCACGCGGCATCGACGCGTTCGGGCAGACCGGCGGCTCCTGGCGCGACCGCTTCGCACCTGCTCGCACGCTGTCGGACCTGTTCGAGAAGCGCTGGATGGAAGGCGCGGTGCCGCTGGGCCTCGCCGTGGGACTGAGCGTGCTGGTCGTGCTGAGCACACCGGTCGGCCTCGCGGACGCGCCGACCATCATGGACGAAATCTCCGAGAAGGGCTTGCTCGCGATCGGCCTGACCGTCGTGCTGGTCGCGGGCGGCATCGACCTATCGGTCGGATCGATCGTCGGATTCACCGCGATCGGGGCCATGGTGGCCGCGCGGGCATGGGAGTGGCCGATGGTTGTCGTCGCTCCCGCCGCCGTCGTGTGCGGCGCGCTGCTGGGCGCGGTCAACGGATACTTCATCGCCTACCGGAAGATGCGGCCCTTCATCACCACCCTGGTCACCCTGGTGGCCTTCGGTGGCGCGGCCGCGGCGCTGCAAAGCGCCTACAGCTTCCAGCTGAGCATGCCGAGACCCGATATCGTCTGGGACTTCCTGGGCGAGGGCTCGATCGCGCTGATTCCCACGGCCTGGGTCTTCTTCGGGTGCGTGCTGCTGGCGGCGCACGTCGGCCTCACCCGGTCGCGGTGGGGCTGGTGGGTGGCCGCGGTCGGCAGCGACCGGCGATCGGCGCGCCGCAACGGCATCCCGGTCGACCGGGTCACCTTCTTCGTCTACGTGCTGTCCGGCGCGCTTGCCGGGCTGGCCGCCCTGCTCACCTCGGCCCGGGTCGGGCGCACCGACCCCGATGTCGGACAAGGGTGGGAGCTGATGGCACTGACCGCCGTCGTACTCGGCGGGGTAAGCCTCGCGGGCGGTCGCGGTTCGGTGCTGCGGGCGACGGTCGGCATCGTGGTCGTACAGATCATCCAGCAGGCCACGGTCGTCATGCACCTCGAAGGTTCTTGGTACACCGTGGTTCTCGCGCTGGCGCTGCTGGTCTTCGCGGTCCTCGATCAGCAGTGGGGCAAGTACCGGCAGCGCACCGCCGAGAAGCTGAAGATCGACCCGGGCCGGATCGCCCTCGGCGAACTCGTCGACGTGACCGTGCCCGGCACCGTCTGGACGATCAACGACAAGATGACCGACGCCACCCCGATCGGTCTCGGCCGGATCGAGGGCGCCGAGGACTGCGCCGTCGGACCCGAGGGCGAAATCTACTGCGGTGACCGCCGCGGCTGGGTCTGGCGTTTCCATGCCGACGCCCCCGACGAGGGCGAGATCTTCGCCCGCACCGGCGGTTTCCCGCTCGGTCATGCCTGGGACCGGGACGGGCGGCTGCTGGTCGCGGTCGGCGGTATGGGCGTCTACCGATTGGACGCGGACGGGGAAGCCGAACCGGTCGCCACCAAGGTGCCACGCAGCCGGTTCTCCCTGATCGACGACTCCGGGTTGCGCGCGGTCGACGACCTCGACGTCGCCCCGGACGGCTCGATCTACGTCTCGGACTTCTCCACTCGCACCAATGCCGCCGAATACCTGGTGGAACTGGTCGAATCGCGACCCAACGGCCGCGTGGTGCGGATCGACCCCGACGGCAGCGCCGAGGTCGTGGTGTCCAACAGCGTGTTCCCCAACGGCGTCTGCACCGCGCACGACGGGCAGTCGATCCTCATCGCCTCCACCGGCTTGTGCCGGGTGGACCGGCTGTGGATCGCAGGCCCGAAACAGGGACAGCTGGAACCGGTCCTGGAGAACCTGCCGGGCAATCCCGACAACCTCAACCGGTCCTCCGACGGCAACTACTGGCTGCCCTTCGTCTCGCTGCGCACGCCGATGTCGGACCTGCTCAACCGCTACCCGGCGGTGCGCAGGCGGATGACCAAGGAAGTGCCTCTCGACAGCTGGGTGGTGCCGCAGCTCAATGTCTCGTGCGTGATGAAGTTCAGTGACCGGGGCGAGATCCTGCAAGTGCTCTGGGATTCCACGCTGGCGGCGCACCCGATGGTGACTTCGGTGAAGGAACGCGCCGGGCAGCTCTATCTGTGCGGCGTCAGCAACAACCGCATCGGCCGGCTCACCCTGGACCCGGGCGAGGTCGGCTCCATCGATCCGGCGCAGGTCCCCGGCCTGATCGTGCCCGGCCGCCCGATGGCGGAGGCGGACCGATGAATCGTGCTTTGACCACCCTGAAGGAATGGATCAACCCCGGCTGGGCCCGGCACCGCAGCGTGCCCCCTTTCGAGGCCGGATTGCGTCCGAACCGGCGGCTCGACGATGCCGAGCTGCTGTTGCCCGCGGGGGATCACGCACCCGACGACGTGCTCGTGCGCCCCGGTGGGCAAATCGTCTTCTCCAGTGGGAACACAGTTTTCACCCTCGACGGCGGTACGGCCGCGCCGCACGCCGTCGTCGGTGGTCGCGCGGGCAGCCTCCTCGACACCGGTGACGATCTGATCGTCGCGGTCGAAGGCGTCGGCCTGGTCCGGATCGACCGCCGCGGCACCGCCCACGACCTGTGCACCGACCCGCTGGTGGCCACCGGTGTCACCGATCTGACCCGGCTGCCCGACGGCGCGCTGCTGGCGACGATCGGCTCGGTGGAACCCGCGCACCGGGACTGGGCGCAGGCCCTGGTCGCAGGCGACCGATCCGGCCGGATCGTGCGCGTGGATCTCGCGCACGCCGAAATCGCCGCCGACGGCCTCGCTCACCCCAGCGGCATCGAGATCGTCTCGGACACGGAGGTTCTGATCTCCTTGGGCTTCGAGCACCGCATCGAACGGAGGCGCATCGACGCCCTGAACCGGCCCGGCGCACCGGTCGGCAGCAGGTTGCCGGTCTACCCCGGGCGCATTCGCGCCGCGGGCGACGGCTGGTGGGTCGCGGCGCCCTATGCCCGCAACCGTTTCACCGAACTGCTGCTCGACGAACCCGAGCTGCTCGCCGAGATGCGGGCGACCATCCGCCCCGACGAATGGTTCGTGCCACGCCTGCGCTGCGCCAACCCCTACACCGACACGCTGCAACTGGGGCAGCTGCGCGTCCTGGGGGTGGTGAAACCCTGGGCGCCGGCCCGATCCTACGGCCTGGCCTTCCGTCTCGACGCCCGCGGCCGGATCACCGAGAGCCTGCACTCGCGTGCCGACGGTGACCGCCACGGCATCACCGGTGTCGCGGCGGGACCGCACGGAATCATTCTGGCGGCCAACGGCTTCGGCAACCTCCTGTGCGCCGGGCCGCGGAACGAGAGGAGTCTGCCGTGACCGGGAAGACCATCGAGCCGGTCATCCGGCTGGCCGGTGTCAGCAAGCACTACAGCGGCACCTACGCCTTGCGCGACGTCGACTTCGACGTGCGACCCGGCGAGATCCACGCGCTGCTCGGCGAGAACGGCGCGGGCAAGTCCACCCTCGTGAAGGTGATCTCGGGCGCGATCGGCCACGACGCGGGCACCCTCACCGTCGGCGGCCGGGAACGCCGCTTCGCCACACCCAAGGAGTCCGCCCAGGCCGGCGTTGCCATGGTCTACCAGGAGGGCTCCCTGGTGGAGTCCATGACGGTGGCGCAGAACCTGTTCCTCGGTGACGAGAAGCCGTTCAACAACCTCTCCCAGCTCAATGTGGTGGCGCGCGAGCTACTGGAATCCCACAACTTCCACATCCGGCCGGAGATGACCGCGGGCGCGCTGGGTATCGCGCAGAAGCAGATGGTCGAGATCGCCCGCGCGGTGCACCGCAACGCCACCCTGGTCATCCTCGATGAGCCGACGGCCTCGGTCACCCCCGAGGAACGGCTCCAACTGTTCCTCTCGATGCGCAGGCTCAAGCGCCACGGCATCGGCGTCGTCTTCATCACCCACATGCTCGACGAAGCCTTCGAGGAAGCCGATCGCATCACCGTCCTGCGCGACGGACAGGTCCAGGGCACCCTGGACAAACCCGCTTTCGACCGCACCGAGGTGGTGCGGATGATGGTGGGGCGCAGCGTCGAATACCAGCGCGTGCCGCCAGGGCGCGAACCCGGCCCGGCGCCGGTGCTCGAAGTCGACGACCTCACCCTGCTGCCCGCCGTCCGCAACATGTCCTTCTCCGCGCATCCGGGTGAGATCGTCGGCATCTACGGTCTCGTCGGCGCGGGACGCAGCGAGACGGCGATGATCGTCGGCGGGGTGGCCAAACGGCGGCGGCTGCGCGGCGGGACCGTCCGGCTGGCCGGGCACCCGGTGCGGTTCCGCACCCCGCGCCACGCCCGCCGCGCCGGGATCGTCTACGTCACCGAGGACCGCAAGGCCTCCGGCTTCTTCGGGCACTTCTCCATCGCCGACAACATCTATTTCGGCCACCTGTGCAGCGCGGCGCGCCTGCCGCTGCTGGTGCGGCCGGGGGAGCGCAAGTCGGTGGCGCGCAGTTTCGTCGAACGATTCCACGTGCGCACGCTGCAACCGGAGCGGGCGAAGCTCGAGGAACTCAGCGGAGGCAACCAGCAGAAGGTGGTACTGGCCAAGAGCCTGACCCGTACCCCGCTGGTGGCCATCATCGACGAACCCACCCGCGGCGTCGACCTCGGCACCATCACCGAGATCCACGCCATGATCCGCGCGCTGGCCGACGACGGCGTCGCGGTGGTGGTCATCTCCTCCTACCTGCCCGAGATCCGGGCGCTGTCCGACCGCATCCTGGTCGCCAAACAGGGCAGCATCGTCGCCGAGTTCGACCCCGACGAGGCCGACGACACCAGGCTGATGTTCGCCGCGGTGCACTGACCGGCCTGTTCGCCGCCGTGCCCGCCCGTGCGGCGGCGAACGGGGGAAGGATCCTTCCCAGGAAGAGGCTCGTCCTGTCGGTACCGGTCACCGGGTCGCAGAGTGGAGTCATCGAGACGACACGAGCGAGCAGAGGACAGCACATGGAGGACATCGAGTTCCGCAACGCCACCGTCACCCTGGCGGGCACCCTGTATCTGCCCGCGGAGTTCTCCGAGGACGGCACCTACCCGGCCATCGTCGCCGTGCACCCTGGCGGCGGTGTCAAAGAGCAGACGGCGGGACTGTACGCGGAGGAACTCGCGGCCCAGGGCTTCGTCACCCTGGCCTTCGATGCCTCGCACCAGGGCGAGAGCGGCGGGCTGCCCCGGCACCTGGAGGACCCGTCGGCCCGCGTGGCCGACATTCGTGCCGCCGTCGACTACTTGTCCACCCTGCACTACGTGGACGCGGACCGGATCGGCGCGTTCGGTGTGTGCGCGGGCGGCGGGTACGCGATCAACGCGACCATGACCGACCGCCGGATCAAGGCTGTCGGCGCCGTCAGCCCGGTCGACATCGGCGCGACCTTCCGCAACGGCTGGGACGGCTGCGCGCCGGTCGAGACCCAGATCGCCACCCTGGACGCGGTGGCCGCGCAGCGGGCCGCCGAGGCCGCCGGTGGGAAGGTCGCCGAGATCAACTACGTCCCCGAGACCGTGGACGAGACCACTCCCGCCGACCTGGTCGAGGCGCACGACTACTACCGCACGCCACGCTGTCAGCACCCCAACTCCGACAACCGGATGCTGTTCACCGCCAGCGTGCCCCGCATCTTCGCCTTCGACGCCTTCGACCGCGCCGAGGAACTCCTCGACCGGCCGGTCCTGCTGGTCGCGGGCACCGCGGCGGGGTCGCTGTGGCAGGCCGAGAACCTGCACAAGCGACTGCCGGAGACCACCGCGCTGGTCCTCGTCGATGGCGCCGGCCACGTGGGCCTCTACGACAAGCCCGAATACGTCGACCAGGCGGTCGCCGCGCTGACACCGTTCTTCACCGAAAAGCTCTGACCGCAGCCACGATTCGCGGGCCCGGCATCGCTGACGCGGTGCCGGGCCCGCGGCCTTGTCCGGGGCGGCAGCACCGCTGGTCTGCCGACGGCCCGGCGGTCGCCGTTCGGAGCACGAGATGCCGGTCGAAACGCAGGGAGGCCGGCGTGTCCACGACTGTGGTCAGCAACGTCGTGGTGATCACCCAGAGGGTCGAGTCGGGTCCGGTGTGCAGGGTCCCCGGCAGCCGCGCAGGCTGCGGGCCGGCGGTGGTCGGCACGACAGCCGGCAGACCGGCGAAGGCGAGCGCCGCCACCACGGTCCGGGCGTGATAGGTGCTGACCTGCTCGGTTCCCGCCAGGCTCCCGGGCGGGGCACATCGAAGACGGGAACGGGGACGACCTGCGGTCTTCGCGTGGTCAGTTGGGAGTCGAAGCGGACTACAGGCTGTAGACGGGCCGGGCGGTGATCATAAGTGTTTGAACTCCTGAGCGGGTCAGGGGTCCGGTAGCTCCACAGAGTAGTAGGTCAGGTGCGGTCGGAGACCGGGTCTGACCTGCTTTCTGCCTTCTTACCTGCGTTTACCGCCGGTTTTGCTCCGGGCGGGACGGCCGCTTCGCCGTACGTGATCATGCCTGTTGGGCGTCGGGGTTGCTCTGCGCCTACGCGACGGTTCCTGGGTCGAGTTTGTCCCTGGCTGTCTCTTGGCATCGGCGCGACGATCGAGTGTGCACGAGTTGTACGCGTGGCGCCGACAAGACGAGGAGCTTTCGAGGTGGAATCTGTGCGTTTCAAGAACAAGGACATCGATGTGGCCGCTGATCTGCGGTTCCCGCCGGGGTTCGACTCGTCGAAGAAGTATCCGGCGATCGTATGTGGTCATCCGATCAGCAGTTACAAGGAACAGACCGCGGGCAGCGTCTACGGTGAACGCCTCGCCGAGATGGGGTACGTGACCTTGGCATTCGACGCGTCGTATCAGGGTGAGAGCGGTGGTGAACCCCGCTACCTGGAGGACCCGGCCGCTCGCGTCGAGGATTTCCGGTGTGCGGTGGACTATCTCGTCACGCTCGACTACGTCGATGAGGAGCGGATCGGTGCGCTCGGTGTCTGCGGGGGTGGGGCCTACGCGGCCAACGCGACGATGACCGAGCACCGGATCAAGGCGCTGGGTACCGTGGTGGCCGCGAACTACGGCCGGATCATGCGTGAGGGTGACATGTCGCCGAACGCGGCGGTCGCGACACTGGAGGCGATCGGTAAGCAGCGGACCGCGGAGGCGCGTGGTGGTGACCCGGTGATCACCACCTACATTCCGCCCTCGGTGGAGGCTCGTGAGCAGGCGGGGCTCACCGACGTCGACGTCGTGAACGCGGTGGAGTACTACACCACGCCGCGCGGCCAGAATCCGAACTCGCCGAACAAACTGCGGTTCTCCGGTCTGTCGGCGGCGCTGGGTTTCGACGCCTTCCATCTGGCCGAGGTGCTGCTGACTCAGCCGCTGCAGATTATCGTCGGCGATGTGCCCGGTGGGTTCGGTTCCTATCGCGACGGCTTCGAACTCTACGACCGTGCCCGCTCGGAGAAGAAGAACCTCTTCGTCGTGCTGGGCGCGAGCCACTACGACCTGTACGACAAGAAGGAATACGTCGACCAGGCGCTGGAGAAGCTGCAGGCCTTCTACGCCGAACATCTGTAGGACCGCGTGCGTGAGCGATCGTGTGTCGTGGTCGTCCACGCCTTGGTCAGTGCGGCAGCCGGTGGCCGGGAAGGTCCGCAGAAAGAACGCGGAGGGCCGCTGCTGCGGGAGATCCCGGTTCGGCGGAGGCGACGATGTCGGCGAAGGGGCCGAGGACGAGCGCTGGTGATTCGGCCAGCTGGTCCAAGAGCCGTTGCCAGCGTGTTTTCGGCTCCGCGGTTCGGTCGCGGTCAGGTTCGCACTGGTATTCGCGCGCCAGTTCGAACAGGTAGGCCCGCTGGTCGTCGTCGAGCCGCTGGACCTCGGCCAAGGTGGACAGCAACGATATGGACGCGAGTCGGCGGCCCTGCTCGACCCGGCTGTAGTAGTCGGTGCTGATCGGAGTGAGATGTCGGTTACGCACTCCTCAAATGCCCGCATACGGGGAGGGAGGGCGCAATGTCACCTCTCCCTACAGCAGCCCCATGATTCGGCGCGGCGAGAGCGGGGATCGTGATTGATCGGTTAGGCAGTGGTAATACCGCTACCCGCCGGTCCGCGGACCCGGGACCCCGGGCCCGGCGCGGACGGATGTCCCAGATCGGTCTTCAACCACATCGCTTCCACCAAGTCGGTATGAGCATCCTGAAATGGCTAGCCGATTTCAGCGACCTTTCCAACGCGACTGGACAATCGGCTGGTGATGTCAGATCTGGTGTAGCGCGTCGGGAGTGAGGTCGAGTACCGAGGTGTGGGAGGTCGACGGTGGGGTCGAGTTCGGCGACGATGTTTTCTGCGGCGCCGCGAGCGCTGCGCCAATCGCTGAGCGCGAGCCCGTAGACGCGGGGTGGGCCGATAGTGACTGCGTCGGTGCCGAGGGACGACGGCTTTGAAACGTCGGATCCTATACGGTTTTCACTGTCGAGCAGAAGTGGCACTCGACCACGGGGCGGTCGTGGTGTGGGCATTCAGGTTGCACATTCCGTGTCGAAGAACCACGTCGTAGCCGCCGAGCACGACGTAACCCCCGCTTCATGTGCGCGCAAGCGCGATGATCTGGCCGCTTGAACGGGAACAACTCATAGCAGGATGGCGTGCGGAGAGCCGAGCTTCGCTCGATAACGACGAACGCCCCAACTGCGGTGCTCCAACTCGGCCGCCACCAGCACCTCCGCGGCGTTAACCGCATCCGGCACCAGTTCAATGAGCGCGGCTACGGGGTGATCGCCGACCAGTGGGAACCGCTTGACCGGGCGGAACTCCCACTGCGGGTTCGGCTGCGACGCACCGTGTCCGCGAACGATCCACTCCTCGTTCGCCGCGGCGGCGCTAGGTGGTTTCTGTACGCCCACGTCCAGCACTACCGCCTTGACAGTGAAACTCATTCCCGTACCAGGACCCGGAATGGGGCGCGTGCGTTCGCCGGGGTCGATCAGCCGCGCCAATGGGTTCGCGGTGCGGCCTGGGATGGTGGACAGTTTGACACCCAGCGAAGCGTGCCGGAAGACGCCCTTACTCTCCGGCGTCTCCGGGCGGAACGAGCACACCATCACCAGCTGGCGGAACTCGCGGTTAGGCGCCGCCTTGGCGTAGGCAAGCCAGTCCGCTCGCACGGTCTCGTGGTCGGCGCCCAGCACGTCCCAGCCGAACGTGAACCTGCCGCGCAGCGGCCCATTGTCGATCTGGCGGCCGAGCATCGGCTCCGGCTCGAGCTCGATGTCGTGCATCATGACCTCGGTCACGCTGTGACTCCTTTGTTCCGACCGTGCAGGTACGTGAATGCTCCCCAGTCACGGTATTGAGGGTGCTGAATCCGAGTTGTGAGCTGCGCCTCGCGAAACGCCGCTACCGGATCAGCGCCCTCCGCGATCCGCCGGTGCATGTGGTGGTAGAAGTACGCGACAGGCGCTGGGCGCACCGGCCACAGACAGCCGACGACCGCCTGAGCGCCCGCGGTGATCAGCGCGGACGGAATACCGCGGACGTTATCGCCATGGTCGAACCGACCGAGCGCCGATTCGCATGCGGCGAGCGTGACCAGGCGGACGCCACGCAGGTCGACGCCGAGGAAGTCGTACGCGAAAACCCGGCCGTCATCGTCGTTGTCCGGAGTGAGGTAGAGGCATTGCAGCCAAGGCGCGTCCTGGTCCATCGTCCCGTGCACGGCTATATGGACGACGTCGGAAGTGGACAGTGCGGCCAGTAGCCTGGCGCGCGTCGCTCCTGCGCCTGTGACCGCCTCAGCGCCTATCGCATCGGCTACCATTCGAGCGTGCTCCTCCAGCGCGGGTTCGTTGTGCATGCCAAAGGGAACGCCCCCGGCGGCGGAGGCCAGCACGGTCGTCCCGTACTGCCTCGCGCGCCCGTCGACCGAGACCAGGGACTCGAGTCCAGCGATCGTCGTGACCGTCCAGTCGTCGGCGATCAGGCGACCAGCGTTGTGGCACAACGCTATCGGTAGGTAATGCACGGCGCCGTGCGGCCAGACCAGCAGCCGATCCTTTCCCTGTGCACGCCACTCCGACCAGTGATCGCCGGTCAGGTTCCCGCCCAGCTCCAGCAGTCGGACACCCTCAGGGGTCACGTCGGCGAACAGCGGGTCGCGCTGGACCTCGTCCCGGATCGACTCGACCAGGTCCGCCACCGGGTGCCTGGTCGCACCTTTCCCCTCACCGAGGGTGACCAAAAGCCAGCGGCCCTGTCTGGTTACGGCGAATAGGACAACAGCACCGTTCACGAACCTGGGTAGGAACCAGGTAAGCAACACAGTCCGATCATCGAGCAGCGTGGGAGCTTTCGCCCAAAGATACTGATCGTCGACCAACGGCGTCGAGCGGCGACTCAGTTCCGCGTCGATGAGCGACGAGACGGTCCGCCGCAGGTTCCGGGCGATCTCGCTGTCGTCTCGGCCGTGCGGTCGATCGTCGGCCTCGTCCAGCAGGTTCGCGTCCGATCCGACGGCCCACTGTCCGAGGTCCTGCAGTCGTGCGATGAAGTGCTGGATGGACATTGGTAGGGCGACCGGTCCGTCGATCCGCCACCACGAGCCCAGTTCCGGTCCCTTCGCCGCCTGGTGCAGCCCAAGCATGAGTCCCCACGGCACCGTTTCGTATTCCACGACTATCTGCCATACCGCCGTGTGCGCGATGTCTCGCAGAATCTCGCCGAGCCCGAATGCGCTGCTGCCGTCGAAGTTTGGCAGGTCGACGATGATCGCAGCCAACGCACCGCGCAGCTCGTCGCCGCGCAGGTTGCCGACGTGCTGGGCGACCGGCACCAGACTCGACTGTGCGAGCTCCGTGAAGCCAAGGGACGCGTAGCCCAGGGCCGCGTACGTGTAGTAACCCCAGGGGAACGCGACTGGGTCAGTGCGCGGCTCACCCACAGTCGCGGCCTGGTAGTACAAATCGGCCGACAACAGCCCGACCACGTCGCTTCGATCACCCTTGACCTGGCGCAGCAGGGTAAGGCCCATGGCCGGTTCTCTGCGATCACGGGCGTGCGCGGCCGCATGCAACATCGCCGCCGTTCGCTGCGCCGGTGTCCATGCGTCCGGCATGGACATCGCAGGCTCGTGGCAGGAGGTGGGATCGTCGGGTAGCACGTGTGCCCGTGCCTCGATCAGCTGCCTGCGGTGCGCCGCATCCCACCGTACGTCCAGTCTGTCCGCCCAGTCCAGCACGGTGCGTAGTAGCCGTTGATCGGCACGTTCGCGCGCTAGGTTGACGCCTTGGCTGATCACCTTCATGGTGACCGTCCTGCCCCATGTGGTGACGAACTCCTCGAACGGCGTTGTGAACACTTGCGGTTCGCCAGCACCATCGACCACCCTGAACAGGAACAGAGCGAGGTCAGGGGTGGTCGCGCCAAGCGACATCGCGGCCACCGCTGCGTCCTGGTTGACCCCGTTCTCGTCCATGTAGATCTGCGCCAACGTGATCATCAGCAATGGCGTAGCCCCATCCAGTTCCAGCGCCCGCGTCAGCAGCGCTGCAGCTTCCTTGATTAGCCGGGGAATCTCCTTCTGGAACAACTCTCCCCTTGTGAACCACCAGCGATACAGGTCCGCAGTGAGTCGGGCCACACCGGTCGTTTGCACAACGTGCGCGTACTCGTCGGCACCAAGTTCCGTTGGTCCCCGGCTCGCCAACCGCAACCGGGCACCCGCTACCAGCGCGTCGACCGGGTTGCTCTGCCGGGCGATCAGCTGTGTGTTCACCGCCTCGGCGTCGTTGAACACCGCGCGGTCGCACTGCTCCGCTACTACCTCGACCGCGGCCTCAACAGTGCGCTTCGCCGCGATCTGCCAAGTTTTTTCAGCTCCACAGGCATCGGCGACCTCGGTGACTAGCCGCCAATGAGTATATTGGGAGCCGAATATGCCGGGCCGATCGATTTCATCCCGCATGTACGAATCGATCGTGTCCTCAAAAGCGGCACAGAAGAATTCGTCTTGCGCCAGTACACGGGCCCGCCGCTTCGCCTCGTCCAGCGAGATGATCTGTTGGGCGACGTCGGCTGTTAAGTCCCACAGCTCGCCCAGCGGATTCCAGACAGTCACCTTATCCACTCGGAACTCGGGCGCCCCGAACCGTATCAGACCGGCGCAGACCGAGTGATTCCCAATCTCTCCGGCGAGCGCGCTCAAGGGATCATCCGTCGCAGACAGCATGTGCGACACCACAAGCATGACCTCACGCGTGGCCTTGGCTGTTTCCTCCCAGCCGGGTGGCAGGTCGACGTCAAGGGCGGGCACGAGCGGCTCGTTGTCTGGGCAGCGGACCGACAGGGTGTCGTCGGCGGCCTGCTCGACGTACCACCCCCAGGGATTCGGAGGGCGTTCGAAACTCAGCTCGTCCACCGACTTCAGCATTCGGAGGCCGAACGAATGCGCGCGGCTGAACGGGCTCGCTGCTGCTCCCACGTGGGAGCTGAACGGACTGATCACCGACAGCCCGACGGCCAGGCAGGCCCGTGGTGTGCCGTCCACCTCCAGCAGAAACGCCAACCTGGTGATGTCACGCGACAGCCGCATATCCCCCCATTCTTCAACGCTGCCCCGACGCTGTATCTCGTTGTGGCGCTTCAGGATAGCCGAAACGTCAAGAGCACGTCGTGAGCCCTTACGGCGATACCGAGCACTAGCAGGCCGAACCTATGAGACTGTTCATCGGACACAGGCTCATGCCGCTGATCGCGCGGGCTGCTCCGACAGTACGGAGTGCAGAGTCGGCCCTGCTCGTTGGGGTGAGGTGTCCGTTACACACTCCTCAAATGCCCGCGTACGGGGAGGGAGACGACGATGTCACCTCTCCGTACTCCGTACAGCAGCCCCATGATTCGGCGCGGCGAGAGCGCGGATTGTGGTTGATCGGTTAGGCAGTGGTGGAACCGCCACCGCCGGTCCGCCGGTATTCCCGCCGGATCTGGTACGCCGCCGCTTCGACCAGGGCCGTTCTCGACGCGGTGTGGTTGACCGATGTCACCTACCTGATCTGTGGTGAGCGTGACATGTTCTTTTGCGCGATCCATGACGGGCACTACCGTCGTGTCCCGGCCCACGTCGTGGCCGACCTGCACTCCGATCGTGGCGGCGAGTTGACCGGGTTGACAGTGCAGGCCTGCCAAACCCCACCAACTACAACGGTCGATGGGTGTGATGGGCATCTGCTGGGACAGCAGTCCCGCCGAATCGTTCTGGTTCACCTTCAAACACGAACACTACCGCCACACCTACACCACCCGAGCTGAGCTCGTTGCCTCGGTTGACAATTGGAGACACCGATACAACAATCATCGACGGCGCTCCCCCTTCGGGATACTCGGCTCTATCCGATATGACCAGTCCCTGACAATCGCAGCGAAGGCTGCTTGAACCCCCGTCCAGCATTCGGGGTGAACCTCAGTTTGACGCCTCGCCCGCCTGCCGGTAGAAGAATGGGACGAGGACGGTTCGCGTCTTGGCCCTTGGCCCTCATGGTCTCGGCCCCGGGAAGGCCGGCCGCGACCAGCGTCCGCACGGAGCGTCACCGCGACGCACGGGTCATGGCCCGGGCCCCGCAAACGTGTGCTCCCGCCCGTGGTCCCACCGGGCTGGCCGGGCGCCGCCAAGTCGCTAAGTCGCTGTGCCCGGAGGGACGTGTGTGGCGCGGAATGCGTCGAGCGTCTGCTCGACACCGTCAGTCGTCAGTCGCCAGAACGTCCAGCCGTCGATGTCGTCGCTACCGGTGGCTGCCCGGGCGGCAGAGTTCGGAGTGCCCCACGGGCGGTTCCAGACGCTGATGCGACCGTCTGGTTTAAGCACTCCCGAGTGCACCTTGTTGTTGTGACGGCCGGTCAGCCCGATTCCGACGGCCAATTCGGCGGGGTCCAAGTACTTGAGTAAGTCTCTCAGGTCAACCGTCGAATGCCCCAGGTCGATGACCGGGGTGGCTGGGCGCTGCGCTATGGACGGATCAGGCTCGTGTCTCGTCTGGGCGCATGCACGGTGCAGGGATAGGGCAGCGGTGGCTGCTGCGCTCCATGGCGCCGTAGTCGCAGTTTTCGCGGCAATCAGTGCCTGGACGCTGGGCAGGGCGCCCGGAATCTGGGCGAGTATCTCGATCTCCTTCATCAAGAAGCAGCGTTGTTCCGTGATCTGGGAGGCATTGAGCGCCAGGATCCTTATGGTCTCGTCGGCGCGACACACCCCGCGTTGTGCCTCGGCCTCGGAGTAAGGCGTGTGACTGCGCCGGGCGTAGCCGGCCGTGTCGAATCCGAGCAGGTCAGGATCGCCGATGCGGGCTGGGTCCAAGAGGACGGGCTGCTCCAGCCCCAAGTCGTCGTGTTGGTGCCAGGCGCGCGGTCCAGCCAGCAATGGGAACCGGCTGCCCTTCGCTCGGCCTTCCCGCATGCCGTCGAACCGGGCACCGCCGCTGTTGCAGTGCTTGCACGCGATGCGATAGTTGTCGACCGTGTAGGCAAGCCACCAGTAACCATCATGGCCTGGTTCGCCGAGCACTTCGGACTTCGGCCGGTAGTGATCGACGGTGACATCCGCGCGTTGAATGGTGGTCTCGCAGTACCAGCACTTCTGCCCGACGAGCGCGAGCAGTGGGTCACGCACCTCGTCATCAGCCCAGTGCTCGGTGAAGACGCGCTTGATGTTGCTGGTCATCGCGGCCCGCACGGCATTCAGGGTGGCTTTGGTCTTGGCCCCCCAAGCCGGTGGGGAGATGAGCCCACTCATATCCACATGTCTCATCGGCGTCAGATCACCGATGAGAAGTGCTCGTTGAACAGTTCGGCGACCATGGCCTCCAAGACCTGCGGCGACGGAGGGCTGGCGCCGGTCGCGGCCTCGACGAGGGCACGGCGTCGGCGGTGAAGCTCGGCGAGGAAGGCGGCCACGAGTGGATCGCGGTTCGCGGTCGAGAAGCCCAGCGCGTCGAGTTCCCCGGTGACCTCGCGGAGCTCCTCTTGAAGGACCTCGTCGTGCGCTGCTGCCGGCAACAGTGCGTACTGGCGGTCAATCAGCTCTTGTGTGTGTTCATCTAGTTGCGTGGGTAGCCCGAACAGATCAGTGGTTAACAGGCCGCCGGCACCCTGGCCCCGCGGGGTGGCCTCGGGAATCACGGCAGTAGCCCGTCCTTGCTGATCAGTAGAGACGATCCGGATCTGCTGGCGGGTCATGTTGGCCACCAGCAGGGGTTCGTGGGTGGCCGTGATGAACTGCGAGTCCCGATGCGTCCCCAGCACAGCGCGCACGGAGCTGTACCAGCGCCGGCTCCACTGGGGGTGGAAGTGTGAGTCGGGCTCGTCCAGGAGGAAGAGTGACTCCTGCGCGCGCTGGAGCCGCAGCATGCCCAAAATGGTCAGAAGTTGCTGCTCTCCGGAGCTCAGGTCGTCCAGTCCGAGCATTACTGCGCCGGTCTTGTGCAGGCGGACCTCGACGGTGAGGTACCCGGCGTCGAGCAGGGTGGCGAGCAGCCCGAACATCGACAGGTCACTGTCGAAGAGGTTACGGAAGGCCCGGACGTCCTCGGCGGTGCCGAGGACGATCCGGAATCCGTCGGCGGGGCTCCCAGTGCCGTCCACCGGGTCGGCGTCGGGAATCGGGCCGAAGCGGCCGGACTCGGCCACGGCCGCGAACAGCGTGCGTGCGGGCCCGCCCAGGCCCCAATACGGCAGCGTAGCCAACAGCGCCCCGCGCACGGTGCGGGGTGCTTTCACGCGTAGGACGGCCGAGGCGACGTGCTGGATGTAAGAGTGCTCCCTCAAGTAGGTGCCGAACGAGTCGGCCCAGTGAGTCGTCTGCGCCAGAAGCAGTAGCGGCAAGTGGGCAGGGGTGCACAGGAAGACGGGGGTGTACAGGGGACAGCGGATTGGGAGGGTGAGTTGTTCCGGCCAGGCATCCTCGGGCGACCGGCTGGCGAGCCATGTATCGAGATCCTCTCGCAACTGTCGGCGCCAATCTCCTAGGCGGCGCGTCGCGAAGCGGCGGTGCTGATCGAACTCCTCAGTCCAGGGGGCGTGTGGGTAGGCCTGATAGCCGAAGACATGGTCGGGGAGATGGCGCGGCCAATGCGCCCTCGGCACTCTTGTCGGCTTGCGGCCCGCCTGGGCCACGGTCAATTCGAGGGTCGCTGAGCGGGCGGGCTGCACGACCCGGACAGTCGTGTCGCGCAGCTCGTACTGGACTTCGAAGGGGAAAGCCGTACGGTGTTTCGGCCGGTGCAGGGCACCGAAGATCTCGGCGAGCGCGTGCAGGGCCCGCGACTTGCCACCGCCGTTCGGGCCGATCAGCGTAGCGATGGCATGACCCCCATCCACCGCATCGGTGAGGTCCAGGTGGAAGTCGCGCAGCCCGCGGTAGGCGGGAAGGCTCAGGCGCAGCAGACGCATGCGTTTCCCCCAGTCGCAGCGGATACAGTCGCGGTCACGTCGTTGGTCCCCGATCCGGACGGTCGCCGCGTGCGCCGTACGGTTGCAGCGCTTGGGTGAGAGCGGTCAACTCTTTCAGGGCCGAGCGAAGCTCACCCGCGATTTCCTGTGCCATGTGATGCAGGTCGGCTTCGGGCTCGGCGGGTGCAAACGGATCATCCGGTGGGTGAACGGCCAAAAGATCGAGGTTGGTGCGGTCCCGGGCGAGCAGGTCCTCCACGTTGAAGGACCGGAACACGTGCGACTCGACCCGCTCGCTGCGGGGCTGGCCTGGCCGGTACGCGGACACGAAGTCTTCGTAGTCGGTGCCGGTCAGTGTGGTCGTCCTGGTGGGCACGGGGCGGTGGGAGCGCAGGTCATACACCCACAGCTGCTTGGTCGACGGCCTGCCGTCCGCCCTCGGAGCGGGCTTGTCGAAGAATAGGACGTTGGTCTTGAGGCCGGTTGCGTAGAAGACGCCTGGCGGAAGCCGAAGCAGGGTGTGAACATCGCACGCTTCAAGGAGCCGACGCCGGACATGCTCGCCAGCTCCGGCTTCGAACAGCACATTGTCGGGTACCACGACGGCTGCTCGGCCCTTGAGCTGTAGCAGGCTGTGGACGTGCTGGAGGAAGTTGAGCGGCCGGTTGCCGGTCTCTGCCCAGAAGTCAGGACGGTAGTACCTGTTCGTCTCCCTTGCGATCGTGGACCGCCTGCCGAACGGGGGCGTGGTGAGGACCAGGGTCGCGTGCCGTGTCGGAGGCTGGGCGAGCGCATCGCCTACAGCGATCAAGGGATGGGCGTCGGCCCGCGTCAGTCCGTGCAAGAGGAGATTCGTCGTTGCCAGCCGTGCTGTGGCATCGACGAGTTCGGTGCCGCCGAATGCGCCCTCGGTCAGTCGGGTACGCTCGGCGCGCGTGACGCCGGAGGGAAAGTGCTCGATCAGGTACTCGAACGACTTGGTCAAGAAGCCGCCAGTGCCGCAGGCCGGATCGATGACCGTGTCGCCGACTCCCGGCTGGACACACTGCACGATCGCTTCGATCAGCGGGCGAGGGGTGAAGAACTGCCCGGTGCCGGTCTTGGTGTCGGCGGTCAGCCGAGCCAACAGGGCTTCGAAGACCGCGCCACTGCCAGTGCTGTCGCTCCTTGACCAGCGGTAGCTATCGACTAGGTCGACCAGGCGGCTGAGCTTGACGGGGTCCGAGATGCGGTTTTGAGCCTTACCGAACAGCAGTCCGAGGTTGCCCGGCCCGTATGCAAGGCGGTCCAGGGCCTGTTCGTAGCGCTGACATTGGTCCTCACCTGAGCTCCAACGGATCGCTGCCCACGCGTCGTAGCCGATCACGTCCACAGGGTTGAGCGGACGCTGGCTCTGTTCGTGGGCCAGCTTGAGGAGGATCAGGCAGGCGAGCTGCTCGACGTACTCGATGCCCGAGACTCCGTCTTCTCGCAGCACGTCGGCAAAGGACCACAGGACCTTGGCCAGGTTTGGGTCGGGCCCGGAGCGAGAGGAGGAAGGTGGGTTCACAGCGACGACTCCTGTTGCCCGAACGGGGGGGCGGTGTGGGACAGCTGGCCCGTGAACGCCTGCTGAAGCAGGTTGCTCCGCAGCCGGACGGCCACGTCAACCGCTCGTTGGGCTGCGGCGGAGGCGGCCTGCAGGGACGTGAGGTGCGCATCGACCAGAGAGACCAGCCGTTGTTGCTCTTCAGGTGGCGCGACGGGCACTGGCATCAGCCGGATTCTCCCGAGACTTATGGACGCAAGCCCGGTGACCTGCGTGGCGTTGCGTTCGCACCATTGGCGACCGAATCCGTTGGTGTGCCAGGCTAGGAGCTTCGGGTGTAGCTGCTGATGGGTGATGCGCGCTCGGAACACATGGTTTTGGTGGACGCAGTCGGGAACCTGCTCCTCCCAGATCCAGCCGCGGCCCAGCTGGCCACCTTCTCCGCCGCCGGCCAGGATCACGTCACCGGTGCGGAGGCGGGCGGCCTGGGCCCTCTGCATGGGCAACCGGATTATGTGGATGTCGTCCAGGGCCAGTCTGCCTCGTTGCACGTTGGCAACCCGAAGGCAGGGGACCTCCACTTCCGTGGGATCCCACCGCCGTCTGCTGGTCTTGGTTACCCCGAGGGTCACCTCGGCGACGCTCTCCAGGCGGGTCCACCGCCAGTCGGCGGGCAAGGACGGCAGGGTGCCGTCGTGGGTGCCTGCGGGCGGCAGGCTTCCTGGGGCACGGTCGGCACCGGACAGCCCGCCGAGGCTGGCCTGGGCGCTCATTGCCTGGACCAGTTCATCGGCCTGATTGACGGCCCCGGAGGTGCGGGTCGTGGTGGCGTCGATCCGGGCGAGATGGTCCTCCACCAGACTGATGATCCGGACTTGCTCGTCAAGTGCTGGGAGCGGAAGCAGAGTCTGCGCCAGGTCACGGTGGTTGATCCGGTATATCGTAGCGCCGCCCTGCCGGGCCCGGTCCTCGAGCTGGCGGCGCACCACCGGCGAATTCCATAAGTGCGCGAGGTATCGCGGGGCGACCAGGGAAGGCTGTACCCGTACGCGAATCATGGTGTCGGGGAACGCTGTCGTCCGGGGAGGTGCGTCCACCAAAGCGCCCTCGCCGACCAGGGAGCGAGAGCCGCTGACCCGGCTGACCAGCAGATCACCGGGTTCGACCAGGGCAGGCGGGTTGTTGTGAGCCGTCTCGTCGCCGCCCTTGGTCTGGGTGAAGTCCACCGTCACGGGGCGAAGAGCCGTCGCGCGCAGCACGGGGAAGCCGCCCTCGCGGGCGGGCAAAGACCGGCCGTTGGCCAACGGTTCGCGCAGGACGTCAGCCAACTTCAACAGGGTCCATCCGGTGGGAAGGTCACGGTTCAAGCGAGCGCCTCACTCAAATTGTTGAGAAGGTCGATCGCGGCGTCGGCGCCGAACGTGGCAAGGAACCCATCGGTGCCACCCCGTCCCGAGAATGGGATCGTGTCGAGGTCTCGGGGATCAAATCGGTCCTCGGCGATGGCAGTAGCCTCCGCAATGTTCTCGATCCACCACGCCTGGGCCGGTGTGAAGGGCCCGGCTTGCTGCATGAACGCGGCCAGACGCCGTCGCATGCCACCGGCAGCCGCATTCTGTCTGGTGGGCTCCTCCGCTTTAGGTGCAGCCGGGCGGTCGTAGAGGCGGAGCAGCATCTGCCGGAGCGCAGGCCTGTTGCCCAGCAGTGCACCAGCATCGCGGACTTCCTCCTCGACGGCCTCCGACCCCCAGTCTGCGTGGACCTGCGCCATATGATCCGGATCGACGGTGCCGAGAAGCCGAGCCACCAACCCTTCCAAGGAAAAGCCAGCCAGTTTCCGCACGGAAGCGCTATCGGCGTCGCTCAACCCGGGAACGATCCGAGCAAGCCGCACACCGAGTTCGGCCGTCTCGTTAGCGGTCATGTCGGCGTCCACCGTGCGGGTTAGCAGACGCTCCAGGGCCCGCCGGCCAGCCCGGCCGGACGCATCGGTCACATTGACGAGCCGTCGGTGATGGTGACGAGAAGTTCCCACCGCGTCGATCACGACGAACTGGGTCTTGGCGAATGCTCCTGGGGTGACCGCGCGGAGCACCGCTGGCGCGATGGGCTGCGCCCCTTGTGCCAGCAGCCGCTCGTAATAGGCGGCGGAGCGGACATCGCGCAGGAATAGCACGCACTCGACTGCCCGCATGTCGGTGGGGTCGGACATGATGTCCACTACCACCGCAATCCGAAACTGCGGAACGGTCCGGAAGTCCCTCAGCAGCTGATCCGGGTTATGACTGCGCATGGTGATCTTCTGGCAGAAGGGATCGTCGGCACCGAACACCTCGCGGATGTGGTGCACGACGTCTTCCGCGTGCGCGTCGTTGATTGCGAAGACGACGGTTTTGGGGACGCTCAGCCTGCCCTCAGGCGCCCTCTCGGGGAACAGCGTAGGCAGTTCATCACGAAACGCCGTCACGACAGAAGCGAGCTGCTCCGACCTCACGATCCGTGGGGCGCTGGGCGGTCCTGCGTGCGCCAAGTCCTCGTCCAACTGCTCGTACCAGGCGCGGCGTGGAGCATTGGCGGTGATGTGCTCGGTCATCGGCATCAGCGCCGCGCGTCCGGACGGCTCGAACCGTACCTGGTAGAGGGCGTAGTCCACGACGAGTCCGTCGGCGACGGCCTGTTCGAAGGGGTATTCGCTGACCAGATTAGCGTTGAAGAAGCCGAATACCGGGGCGACCGGGGTGGCGGTAAAACCGACCACCGGAGCGTCGAAGTACTCCAGGAGGGCACGCCCTCGTCCGTAGACCTGGTGGTGGCAGTCGTCTACGACGACGAGGTCGAAGGCGTCAGGCGGCAGGGCCGCGGAGTAGGTTACTTCGAGCGGCGCGGTGTCGGTCTGCGAGAGCTGCTCGGCGGTCTCATAGGCCGATACACGGGCGGATCCGTGCTCCTGCTCGGGCGTGCCTGCAAGCATGCCCTCCAACCGTTGTGCCGTGGCCACGACGACGGATGCCGATGATGGAACGCCGGTCGGCGTTAGCTGTGCGACCTGGTACACATCAGCCAGACTCCGCCCCGTATCAGGGAAAGTGAATTGCCGGAATACAGCTAGTAGCTGATCCACCATCACCATGCGATCAACAACAAACAGGATGCGGGCGGCCCTGGCGTATCTGAGCTGGCGGTAAGCCGCGAATGCCTCGGCATAATTCCGTCCTGTGCCGGTGGCCATTTGGACCAGAGCGCGGCGATCTCCCGCCGCGAGGGCTTGCTCGACTGCCAAAACTGCCTTTAGCTGCGGCAAGCGCAGTTGTCCGGCCGCCTGCGTGCCCTCCTGCAGAGGTGGCAGGGCCGCCATCCTGGCGCGATAGGTAGGAGCCTCACCGTCTGCTTCTGCCTCATGCTGCCAACGAGCCAACGTGGCTGGCCGGTGGAAGCCGCTGACCAGCCGGGCGCGCGGGTCTGGCTCATTGGCGTTGTAGAAGAGCAGCCGCTGGCCGTCGCTCACGTACCGATAAGGCAGCGGAGAGCGCCAGACCGGCCACGGCGAGGCCGTCGCTGCGGCGGCCAGCCTTCCGGCCTGCTCCATAGCCGTGCTGAGATCCGCGCCGTCCCTCTTGCACTCGATAATTCCCACCACCTGCCCGCCAACCAACAGCAGCAAGTCGGGACGGCTGCCGCCAGGCAGACGAGGCTCGATCAACACGCAACCGAGTGAGTGGAGTCGTTCATCATCTGCATCGGGGCCCAGAAGATTCCACCCCGCCTCGATGAGCCTGCGCTGCACCGCCGCCGCGATTGCCTCTTCTGCCAGCGGCTCACAGGCAGCGTTGCGGGCACTTACGATCAGGCGCTCGCGCTCTGAAGCCGGTAGGGACGTGGGCCTTACTCGGAGGTCGAATTCGCGGCGCAGCCGCGGCTCGACCGCATCCACCGGAACCACTCGCTCTGTCAGAATGCGCAGGTCGGACGGGCTGGTGTGGACAAAGAGCATCGGCTCCTGGTCGGCGGTCCGGAGTCGAAAGAACCAGACAGCCAGCTCAAAGCATCGCTGCACCAGCTGCGACGCCACCTCTGCCCGGTCAGCATCACCATCCGGGTAACCCTGAAGATCCTCGAACGCTGCAAGGACTCGCGCAGGCAGTAGCCCAGCGCGGGTCAGCACCCGCAGACGAGACGACTGGTCTGCCGTCGGCGGTCGCACCCCGGCCATGTGGCCAAGCTTGGCGGCGAGAACCTCACCGAACTGACGTGCTGCCACCACCGAGTCAGCCGGGACAGTGGACGCCCAAACTTCCGATGATGCGCCATAGAGGACCAAGAGCGGTTCGTGCGGAAGCAGATACCCAAAATTGGCTGAGGCAAGTGCCAGGTTCGCGAATCGTCTTTCGAGCTCGCTCGACTCTCGAGCCATGCCAGCCCTCCCTGCCCGACCTGCCTGATGATGTGGTCGGTGGTGTGGTGACCACTCCAGACCTGTCTCCCACTCTATCGCTCGTGGGAGCTGCTGCACGATCAGGCGACAGTGATTAGGCAGCCGTGTGGCTGCCGAGGACATGATGGTTTCGAATTCGATCGGGGTCAACCGGTCGAGGCGGATTTGGTGTCGATGGCGGTGGTAGGTGCGCTCGATCCAGGTCACGATCGCGATCCGTAACTGCTCGCGGGTGTCCCACCGTCCCCGGTCCAAGACGTTGCGTTGTAGAAGGCTGAAGAAGCTCTCCATGGCGGCGTTATCGCCTGCCGCGCCGACGCGTTCCATCGACCCGACCATGTGAAACCTGTTGAGCGCATGTACGAATCGCCTGGAACGGAATTCCAGCAGGTTCAACCGGTGGAAGCAACATCCGAGGTCAGGAGGATGTTGTGGGAAGACCGTCGAATTGGGTGCGGGAGGCTACGGGGCGAGCCCCGATGCGGTCGCCGGGGCATCCCGGCCTCAGCGAGTGGTCGAGCGTGCGTTCTGGGGCAAGATCGCCGAGGGTGATCCGCCGACGGAATGCGCTGTCGCGGTGGGTGTCTCGCCGGTCGCCGGGACGAGGTGGTTCCGTGATGCTGGCGGGATGTCGCCGTATTCGTGGAGCCCTCCGTCGGGCCGGTTCCTGTCGTTCGCCGAGCGGGAGGAGATCGCGCTGCTGCGGGCCCGAGGCGACGGTGTCCGGCAGCTCGCCGCAGTGCTGGGGCGTAGCCCGTCGACGATCTCACGCGAACTGCGGCGCAATGCCGCGACTCGGGGCGGGAAATGGATTACCGCGCGTCGGTTGCCCAGTGGAAAGCCGAGTTGTTCGCCCGGCGCCCGAAGAGCGCCAAGCTGGCGACGAACCCCCGCCTGCGCGAGTACATCCAGCAGCGTTTGGCCGGGCAGATCGCAGGGCCTGACGGGGTCGCGGTGGCCAGCCCCGACATCGGCGCGTGGACCGGACGGAACAAGCCACACCGGGCTGATCGCCGCTGGGCGCAGGCGTGGAGCCCGCGGCAGATCTCCAAACGATTGGAGATCGATTTCCCCGATGACCGGTCGATGCGGACCAGCCATGTAGCGATCGACCAGGCGTGTATATCGTCCGGTACCTCCGGGATGACACGTAGGCGCGACCGGCTCCACCGCAACGGTGAAGCCGACTGTCAACAGTTCTCGGCAGACTCCGCTGGTAGTCCTCGACCCCGAGTGGTGCGGGCACAGTCCTATCCCGGCCACGCCGGGGAGGTCACCGACGTCGCGTTCGCGCGCATTCGGGCTGGCTCGCCACCAGCACGCACGGCTCCCGGCAGCCGATTGTCACACTCGCCGCCCTCCCGGACACGACCACGCGGCTGCTGCCGAGCAGGCACAGCTCCTTCGACAAACTCCCGGCGGTCACCGAGCAGGTGCTCCTGAACCGCTAGCATCGCGGCGTGCCCACCTGGACGAGCAAGCCTGCCCGGACCTTGCACCGGATCGCGGCGGTCCGCGAATACATGGCGACCAATGTCCTCGGCCCCGGCGGTTTCCGCTGCGGAAACCTCCAGTCGTGCCGGAACAGCGCGCTGTACACCCGATCCGGCACGCTCAAGCGGCCGCCGCGGGAATTCTGGGAGGGGCAGATGTCGCACATCGGCCTGCACTACGACATGGTCGAAGACGGCCGCCCCTGGCGGGTGATGCTGCTCGCGATGGAGGTCGGGCGGGCCTGGGAGCACATCTCCCTCGAGGAGCGGCGGGAGGATCAGGACAACGCGATCAATGTCAGCTTCTCCCAGCGCAAACCGCACATGCGGGGGACGACCAGCGCGCTGCGGCTCGCGTTCGGGCGCCGAGCTGGTGCCGATCGCGCGGGAGAACTGCTCGAACTGACCAATGCGGGGTACCAGCATGTGATGGCCTGCTACGCACTGGTGAATCTGCGGTTGTGCTCGGCGGTCGCGGCGGGGACGACGAATTCCGCGGCGACCGAGGTCATGAGCGCGAACTGCCTCGCGCACCTAGTGGCGACCGTGCGTGCCCTGGAGCCGACGGTGTGCGTTCTGCAAGGCAGCACTATCCGCTCCGCCATCGATCCGGCGATCGAGAACTGCGAATCCCTGTCCCACGAGCTGCCGCTCGAATATGTCACCCTCGGCGGGATCGACACGATTGTCGCGAATTTCCCGCACCCCTATCAGCGCGGTCGCAACGTGCACCTGAACTGGGGCACCTCGTCGAACACCGCCTATTTGACGGACGTCGTCGCACCTACATTGCGCGCCGCTCGGGAGTTCGCTCTGAGCTAGCGCCTGTCACGACCGTTCTCGACGGCATCCGCGTGCCCCGGCGCGGCTGCGCCGGCGTCCGTATCGGGTTATGGCCGACAGTGCCTACTCCTCGGCCGCCGACCACGCCTGGCTACGCCGCCATGGAATCCCTGCCACCATCTCGGCCCGGCCGACCAGGCCAGCCATCGCCGCAACCGTGGCCGCCGCGGTGGGCGGCCACCGGCGTTCGACCAAGCCGTGTACCGGCAACGCCACACCGTCGAACGCGGTATCAACCGGCTCAAGCGCTACCGCGCCGTGGCCACCCGCTACGAGAAACACGCCCTCCGCTACCTGGCCGTTCTACACACATCGCCGCGATCGACGAATGGCTCTGAACCACTTCCAGACAGGCACAAGCGGATTGTCCGCAGTTCCAGCCGCAGGGAGTAGAGAGCCGGTAACCCTCACTGGGGCCAGGTGAGCGACCTCCTCCCTGCGGAGTCCGGGCACCCGCCGCACGGTCTGCTGTTGGGGTAGGTGTGACTGGGCCCGGTTTCGGAGGCGGTCATGGGCGTATTCCTTCGTCGGGCTCGGAGCTCGGTATCCCCCGGACCCCGAGCCCGGTCGGCGCTCAGGACAGGACGACTGCGCGGGCGCCGTTCTCGTCTGCGCAGTATTCGACCGCTTTGCCGATGTCGCCGAAGTCGAAGGTCTCGGTGACCAACTGGTCCAGCAAGAGCGCGCCCCGCTGGTAGAGCTCGACGAGCTGGGGGATGTCGCGTTTGACGTGGGCCGAGCCGTACAGGCAGCCCTTGACGGTCTTGCCGGACATGACGACGTTGTTGAAGACCTCGCTGACACCGACGCCTGGTCCGGCGCCGACGAGGACGGCGGTGCCGCCGCGGCGGGCCATGGCGACGGCTTGATCGACGGTTTCCTGCCGACCCGCCACTTCGATCACGACGTCGGCGCCGCGGCGCCCGGTGAGCTGCTGCACCTTCTTGACCACGTCGGGTCCTGCGGTGAGGGTGTGGGTGGCGCCGAGTTCGGTGGCCAGTGCGAGCCGGTCGGTGTGGACGTCGATGGCGATGATGGTGGTGGCGCCGGCGATCCGGGCGCCTTGGACGGCGTTGAGTCCGACGCCGCCGCAGCCGATGACCGCGACCGCGTCGCCCACCCGGACACCGCCGGTCTTCACCGCGGCACCGAATCCGGTGAGCACACCGCAGCCGAGCAGTGCCGCCGAAGCGATGGGTACCCGGTCGGAGATCCGGATGGCCGCCCCGGCGGGGACGACGGTGCGCTGGGAGAAGGTGCCCAGTCCACAGAACTGGCGCACCGGTGTGCCGTCGAGGCTCATCCTGGTGCTGCCGTCGGGCAGGATGTGGGCGCCGAGCATGGTGCGCGGCCGACCGCACAGGTGCTGTTCGGCACGCTGGCAGTAGTAGCAGGTGCCGCAGCTCGCCAGCCACGACAGCACCACATGGTCGCCGACCGAGAGCTCATCGACACCGTCACCGACGGCGGTGACGACGCCTGCGCCCTCGTGCCCGAGCACCAGCGGCAGCGGGGCGGGGAGTTTGCCGGAGAAGACTCCCACATCGGAATGACAGACGCCGGTCGCCTTCACATCGACGGCGACCTCACCGGGACCGGGGTCGGCGATGTCGAGGTCGGCGAGCCGTAGTGGCGCGCCTGCCTGTTCGAACAGTGCTGCTCGTGTCATGGGTTCGTCTCCGTGGTTGTGGTCTGTCCGTAGGTGTCGCGCAGAACGTTCTTGAGGACCTTGCCGTTGGCGTTGCGGGGCAACTCGTCGACGAAGTAGAAGTGTTTGGGCACTTTGTATTTGGCCAGGCGTTCGCCCAGCCAGGACCGGAGCTCCGCCGCGTCGATGGCGCTGCCCTGCGCTGCGACGATCAGCGCCGCGCCGACCTCGACGTAGCGTTCGTCCGCGACCCCGATGACCGCGGCGTCGGCGATGTCGGCATGTCCGGTGAGCACCATCTCGATCTCGGCGGGGTAGACGTTCTCCCCACCGCTGCGGTACATGTCCTTGGCTCGTCCGGCGATGGTGAGGAAGCCGTCGGCGTCGACGCGGCCGAGGTCGCCGGAGTGGCACCAGCCGTCGACGAAGGTGGCGCGGTTGTCCTCGGGGCGGTTCCAATAGCCGATGCTCACCCCGCCGCTGCGGACGCAGATCTCGCCGACCTCGTCGAGGTCGGTGGGTGAGCCGTCGGGGCGGATGACCTTGATCTCGGTCATCGCCTGGGGCGTGCCGATGCTGCTCTCGTGGCCGCGGGCGACATCGAATTCCAGGCTGGTGCTCACCGCGCCGCCTTCGGTGAGGCTATAGGACTGGACGAGTTCGACGCCGGGTAGCCGGTTGTCGAGTTCGTCGTTGACCCAGGGCATGACGATGTCACCGCCGGTGACGATGCGCCGTAGGGTCTGCGGCACCAGGTGGGTGATGTCTTCGCCGCTGCGTAGCAGGTCGAACAGCATGAACGGGTAGAGCAACATGTCGGTGGCGTTGTGCTGGTCGCCGACGCGGAGGAAGTTCTCGAGGGTGAAACTGCCCGACGGGAAGGCGATGGCGGTGCCGTGGGTGAGCAGGGCGGGAAGCAACAGGACCTCGAATCCGCCGGCGTGGAACAGCGGTCCGCTGGTCTGAGACACGGTGGAGCTGTCGATCCGCCAGCGCTGGGCCTGGATCGAGCCGATCCACAGGGCGTTGCCGTGCGAGAACAGGGCGCCCTTGGGGCGTCCGGTGGTCCCCGACGAATACATCAGCGACACCGGGTCTTCGGGGGAGACGACGGGAAAGCCGGTCGCGTCCGATTCCTCGGCGGTGAAGACCGACAGTGGCGTGGCTCCGTCGAGTGCTCCGGGCTCGCCGCGCACGACGTAGGTACCGACGGTGACGCCGTCGCGGATGGCCGCCACGAGGGCGGCGAACTCGGCGTCGAGCACGAGCACCCCGGGGTCGGAGTCGTTGAGCGCGAACTGCAGTTCCGGTGCGGTGAGCCGCCAGTTGAGGCGTACCGCGATCGCGCCGACGCGCCCGATCGCCAGGTAGAGCGCGACGTAGTCGGTGGAGTTGCGCAGCAGCAGTCCGACCCGGTCGCCCTTGCGCACTCCCGCCTGCTGCAGGGCCCGTGCGTAGCGTAGTTCGGTGGCGCGCAGGTCGAGCCAGCTCAGTGCGGCTTCTCCGCCGAGTGCGACAGCGGGGCGGTGGGGGTCGACCGCGGGCATCTGGGCGGCGATCGCGTCGGTGATGAAGTTCAGGCTCAGCGCCATGGGGTGCTCCGGTGAGTGAGGCGGCAGTGACTCATTCGGTGTTCCTTGTCTGTCAGAGGATCGCTCCAGTGGCGCGAAGAGCATCGATGTCCGGTGGGTCGAAGCCCCAGTCGATGAGTGCGCGTGAGGTATTCGCTCCGGCGGGGACCGCGGGGCCCTGCACGGCACCGGGTGTCCGGCTGAATCTCGGCGCGGGGGCAGGCTGGAGGACCCCGTCCACCGGGACGAAACTGTGTCGTGCCCTGGCGTGTTCGTGTCGCAGGGCTTCGTCCAGGTCGAGGACCGGGGTGGTGCAGGCTTCGCGTCCGGCGAAGGCGGCTTCCCATTCCATGCGGGTTCGGGTGCCGAATACGGCCGCGAGCCTGATACGCAACCGTGGCCATTGCGTGCGGTCCCATTGGATGTCGGCGAGTTCTGGTTCGAGCCCGAGCACATCGAGGAGTTCGGCGAAGAAGGCGGCCTCGATCGCGCCGACTGCCATCCAGCCGCCGTCTGCGGTCTCGTACACGGTGTAGAACGGGGCGCCACCGTCGAGCATGTTGGTTCCGCGCTCGAGTCCGTGCATCCCCACTTGTCGCTGTCCGTAGAAGACACCGCCCAGCAGGGCGATCCCGTCCACCATGGCGGCGTCGACCACCTGACCGCGGCCGCTGCCGCGCGCTTCCCACAGCGCCGCCAGCAAACCCATCGCCAGCATGAGTCCACCACCGGCGTAGTCGCCGAGCAGATTCAGCGGGATCGCCGGGGGGCCGCCCGCCGGACCCATGGCCGCCAGCAGACCGGACAGCGACAGGTAGTTCAGATCGTGGCCGGCGGTTCGGCTCAGTGGTCCGTCCTGTCCCCAACCCGTCGCTCGGCCATAGACCAAGCGAGGGTTGCGGGCCAGGCAGTCCTCGGGTCCGACGCCGAGGCGCTCGGTGACCCCGGGCCGGTTGCCCTCCAGGAGCGCATCTGCCCGTTCGACCAGACGCAGCATGGTGTCCACGCCGTCGGGATGTTTGAGATCCACGGCGACCGAGCGCCGCCCGCGATCGTTGACGAAGGCCGGTTGCCGTCCGTTGCTCGCGCCGAGGTCGGTGCGCAGAGCGCCCACGGCGCTGGGCCGGTCGATCCGCAGAACTTCGGCGCCGAGGTCGCTGAGCAGCATTCCGCACCACGGCCCCGGGCCGAGCCCGGCCAATTCGATGATCTTGAGGCCGTGTAGGGGGCCCTGCCGGGCTGCGGGCTCGGCATCGGTGGACGGTGTCATCGGGTCGCGGGTCACGGGTTCACGCCCCGATGAGGATCTGCTTGAGTTCGGTGAATCCCAGAATTCCCTCTGGTCCCGATTCGCGGCCCCAGCCGGAGGCGCCGACGCCGCCGAACGGCGCGCTCATCACGGGGCCGAAGGAGTTGACCGCGACGGCGCCGGAGCGGATGCGACCCGCCACCTCGACACCGAGGGCGGTGTCGGCGGTGAACACCGCGCCCGACAGGCCGAAGGTTGTCGCGTTGGCCAGACGCACTGCATCATCGAGATCGCGGTAGACCTGCACGGCCGTGACCGGCCCGAACACTTCTCGCTGCACGAGGTCGGAGTGTTCGCCGACACCGGTGAACAAGGTCGGTTCGTGGAACCATCCGCAGCTCAGATGGTCGGGCCGGCGACCGCCGGTGACCAGCCGCGCGCCATCGGCTTCGGCCGCGGCGACGAAATTCTCGGTGCGCCGCAGCGCCGCCTCGTTGATCAGCGGACCCAGATGGGTCTTCGGGTCGAGCGGGTCACCGATGGTCAACCGCTCCCAGCCGGAGCGGAGACTATCGATCACCTCGTCGTGGCGGCGCTCGGAGACGAGGATCCGCGACAGCGAGGCGCAGACCTGACCGGTGCCGTTGGTGGCGCCGGGCACGAGGGCCCGCAGTGTCCGGTCGAGGGGAGCGTCGTCGAGAATCAGCGCCGGCGACTTGCCGCCGAGTTCGAGCTGGGTTCGCGCGTAGCGTCCGTGGGTCGCGGCAAGGACGTCCTGCGCGGCGACGTGCCCGCCGGTGAGCGAGACCAGATCGACCCGAGGATCACGTGTCAGGGCCTGACCGACCTCGACCGGGCCGCACACGATGTTGACCACACCGGCGGGAAAGCCCGCCCGCAGTGCGCAGTCGGCGACCAGGGCCATCGTGAGATGGGATTCCGGCGCTGCCTTGATCACCACCGGACAGCCCGCCAGCAGCGCGGGAACGACCTTGGACGCGATCGTGACGACGGGGCCGTTATAGGGCAGGATCGCCACCACCACCCCGACCGGTTCCCGCCGTAGCAGCACATCGCCCAGTTCGGACGAACGGCGGTCCTCGCGCAATATCGCCTCGGCATTGCCGACTGCCGAGCGCCACGCGGCGGTCGTGCCGAACCGGTGTAAAGCGCGGCCGTGCCGCAGCGGCATTCCTGCCTCGACTGCCCACACCACCTCCAGTTGCGGGGCGCGGGCGTCGAGGAGATCGAACCAGCGCGCGGTCGCCGCGATCCGCTCGGCGAGGCCGGTGCGTGCCCAGGTCTCGCGGGCCGCGTCGGCGGCATCGATGGCCGCGATACCGTCAGCAACCGACGGGTGCCGCACGACGGTGACCGGCAGGCCGGTGGAGGGCGACACGATGGTGTAGCGATCCCCGGTGGCGGGCCGCAAGGTTCCTCCGATCAGCACGTCGTCGGGGTGCGCGACGTCCACGCTGGAAATTTCCACGATTCCACCTTCTGCCGGTGTGACGGTCGGCGGAGAGCCGCGAACAGCTCTCTTCAACTAACCAGAAATTCTATAGTGGAGTAGATTATATATTATGCTGGACGGTGGCAAGCTGCCGCAGTGTAAGGTTCGGTGGAATCGCCGCAGTGTGGGGATCGCCTCGACAGCGTGGGCGTACCCGGTCGGACAGGGAGGTTTGCTGTTGAGCGCGCCGCACGTAGGTACCGAGCGCATCGGTGCTGGCGAGCCCCGGACCAGGGCCATGCGCAAACGTGCCGAACGCGTCCGGCTGATCGAGCACACCGCGGCGCGGCTGTTCGCCGAAGGCGGCTATGAGGCAACCAACTTCGAGGCCATCGGTGCCGTCCTCGACATGCGTGGCTCCAGCCTCTACTACTACTTCCCCTCCAAAGAGGAACTCTTCCTCCGCTGCATGGAGCACGCGGCCGCCGAAGTGTTTCCCCGCCTGCGGGTCATCGCGGAATCGGCAGGCCCACCGCTCGACCGGCTCCGGCGGATGTTCCGCGAAGAAGCCGTCATCACCCTGGCCGAGTATCCGGAATTCGTTCCGCTCTTCCTCAAGGTCCAGGTGCCGATCCAGGCGCTCGAGCAGCGGCGCGACGAACTCCGACGAGAGCAGACGTCGATCTTTCGTGCCGTGGTCGACGAACTCGCCACCGCGCCGGAGGTCATCTCCGCCGACCGCTTGCACATCACCCTGAACCTCGCCCTGGGTGGGTTGGCCCTCATCGGCGAATGGTTCGACGCCAGTAGCGGTCTCGGTGTCGAGGAATTCGCCGAGGAGGTGTCCGGGGCCCTGGTCGGTATGTTCACCGCCGGATCCTGAGCGAGGTCGCGAGGGCGGCGGCGATTCAGGAATCCGCCGCAGCCGGGGAAGCTCCCGGCACCGGCACCCCCACCGCGGCGTCGCCGACGCGGCGGACGCGCGACAGTGCCACCGCCGTGACCGCCGCGATGATCAACGGGACGATGACCGCGAGGTACATCGTGCGCGGGGTCAGCACACTCAGCGCATACCCCGCGACGATCGGCGACAGAATCGCCCCGGCGCGTCCGACGCCCATCATCGCCCCGTATCCCTTGGCTCGTGCGAGTACGGGGTAGACCGCTGTGGAGGTCGCGGTGTAGCCGGTCAGCGCGGCGTAGATCGCCGCGCCGAGCACGGTCGCCGTCGTCAGCGCGAGCGGCCCGCGCAGGGTCACCGCGAACACCGCGATCGCGACGGCCGCCACCAGCGAGGTCACCGCAGCTATGCGAGCGCCGGCGAACCTCAGTCCGACCGCGCCGAAAGCCGTACCGCCGATCACCGCACCGAGTCCGATCATGATGCCGGCCAGCGCGCCGCTGCCCGCGTCACCGCTGGCGTTCTTGATCAGCTGCGGTGTCCAGGTTCCCACGAAGTAGTAGGCGGCGGTCAGCATCGAATATCCTCCGGCCAGCAGCACCGTGCGTGTGCGCAGCGCGTGCCCGAGAAGCGAATTCGCGCGCGGGAATACGATTTCGCGCTCTCGCGGCGCGGCAGCCCGGCGAGCGAGGAAGTCGGGGGACTCACGCAGGAAGACGGCAGTCACTACCAGCGACAACGCGCCGAGCACGGCGCCGACCCAGAACATGCCCTGCCAGGCGCCACCGACCCAGGTGATGAGTCCCGCGCCGGCGAAGCCCGCCAGCATCGTGCCGACCGGATAGCCGATCATCACGATGCCGAGTGCGATGCTGCGGCGGTTTTCTGGGGCGCTCTCCTGGCCGAGCACGACGATCACGACACTGATCATGCCGATGGCGATGCCGGTGACGAACCGTGTCACCAGTAAGGACTCGAAGTTCGTGGACAGCGCCGAGGCCGCGAGCCCGAGGGTGTTGACCGCGAGGCCGACCAGCAGGACCCGTCGACGGCCGTAGATGTCGGCGAACCGGGCAAGCCCTATCGCGCCGACCGCCATCCCTGCGAGCGCGGCGCTGACGAGGTAACCCTTCTGCGCGTTCGAGGCGAAACCGTCCGGCAGGTGGGGCATCGCGAAGCCCATCACCAGCACGTCGTATCCGTCCAGCATGTTCAGGAACGCGCAGAACAGCACGACCGCGAATTGGCTACGTCGGTCGCGACCGGCGGTGACGGGGGTTGGGTGTGAACTCATCGGGTCTTCCTTGCTTTGCGGAGAATGCCGCGCGCTCCAGGTGAAGGCGGCGGGGCTGCCATGGGGAGGGGAGTGGCGGTTCGGAACGGGATGCCGGATCGACGAGAGTTCGGACCAGAGGCTGTGCCCGACAGCAGCTTAGGAGATTGTGCACGAAATATTGTCAATTTCGGCGAGAAGCTAGCGGCGACCCTCTCGACTGGGTCCGGCGTGGGGCTCTCGGCAGTGAGTGTCTGCGCCGGTCGGCAGAGCGTGCTATTCGCCCATATTCTTGCAGGTAGAGGCAAGATCAACTCATCTGTTGAAAATCGATGAGCGCGAAGATAGTATGCGTGTCAGCCTGTGACCCAGGACACAAGTGTGGTGGCATGCTGGTGAATCGGTGCGATCGAAAATGCGCAATACATAATGCCTAGCGGTCCTTTCGGGTCGCCCGGGCACCCTCGGCAAGACATTGGAGTCCCCATGGCAACACCGAAGCCCGTCCGCCGCGTGTGGGCACTGGACGCACCGCAACTCACTGTCGACTGCGGCATTCTGATGCTCGGGTCCGGCGGTGTGCAGGAAACCATCCCGGCTCCGACGTTTCTCATAGAACACGACGAGGGACTGCTGATCTTCGACGCCGGTCTGGCCACCGTGGGCGCCGGTGACCCGGCCGTCGCTTACGGCGAGCTCGCCGCGGCGTTCCGGATCGACTTTCCCGAGGAGTACCGGCTCGACCGCCAGATCGAAGCCATCGGCTACACCACCCGCGATGTCCGCCGGGTCGTGTTGTCGCATATGCACTTCGACCACACCGGCGGACTCGATCTCTTCCCGCACGCGCAGGGCTTCATCGGCGCCGGTGAACTGCGTTACGCCAAGACGCCCTCGAACCTCGACGCGGCCTTCTTCCGGGAGGACGACATCGCGGCGGCGCAGAAGATTGTCTGGAACGAGGTTCCCGCAGGCTACGACCACGACCTCTTCGGTGACGGCAGCATCACCCTGCTCTCGCTGCACGGGCACACCCCCGGCACGCTCGGTCTGAAACTGCGCATGCCCGACGACAGCACGCTCGTGCTCACCAGCGACGCGGCGCACAAGTGGGACAACGTCGACCTGACCATCGGCATGCCGTTCGATGTCGACCGGCCGAACAAGCACAGCTCCTTGCAGAAGATCAAACTACTGGCCACCCAGCCCGGAACAACCGTCTGGATCAGCCACGATCCGACCGACTGGGCCGAGCTGCGCGCGGGCGGTGCGGAGATCACCAGCGCCACTTCGATGCGCGGTCCCGCCGAACACGTGGTGACGGCGTGAAAACGCCGGCAGCAGTGATCGATGCGGGAAGCACCGAGCTCGAGCTGCGCGAGCTGGAGGTCGAGTTGGTCGCCGGTGACTCAGCTGCGGTAAAGGGCCCGCCGCCAGAAACCAAGATCCCTCATCCGATGCCTCACATCCACGAGCACCCGTGACCGTACCGAACAAGGTGGCATGGGCATGGGGCGGTCCAAGGCAGCTGCTCATCGATGGTGCGTGGGTTTCTGCTGTCGAGCACGGTGACTTCGAGGTCATTGATCCCGGCACCGAGCAGGTGATCACTCGGGTAGCCGAGGCCGCGGCGACAGACGTGGACGACGCCGTGCGAGCCGCACGGCGGACATTCGACGACGAGCGTTGGATCCGCCTTTCCGGTGCCGAACGCGGCATGATCCTCTGGCGGACAGCGGATCTGATGGCTGAGCGCGCTAACGAACTGGCAGCTGTCGAAAGTCGCGACGTCGGGATGCCAGTGTCACAAGCACTGCTGATGGTCACCGAGGCCGCCAACCAGTTCCGCTATTACGCGGGCTGGGCCGACAAGATCCACGGCAGCACGACCGACATCGGCCCGTCCGACCGCCGAATGCACGGCGCCACCTACAAAGAACCGGTCGGTGTGGTCGCGATGATCGTGCCGTGGAACGCGCCCCTGATCGCGATGTCGATGAAACTGGCACCCGCTCTGGCGGCTGGGTGCACATGCGTGCTGAAGCCATCGGAAGAAGCACCGCTTTCCGCACTCGTGCTGGGAGGGATACTGCTCGACGCCGGGGTCCCGCCCGGAGTGGTCAACGTTGTCACCGGCTTCGCGGCAACTGGTGCGGCGCTGGCCGAACACCGAGACGTCGACAAGATCAGCTTCACCGGCTCGACCGCGGTCGGCCGCAAGATCGTTGTTGCGGCCACCGGCAACCTCAAAAAGGTCTCGCTCGAACTCGGCGGCAAATCACCAGTGATCGTCGCGCCTGACGCCGACATCGCTGCGGCGGCAGCAGGCATTGCGCTGGGGGCCTTCTGGAACTCCGGACAAATATGTACATCCGGCACACGGCTCCTCGTCCACAGGTCGATCTACTCGGAACTCACCGACGTGATCGCCGAGCTGGCTGCGGACATGAAGGTCGGCTACGGCAACGACCCCGACACGGTGCTCGGGCCCCTGGTGTCCCGCCGACACCTCGACCGTGTCGCCGGGTTCGTCGACCGCAGCGCCGCTGACGGCGCCCGTGTCGTCACTGGCGGCAAACGGATCGGAGATCGAGGCTTCTACTACGAACCCACCCTGGTCGCCGATGCGACACCTTCCATGGAGATCGTCCGCGACGAAGTTTTCGGACCGGTACTCGCGGCGATGCCCTACACCGACCTCGAAACCGCCATAGCTGTCGCCAACGACACCCAGTACGGACTCGCCGGCAGTGTCTGGACCCGTGATGTCGCCCTCGCCCATCGAGTCGCCCGTCGGCTCCGCGCCGGACGCATCGGCATCAACGTCCATCGGGCCGGCGGAGTGCAGATGCCGATCGGTGGCTACAAGCAGTCCGGATGGGGACGTGAAAACGGGCCGAACGCAATCGAGGAGTATCTCGAAACCAAGTCTGTGGTTACCCTCCTCGACCGGTAATTGTGGTCGGCATCGGGGAAGGCCAAGTGCCACAACCCATCATTCCTTGGAGGATCTCGCGGCGTCCGGGAATTGTGTCCGGCCAGCTGGCAGTCGAGGCGGATTTCCCGCCGGGTCGAGGCGAGATACGTCGTTCGGTGAATCGGCCCGTTCAAGACCGTGATCGAGGTCGAGTTCGCCCTCATGGAATGGTGCGACTGGTACAACAACGCACGCCTACATTCCCGGCTGGACTACCTGACCCCGGCCGAGTACGAAGCCGCGTACTACGCTCGAAACCTGCCACGCCGACCGGCGCTGGTCTGAAACCGAAGCCGGCTCTTTACCCGTCGACGGTTCACGCGGTATCGGGCGTGCCAGGTGCCGGTGAGCCGCCGAATGGGATCACAGAGTCCGTGAGATCAGTTCTTTCATGATTTCGTTGGTGCCACCGTAGATCTTCTGGACGCGCGCAGCGGCATACATCTGGGCGATCGGGTATTCCATGATGTAGCCGTAGCCGCCGAAGACTTGCAGGCAGCGGTCGACGATCTCGCACTGCTTGTCGGTACCCCACAGCTTCGCCATCGACGCGGTGGTCGCATCGAGTGTGCCGTCGATGTGGCGCTGGATGCAGTGGTCCATCAGTGTCTTGCCGGCCAGCACTTCTGTCTTGCACTCGGCCAGAAGGAATTTCGTGTTCTGAAAGTTGAAGACCGACTGTCCGAAGGCATGGCGTTCCTTGGCGTATCGGATCGTCTCGGCGACGGCGGCCTCGGCCATCGCGACACCGGCGATGCCGATGATCAGCCGTTCGCGTTGCAGTTGATTCATCAGTTGGACGAAACCCTGCCCTTCGACTTCGCCGAGGAGGTTGGCCGCGGGTACACGCATATCGACGAAAGACAGTTCGCGCGTGTCCTGTCCATGCTGGCCTATCTTGTGCAACACGCGGCCACGCTCGAACCCGGGCAGATCCTGTGTCTCCGCTACGAGCAGCGAAAGGCCCTTGGCGCCTTGGGACGGGTCGGTCTTGACGACGATGACCAGCAGGTCGCAATGCGAGGCGTTGGAGATGAACGTCTTCGACCCATTGACCACGTAGTCGTCGCCGTCGCGCACCGCGGTGGTGCGCACCGACTGCAGGTCCGAGCCCGTGCCGGGCTCGGACATGGCGATGGCGAGGACATTATCCCCGCTCGCGCACTTCGGCAGCCAGCGCTGCTTCTGTTCTTCGGTGGCGTAGGTCGCGATGTAGTGCGCGACGATCGTCGAGTGCACGGAGAACGCGAACGCGGTGTCGTGCGCGTAGACGAGTTCCTGCTGGACGATTGCTTCGTGCCCGAAGTTTCCGCCGCCTCCGCCGTACTCTTCGGGCAGGTCGAGGCACAGTAGACCCGCCGCGCCGGCTTTCGTCCAGAACTCGCGGTCGACCTGGTGTTGCGCTGCCCATCGCTCCTGGTTGGGTGTGGCTTCCTTGCGGAAGAACTCGGCGGCGTGTGCTCGCAGCAATGCCTGGTCGTCGGTCTCCCAGGGAGATCGGTACGTGGGAAACAGTTCACTCATGGCGGATCTACTTTCCGGTGAATTCAGGTGCGCGCTTGGCGAGAAATGCCGCTTGTCCTTCGCGGCTGTCAGCGGAATGGATGGCGACGTGGAAGTTGCGCTTCTCGTGTTCGAGACCTTGCGCCAACGAGGTTTCGAGGGCCTGCACCGCGGCGTCCTTGACCAGCGCCACAGCGAGCGGCGAATTCGCGGCGATCCGGGTGGCCATCGCTGTGGCGACGGCAAGCGCGTCGCCGTCGGGAACGATCTCGGCGATGATGCCCGCGTGGCATGCCCACTCGGCGGAGCGGAGCTCGCCCGTGAGCAGCATCGCCATCGCCTTGGGCTTGCCCGCGGCGTGGATGAGCCGCTGCGTGCCGCCGCCTCCGGGTATCACGCCGAGCTTGACTTCCGGAACGCCGAACTTCGCGGACTCACCCGCGATGACGAAATCACAGGCCAGCGCCAACTCGCACCCACCGCCGAGAGCCAGCCCCTCGACCGCGGCGATCACCGGTTTCGGGAACCGGCCGAGCTCGGCCCAGATGGCGCCACCGGTGGCGGCGCGGTTCCCGAGCAGGCCATCATTTCTGATGGCGTCGAAGGCGGTGATGTCGGCACCCGCGCAGAACGTTCCCTGCGCACCTGTGAGGATGACGGCACGGACCGAGTCGTCGTTACGTATCGCATGGAGTTCGGAATTCAGCGCGGTGAGCACGGCTTCGTTCAGGCTGTTGCGGGCAGCGGGCCGGTTGATCTCGAGAACGACGACGTGACCGTCGCGGCTCGAACGCAGGGGTGCCTGGGCGGTGGTCATCGCGACGCTCCGTAGAGGGAGCTGTGCGCGGCCCGCATGGTCTTCTTGTCCAGTTTTCCGACGCTGGTGCGGGGCAGGCTGTCCAGATAGAGGACTGTGTCGGGCAGTTGCCACCTCGCGAACGCGCTCGCGAGCAGGTCGTGGATCTCGGCGAGGGGGAGCTCCTGCCCGTCGGCGGTCACGACAAGGGCGACGGGGCGTTCTTGCCACTTCGGGTGTGGCACACCGATGACGGCAGCTTCGGCGATCTTCGGATGCGCCAGCAGGGCGTTTTCCATGTCGATGGAGGAGATCCATTCGCCGCCGCTTTTGATGACATCTTTGAGGCGGTCGGTGAGTTTGAGGTAGCCCCGTTCGTCGATGGTGCCGACGTCGCCGCTTCGCCACCACCCGTCGATGAACCGATCGGCATCGTCGTCGAGCTTGAAGTAGCGCTCGATGATCCACGGTCCGCGAAACAGAATCTCGCCCGCCGAGTGGCCGTCGTGCGGCAAGTCATTGCCCTCGTCGTCGACGATCCTGACGTCGATCCCGGTGACCGGCAAGCCCTGGCAGCGCTTGAGATCCCACTTCTGCTCGTCGGTGAGGGTGTCACCCAGCGTGGGTTTGGTCCCCGCGTTGACGGTAACAAGCGGGGTCGTCTCGGTAGCGCCATAGGCGTGGATGATGTCGGCGCCGGTGAGATCGTGGAACCCACGCATCAGCGACAACGCAGGCTCGGTCGCCCCGGAAAGCAGCCGGGCGCGGCGGAAGTCGGGCTTGGTGTCGAGAGTCTTGATGTAGTCGAGCATGGGCTGGAAGATCGCCGGAGCGCCGTTGGCCACGGTGACCTGCTCAGCGATCATCGCGTCGACGAGGACTGAGGTGTCTTCGGCGACATACCGGCCGGGGAGCACGACCTTGGCAGCGGCATAGACCGCGCCTTGCGGCAGACCCCAGGACTGCCCATGGAACATGGGTGTGATCAGCATCGCCGCGTCGTCGGCGCTCAATGCCAGCCTGGCGGCCATCGCCATGCTGTGCAAGTAGATCCCGCGATGCGAGTAGTACACCCCTTTGGGACGGCCCGTCGTGCCGGTCGTGTAACACGCACTGTAGGCGGAGTTCTCGTCGACCATCGGCCACTCGATGTCGGATTCGGCGGTGACCATCAAGCTTTCGAAATGGCGAACATTCGGCAGCGACGTCGAGATCTCGTCGAGCGGGCGATCTGACATCACCACCCAGGTGCGGACATCGGATGCGTGCTCCGCGATCGCTTCGGCGACGTGGAGCAAGCTCTCGTCGACCAGGACGACCGACGCGTTGCTGTGCGCGGTGACATAGCCGAGGTCGTCGGCTCCCAGTCGCAGGTTCATCTGCAGCATCACGGCCGCGAGGCCAGGAATTGCCCAGTACAGCTCGAAGTGCCGCTTGCTGTTCCAATCGAGAATGCCGACCACGTCCGCGGGCCCGACACCGAGCTTGCGCAAGACGTTTGCGGCCTGCCCGATGCGGCGGTACGCGTCGAGGTAGCTGTATCGGTCCCACCCTCCGGCTGAGGTACGGAACACGATCTCCTGTTCGGGATAGGTGCGCGCCGCGTGCCGGATGAGGGTTGTGGTGTTGAGCTGGTAATGGTCACCGTGCGTGGATGGCAGTCCGCTGACGATCTCGTAGGTCATGGCTTCCTCAGATGCGTTCGATGATGGTGGTATTCGCGGTTCCGGTGGCTTCGCAGATCGTCTGAAGGCCGAGCTGCTTGCCTGTTCGTTCGAGTTCGGTCAGCAAGTCGGTGAGCATTCGGGCGCCGGTCGAACCCAGCGGGTGGCCGATGGCGATCGAGCCGCCGTTGACGTTGAGCTTGTGGTCGGGAACTCCGAACTCCCGCTGGAACATCAGTGGCACACCGGCGAAGGCCTCGTTGACTTCGAACAGGTCGATGTCCGCCACGGCCAGACCGCTGCGGTGCAGCGCTCGGTGGGTGGCGTCGAGGACGGCGCTGAACTGCAGGACGGGGTCTGCCGCGGCCACCGAGAGCGCGCGGAATCGGGCGCGCGGGGTGAGACCGTGGCGCTCGGCGTACTCGCGGTCGGCGATCAGCAGGGCTGCGGCTCCATCGCTCAGCTGTGACGAGTTCGCGGCGGTGGTCCGTCCGTCGGCGCAGAACACCGGCGGCAACCCCGCCATCTTGTCGAGGTCGACGTGTGCCCGAATACCTTCGTCCGCCTCGATGGTCGGACCGTTCGGGTCGGTGGGGTCGGCAGCGATCGAAATCATCTGGTCCCGAAACTTCCCGGCTGCCGTCGCGGCCAGCGCTCGGGTGTGGCTTCGGGCACTGTACGCGTCCAGCGCTTCACGGCTGAGATCGAACTTCTCGTTCATCAGTTCCGACGACGGTCCCTGCGCCATCAGGCGGCCCTCGTAGCGGTCGAGTTCCCGCGGGCTGTACTGCGGGCCCAACGGGGCGCCGGGTTGGAACGATGCGGGCATCGGCACCCGCGACATGGACTCGACACCGCATGCGATCACCAGGTCGTGCGAACCCGCCATCACCGCCTGGGCGGCGAAGCTCACGGCCTGTTGTCCAGAACCGCATTGCCGGTCGATCGTCACGGCGGGCACGGACTCGGGAAACCCCGCCGCGAGTACTGCGTGCCGTCCGAGATTGCCCGACTGTGCGTCGTGTTGAAAAACGCAGCCGGTGATGACGTCCTCGATTGCCGACGGATCGACGCCGGACCTGGCGACCAACTCTCGCAGCGTGTGCCCCAGGAGATCCACGGGGTGCCACCGGCTGAGCTTGCCGCCGCGGCGGCCGACCGGTGTGCGTACCGCGCCGACGATGACGGCTTCCCTACTGCTCATTTCTGTCTCCTTGCGCTTGATGGCGGATTCCGGCCAGGGGGATGTCGAGGTGAGCCGCGAGCTGTTCCCACTCGCGGGTGGGGCGGGTCAGAAAGACCTCGGCCAGTTCGTGTTCGGTTCCGCCCACGCCGAACGCCGCGCGAGCGCGCGACCAGAAATGCGGTTCCAGCGCGGCCAGGGCGACGTGTCCGTCGGAGCTGGCGTAGATCCCGTAGCCGGGGTGTGCCCCGCCGAGCGGCGCGCCCGCGCCCATGAGCCCATGTCGCACCGCCGCGCCCGCATCGGCGGCAGCCCTTTCCAGGACCACGTGCTCGTGGTGTCCCGCACCCGACTCGGCAGCCAGTCGCAGCGCGATCAACGCCGCCGAAACGGCACGCTCGGCCCCGAGCAGGTCGACAACGGGAACGGTCGGCATCGCCGGCGGCTGGAGAGTGCCGAATGCGGCCTGGTAAGTCAGGTCGTGGCCGGGCCGCTCTGCGTCGGTCCCGATGTGACCGACGATCTCCACATGGGAGAGGTGGGGGTGTCTGGCGGTCGAGTCATCGAGTTCGAGTGTGGCCAGCGCGGACGGGCGCATCGCGGTGAGTAGGAGATCGGAGTCCGCGAAGACGCGCTCCGCCGCCGCTCGGTCCTCGGGGTCTTTGAGGTCGAGCGGCAGTACTTCCTGTCCGGCGCTGAGCTCGTCGTACCAGCGGGGGGCGACCGTGCGTAGTGGGTCGCCGGCCGGGGGCTCGATCTTGGTGACCGTCGCGCCCATGGCCTGCAATCGCGCTGCGGCGATCGGCCCCGGCAGGTTGACGGCGAGGGACACCAGACGCACCCCGTGCAGCGCCTTGTGCTGTGGCATACACAACTCCTCTCTCGCTATACGACTGTATGGCATCCGGTGTGAATGTAAAGTCTTTTGGGTGAAGTGTATGCTTCCTGGCGACAGGAGGAGATAACCGTGATCGACCCCCGCGCCAGTGACGAGGACCTCACCGCGAAGGCCCGAATCCGCAACGCCGCGCTCGACCTGTATGCCGAACACGGTGAGGACCGGGTCTCGATGCGCGGCGTCGCCACAGCGGCCGGGGTGACGGTGGGGCTGGTGCAACACCACTTCAAAACCAAGGACGGGCTGCGCGCGGCCGTGGAGCAACTGGTTGTCGACTATTACGCTCTGGCGATCGCGGCAGTTCCCGACGTGGGTACACCTGCCGAGGTCGCCGCGCGCCGTGACGAATCGGTGCGGCGGATGCTCGAGACGCACCCGTCGGTGGTGAACTACATCCGGCGGACGGTGCTGGATCCACGAGGCTCGGGCCGGTTGCTCGAGCGGCTCACCGAGCTGAGCCGCAGCGAGGTGGTCAAATTGCGCGAGTCGGGTCTCGCGTCGACGAACCGCCCGGAATCGACCCAGATCATCGGACTG
The DNA here is from genome assembly GCF_044548645.1 of Nocardia sp. NPDC051929. Taxonomy (NCBI): domain Bacteria; kingdom Bacillati; phylum Actinomycetota; class Actinomycetes; order Mycobacteriales; family Nocardiaceae; genus Nocardia; species Nocardia sp. NPDC051929. Next base: position 67,267 of record NZ_JBIUCG010000026.1, on the reverse strand, counting down.
ATGGTGCGCCAGTTCGGAACGCTGTTGCTACAGCCGATGATCGACGAAATGTGGGGATACCTCACCCGAGAGGACGCCTCGCCGCATGGTAAACCGACACTGTCGGTCACTGTAGGTTAGAGATCGCTCTGTGCGCGCGGGCATGATTGCGCTGCCCCTCTCACTCGCCCGAATCGTGGCGGGCGCGTATGGACGCAGGTTCAATGCCTCGGCGGGGCACATCGAAGATGGGAACGCACGCGAACTGGGGATTTGCTCACCTGGGGTTTTCTTCGTTCCTCAGCGTCTCGTTGTGATGCAAAGACCCTGACCTGCGCAAATAAGGCGCAGGCTGGCGTCCCCGGGGAGAGCGCCACCTTCGTCGCTGTCATGCCCGGCCTGGCGGCGAATTCTCCCGGAATGTACTCAGCATCATATATTGTGCGTTATTGTGAGCCGGATCGCACGACCGCCTGAGAGGTATCAGGAGTTTCCGGTCGCTGCGCGGTTGCGGTGTGGTCCCGAACCAACGTCGCGCATTTCCCCGAGGAGGACGGCATGAGCCGTACTGTCCGGCACCCACGCAGTGGTCTGATCGTGGTGTTGCTCTGTTTCCTGACCATCGTGGCCGACGGCTACGATCTGATCGTCTACGGCGCGACCGTGCCCAGTCTGCTCGAGGAGCCCGGCTGGGGGATGACGACCGCGACCGCCGGCCTGATCGGCAGCTGGACGCTGTTCGGCCTCATGGTCGGCTTCCTGGTCGCCGGTCCGCTCACCGACCGAATCGGGCGGCGGCGGATCATGATGATCGGCGTGGCGTGGTTCTCGCTGGGCTGTGCGATCTGCGCGCTGGCCACCTCACCCGAATTCCTCGGCGCCGCACGGTTCATCACCGGCATCGGGCTCGGCGGCGTCGTCCCCTCGGCGGTCGCGCTGACCATGGAGTACGCACCGCGCGACCGCAGGCAGATCTACAACGGCCTGACCTTGACCGGCTACTCGGTCGGCGGCATCGTCGCCGCTCTGGTCGCCATCGCGCTGCTGCCCGACCACGGCTGGCGCGTTCTCTACGGCGTCGGCGCGCTGTGCGTGATCGTGCTGCCGGTCATGTACTTCTGGCTGCCGGAGTCGGTCAACTATCTGCTTGCCCGCGGCCGCGACGACGAGGCTCGCGAGCTGGCCGGCGCCTACGGCCTCGATCTGGGGGCGGCGCGGGCCGACCTGGGCGCCCGCGCGGCCGGACCCGCCGAGCGGCCGGCCGCGGGGTTCCGGGAACTGCTCACCGCCCGCTACCTGCCCGCTCTCGCGCTGTTCGTCCTGGTCTGCTTCTGCGCCCAGCTCATCGGCTACGGCCTCAACACCTGGCTGCCGCATCTGATGCGACAGGCAGGCTACGCGCTGGGCTCCTCGCTGCAGTTCCTGCTGGTGCTGCAGGTCGGCGCGGTGGCGGGCATGCTCGGTGGTTCGCTGCTTGCCGACCGCTTCGGATCCAAGCGAATCCTGGTGCCGTTCTTCCTGATCGGAGCGGTCTCGCTGCTGGTACTGAGCCGCAAGGCCGACACGGCCGTGCTCATGGCGGCCGTGGCCGGTGCGGGCCTCGGCTCCATCGGCAGCAGCTCCCTCACCTACGGATACATCGCCGCCTACTTCCCGGCCACATGCCGCGGCTCAGCCGTCGGCGCGGCGATGGGGCTCGGGCGCACCGGATCCATCCTGGGGCCGATGATGGGCGGCTGGATACTCGGTTCGGCGCTGAGCACCCAGTGGAACTACTACGCCTTCGCGGTCCCGGCGATCCTCGCCGCCGTCATCGTCCTGCTGGTGCCGCAGGCCGGAACCCGGGATTCCGGTGCAACAGCCGCGCCGGCGGTTCCGGCTCCGGGGCAGGCCGGAATCGCGCCGCGAGACGGAGCGACGGAACCGGCGCGCTGATATCCACCGGCTCCTGAACGGATCGCGATCATCGCGACACCGTAATGAGCCCGACCGTACGGCAATCCGAGCCGGTGGATCCCGACAACAGAGGATGCACCGGCCGGGTCCGCACACCGTGCCCGGCCGCGATGTCGCCGCAGCGTGCCCCGCGGAAAAGACGGGACGAGCGCCCGGGGTGCGGGTCAGTTCGGCGATCGGGTCCGGCGGGTTCGTCGAGCGGGAGCCGTACCAGACCGGATCGCTTGCAGCGCCGGAGGATCGACGCCTCCAGTCGGTTGGCCTCGGCAGCGCGACCCGTGTGGCGCAGTGCGGTGAACAGCAGCAGCTCCGCTCGCGGTGAGGCCAGCGGACGCAGCCGGGCATCGGACCGGCGGCCGATGCCCGGGGGACGGCCCACCGCTACCGCACGGGCGGCCTCGTCATCTCCGGCGAGCGCGCGCGGGTCGCGCTGTCGCCGTCGAGCTCGGCGACGAACGCTCGAACAGGGTCGCGTCGCGACCGTAAAAGTCGGCGGCGGGTGTGGCGGGTGACCCGCGCAGCGAGGGTCAGGCGTCGGGCGTTGCGCTGACCGGGAGGTCCGGTCGGCGGGGCCGATAGTTGAGCCAGCGGTAGCGGTTGCGTTCCCGTGGGGTCATCCCGCCCCAGATGCCGTGTGGCTCGTTGGCTTCGACCGCGTAGTCGCGGCAATGGGTCAGAACCGGGCAGCCCTGGCAGATCTGCTTGGCCAGCAGGACTTTGCGTGGTTCGTTGCCGTTGTCGTAGAAGACGTCGACATCGTAGGCGCGGCAGGTGGCGTGGCGCTGCCACGCCCAGGACTCGGCCAGCGGCGGGGGCAGGATCAGGGGGAACTCGCGCACTGTCGTCTCCTGGGGCGCTCTGCAGGGTGTCAGGTACCCGCCAGCTGCCGGGCTCGCCGGCGGGCGGAGTCGGCGAGCTGCCGTTCCAGGGCGCTGTCGGGCCCGCCCGATCCGGCGAGATGGTCGTGCAGACGGGCCTTGGCCGCGTACCACGCGGCCGCGGCCTCCGCACCGGCGTCGCGCGCGGGTCTGGTCAGGCACAGGGCCGTCATCTCGATCAGCACGTTCATGTCCGCGAACCCTTCGCGAGGTCGGCGAGAGAGCGATTGGGCGGGCCACCAACTCCATTGTTCGTGGCCACATCAAGCATAATATATCATTTGCGGTCGTGGGTGGCGCCGACCGCTCCGGGAACGGCCTCGTTGCGGCCGCCGCCGCTTCCGGGGTGCGGTGTGGTCATCGGTTCGCCGGTGCCATCTGCTCGGTAATACGTGAGGCATAATGCATAGATCGGCCGAACGGAAAGGATCGAATCCCCATGGAATCGACTGCGCAGGGGCTGCCTCGCCGCATGAACTCCCAGCGTCAGCAGCTTTCCGAGGACGTGGCGACCTACGTGCGCGAACTCATCATCTCCGGTCGGGTCCGCACCGGCGAATTCCTGCGCACCGAACCGATCGCCGAGGCGGTGGGTGTCTCCAACACCCCGGTTCGCGAAGGGTTGTTGCTCCTCAGCGGTGAGGGATTCGTCGAACTGGTGCCCCGGCGCGGATTCATGGTCGCGGCGTTCAGCAGGCAGGACGTGCGCGATCTGTTCTGGGCCCAGGCCACCCTCGCTGGCGAATTGGCCGGGCGCGCGGCCAAATCCATCACCCAGCGTCAGCTCGACCACCTCGCCGAGGTCGTGGCCGAGCAGCAACGCGTCATGGCCGGGGACAACGATCCCGAGCGGATCGTCGCGCTGGGCCACGAATTCCACCGCACCATCAATCTGGCCGCCGATTCGCGCAGGCTGGCCATGTTGCTCGGCTCGATCGTCAAGCAGCTGCCGAACCGCTTCTACGGCAATATCGAGGGCCACGCCAACGAGACCCTGCATTTCCATCCGGCCATCCTCGAGGCGCTGCAGAAGCGGCGCGTGAAGACGGCCGCCACACTCATGCGCGACCACATCATGTCCGGCGCGGACGAACTCATCGCCATGCTGGAGCGGCAGGGCATGTGGTCGGAGGAGCAGAAGAACACCGCCTAGACCGACGGCATGCGGCAGCGGCGGCGCCCACCGGCCCGGTGCGCGCCGCCGTTCGTCGTCGGTGCGGGTCAGCGGGTCAGGACGGCGACCGGTCCGTCCGACATGAACACACCGGTGTCGACCGGGTCGCGACCGGTGTGGGTGAGGGCGCCGTCGGGGCCGATCGTGTACGTGTGCACCCGGGTGGTGATCTGGGCGGTGAGAACGTCCACCAGGTAGAGGTGCCGCCCGTCGGGATCGAGGGCGACCTGACCCGGCATCGTGCCCGCGGGCGCCGGGTACGGCGAGCCTGGCAGCGGGGTCAAGGCGCCGTCGGCGCCGACGGCGAAACCGGCGATCGATGAGCCCACCGCGTTGGGCACGTACATGCGGCTACCGTCCGCGCTCGCCACGGCGCCGTGCGGCACGCCGCCGGTCGGGTACGGGGAGCCAGGGGTCGGGGTGAGGCGGCCGTCGTCGGCGATCGCGTATCCGGACACGTCGAAACCGAATTCGTTGCTGACATACAGGAACCGGCCGTCGGGGGTGTAGCCCGGCGCGACCGGGCCGAACCGCACCGTCTGTGTGCCGAGTGGGGTCAGGGTGGCGCCCGCGCCGACGGCGTAGCTGGACACGGTGTCGCCGATGTAGGTGGCCACGCGCAGGAATCGGCCGCTGGGATCGACGCCGGCCATGCCCACCGCGCTGAGTCCCTCGACAGCGACCCGCGACGCGCCGGTCGGGGTGAGCGCGCCGGACGGCGCGACCGTGAACGATTCGACATGCCCCGGCGCGCCGCCTACGACGACGAACAGGACCGTGCCGTCGGGGGAGAGGCGGGCCGAAGTGGGCGGCCCGCCGACGGTGACCGCCGCGCCCGGAATGGGGGTCAGGGCGCCGTTGTCGTCGAGCCGGTAGCCCGAGACACCGAAATCGCCGGCATGCGGTACGTACACCGTGCGACCGTCGGCCGAGGCGACCAGCGACAGCACGCCGAAACCGGTCGGGAACGGACTGCCCGGCACCGGGGTGAGCGTGGTGTCGCGCTCGACCCGCAGCACGCTGATCCCCAGCGACGCGGTGCCCGCGGTGATCAGAAACCGCGGCCGCGCGGGTGCTGCCGAGGCGGGGGCGGCGGGTCCCACTGCGCCTATGGCGCACAGCAGGACGGTGAGCAGAGTTGTCATGGCGCCGCGGTTCCCGCGGAACGGCCTGGGCATCGGCGGATCTCCTCGTCGAGCTCTGGTGTGCCGAGTGCACACCAGGAGGGAGAATCCCATATTAAATATGGCTAATGCTCTGAGCTGTGATCGATCATGATGAACCACACCGAGAATTGGGGCAGTTCAGAGGCTTTTATACTTCTGGGTCCAATTCAGTCCGGAAGCTACCCGCGATGTGACGCATACTATATTGTGCATGTGCCGAGCGATGTTCGTCCGCTCGAAGTACATGGAGGTACTGCCCGAAGATGTTCGTCGACACTGTCACCCCTTCGCGCCGCGTCGTCCTGGCGCTCTCGGCCGCCCTGGCGCTGAGCTGGCTGCCGACTCTCGCCCACGCGGATCCCGCCTCGGAGATGCCGAGGTACCTCCTCGTCGCAGGCACCGGATCATCGAACATCGGCGTTCTGCGTGTGGCGGCCGACGGTGGTCTGAGCCAGGTCCCGGGGGCGCCGTTCGCCAGTGACACCGGATCGCTCACCCTCGAGATCACCCCCGACGGTCGCCGGGTCTACACCGGACACGTGGTGTCGGGCTCGATCATCGGCTACGACCTGGGGGCCGACGGATCGCTGCGCGAGATCGCGGGCAGTCGTAAGGCGTTCGGTGAACCGGTGATCGGTGTGACGATCACGCCCGACGGCAGGCGGCTGTTCGCCACCATCGGCGGCGTCGCCAACGAGGTGCGCTCCTTCGACATCACCGCCGACGGACTGCTGGTACCCACGGGCGCGCCGCCCACCCGGGTGGAAGGGATGAGCGCGCTGAGCCTGCCGGTCCTGACTCCCGACGCGCGCACGCTGTTCGTCAGCAGTTTCGTCGCGGGCACCGTCGCCGCCTTCTCGATCGGGCCCGATGCCTCGCTGTCCCCGCTGGGTGCCCCGCTGGCCACCGGTGAACGTCCCGCGTTGCCCACCGTCACCCCGGATGGGCGCTTTCTCTACATCAGCAACGAAGGCACCGACAATGTCTCCGGCTATGTGATAGCCCGCGACGGCAGGCTTTCACCCGCGCCCGGTTCGCCGTACCCGACCGGCGGCACCCCGCACGGCACCGCGATCACCGCCGACTCGCGACGCATGTATCTGCCCGCCTCCGGTGGGGGAGAGATCGACGGCTTCGGCATCGGCGCCGACGGAGCGCTGCGTGCGCTGCCCGGCTCGCCCTACCCCGCTCCGGCAGGCGCCTTGCCCGGCCGCGTGGTGCTCGGACCGGGCGAACGACAGCTGTACGTGATCGACACGCTCACCGTGCAAGGCAGTGCGCGCGTGCACACCTACGACATCGACGCCGCCGGCGGCGTCACCGCCTCCGGCAGGCCTTCTGCCGACACCGGCGTGATCTTCCACGACGGCCCGTCGGCTTACCTCACTCCCCGATAACCAACGACCGGGGCGGGCCGGGCCTGCTACCGGGTATCTACACCGACCGGCTCTGCGAGCCGCCCTGCACCGAGGAGAACCGCCAGTGCCAACGGCGACACCGGATCCGAGCGCGGACGACCACCGGCCAGAACGCCCCCGTGGTCTGCGTGCGCGCTTCGGTGCCAGTGTGCGGACCCGCGTGCTGGCCATCGCGCTCATCCCGTCCATGGTGCTGTTCGGCACCGGTGTGGTCGCGGTGAGCCTGGTCGCGATCCGTGCCCAGGAGGTCAAGGAGTGGGCGGACTATCGCAGCGGGGTGATCGACCCGCTGCTGCGGTTCGTCACCGCGGTGCAGTCCGAGCGCCTGGCCAGCCTGACCGCCGTCGACCGGTCTCCCGCGAGCGCGGCCGGGTTGCGCGCCGGACGCGACGACACCGATCGCGCCATCCAGGAGACCACTCGCATCGCCGCCACCGCCAAGAACATGGATGCGGACGCAGGCGCGGAATCTGTGCAGGCGCTGGCGGAACTGATCGGGCGGATCACCACGATTCGGGAGTCGGTGGACAGCGGCCGCGCCGCCACCGGCGACATCGACCGCTACTACAGCGATCTCGTCGCCGCGTTGCTCGGCGCGGGCCGCGACGGCGCCCGGAAAAAGTCCTCGGACATGACCACGATGGACGCCGAACTGAACTCGCTGGCGTTGTTGCAGGTGGCCGAGAGTCATGCCCGTGTGGTCGGCCTGGTGTCCGCCGGATTGGCGCGCGGCATGCGAGCGCCGGCCGAGCGGCGCACTCTCGGAGAGGCGATCGGCGTCTACCGTGACCAGTTGACGGCGGTGGATGCGCTGCTCCCGGCGGGAGTGCGGGCGAGCCTGCGCGCCATGACCACCGGGCCCGACTGGCGGGTGGCCGAAGTCGCGGAGAACGAGATGGCCGAACGCGGCGAGATGTCGACACCGGAGGAGGAGTGGTCCGCCGCGGAGAAGGCGGTCGCGACGCGCATGATGGCTGTGGTCCGCGATCAGTTCCGGGTCACCGTCGATCTGACTGCCGCTGCCGCCGACACCATGCTCTGGCGGCTCGGCATCGCCACCGCGATCATGCTGGTCGTCACCCTGGCCGCGCTGAGTGTCTCGCTGGTCCTGGCCCGGCGCCTGGTCCGCCGGTTGCAGGCCCTGCGTTCCGCCGGGCTGGTCCTGGCCCGGGACCGGCTGCCCGCGATCATCGCCCGCATCCACGACGGCGAACAGGTCGACGTCGAGGCCGAGACCGCGGTCGCCGACCGGGGTCACGACGAGATCGGTCAACTGGCCGAGGCGTTCTCGTTGGCCCAGCGCACCGCCATGGCCACTGCCGCCGAGGAGGCGCGGACCCGCGACGGCTTCAACAAGGTCTTCCTCGACATCGCCTTCCGCAGCCAGGCCCTGGTGCGTCGTCAGCTCGACATCCTCGATGTCGCCGAGGCCCGCCAGGACGATCCGGAGAATCTCGAACTGCTCTTCCAGCTCGACCACCTGGCCACCCGCGCGCGTCGCAACGCCGAGAACCTGCTCATCCTGGGCGGCCGCAGGCCGGGCAGGCGCTGGCGCAATCCGGTCGCGCTCGAGGACATCGTGCGCAGTGCGGTCTCGGAGACCGAGGGCTATGCCCGGGTCAACGCGGTGCGGCTGCCCGCGGTGAGCGTCACCGGCACGGCTGTGGCCGACGTCATCCATCTGCTGGCTGAACTGGTCGACAACGCCACCGCCTTCTCCCCGCCGGATTCCACGGTGTCGGTGCACGGCGCCGCCGTCGGCAAGGGCGTGGTCGTCGAGATCGACGATCAGGGTATCGGCATCGATCTCGAGGAACGGGCGCGGTTCAACGCCCTGCTCGAGCAGCCGCCGCAGTTCCACGAGATGGCGCTGGCCGGACACCGGCACCTGGGCCTGTTCGTGGTCAGTCGGCTGGCCGACCGGCACCGGATCACGGTGACACTGCAGGAGTCGGCTTACGGTGGGGTGCGGGCGATCGTGTTGCTGCCGTGGGCGATGCTCGAACGCGGCGACGAGAACATCACGGCCGCAATGGAACCCGTGGCCGCGCGGCGTCCCGTCCAGCGAGTGCCCGGGGTGTTCGGGGTATCGCGCCCCGACGGCATCGCCGGGGTCGCGCTGCCGGAACCGATCGAATCCGCCCGGGCAATGGCCGAACTCGCGGAGCCACACGCAGTGCACACCGGTCGCAACGGCCATCGGCCGGTATCGGTGGCCGGTCATCCGATCGCCGCCGACACTCGTCCCGCGCTGCCGCGGCGCGACCGGCTCAGTCACCTCTCACCCGAACTACGCGTCGACGCGGACGAATCCGCGATCGATCAGGTCGCGCCCCCGCCGCCGATCCGTGGCCGGGCGCCCGACGCGGTGCGCTCGGCCATGTCCGCACTGCAACGCGGGACCCGCCGCGCCCGCTCCACCCATCCGCACCAGTGAAGAACGGTCCGCACATGAACGACGACATGATGGTTCGCCACGCGCCCGCGGGGGCCCTCGACTGGCTGCTCACCAACCTGGTGAACAGCACCTCCGGCGCGGAATGCGCGGTGGTGCTGTCCGCGGACGGACTGGCGCTGGCCGGCTCGGACGGGATCGATCGCGAGGACGTCGAGCACCTGGCCGCCATGGCGTCGGCGCTGCACAGCCTCGCACGCGGGGTGGGCACGCGATTCGCCAAGGGCGGCCTGCACCAGACCGTCATCGAACTCGAACTCGGCTACCTGCTCGTCACCGAGGCCGGTCACGGCGCCTGTCTGGCGTTGCTTGCCGATATCGACGCCGATCTGGGACTGATCGCCTACGAGATGAACGTGATCGTCGGCCAGGTCCGCGACCAGCTGTCCGCCGCCCCGCGAACGTCGAGAACGCCGCTGCTGTGAACGGCGAACCCGAGGAGGAATGGGGCTACGAGGACGATCCCGGCCCCTTGGTCCGTCCCTTCGCGCTCACCCGCGGCCGAGCCGGCCGAGACGTGGCCGATCTCGACATCCTCACGCTCGTCATCTCGGTGGGCTACGAAGGCGAGGTGAACAGCCTCGACCGCGAGTACGCCGAGATCTTCCGGTTGTGCCGCAACCGGCCGTTGTCGATCGCCGAGATCGCGGCCCATATGAATCTGTTGCTGATCACGGTGAAGGTGCTCGTCGGCGATCTCATCTCGGCCGGATATGTGATCTTCCGGTCGCCACCGAAGGCCGACGTCGGCCCCGATCCCGAACTTCTGCAGGCGGTACTGGATGGCATTCGTAGACTCTGACGGCAACGGCGCCGTCGCCCACACTCAAGAACTGGCGGTGAAGGTACTCGTCGCAGGCGGTTTCGGGGTGGGCAAGACCACGCTGGTCGGCGCGATCAGCGAGATCACGCCGCTGCGCACCGAGGAACAGCTCACCGAGCTGAGCACCTCGGTCGACGACCTGCGCGGGATCGAGGGCAAGCGCACCACCACGGTCGCGCTGGACTTCGGCCGCATCACCATCGATCCCCGGGTGATCCTGTACCTGTTCGGCACGCCCGGCCAGGACCGGTTCTGGTTCCTGTGGCCCGAACTCTCCCGCGGTGCGCTGGGCGCGGTGGTCCTCGTCGACACGCGGCGGCTGGCCGACTGTTTCGCCGCCGTGGACTATTTCGAGTCCCGCCGCATCCCGTTCGTGGTGGCGGTGAACTGCTTCGACGGGGCCGACCGGTACGCGCCCGCGGAGATCGGCGCTGCGTTGTCGTTGCCGCCGCACGTGCCGGTGCTGTTCTGCGACGCCCGCGACCGGCAGTCGTGCAAGGACGTGCTGGTGTGCCTGTTCGAGTACATCGTCGCCGCCCGGCGTGGCAGGCCGAGCCCGGTCGGCTGAGGCGAGAGAAACCGGGCCGTCGCAGCCCACTCATCGGGTCGGGCGGGCTCGCGAAGCTGGCGTGAGAATATTTTATATAGTACACATTGTCGTGGCGTAGCTTGCGTCACAGTGTGAGAGGAACTTTCCATGACGAAGTCGGTCGAGATCGGGGTACTGCCCGCGCACCCGGAGGCGTCCTACATCGGCGGCCGCTGGGTGCCGGTGTCGTCACCGCAGACCTTCGACGTGCTCAACTGCGGTACTGAAGAGATCGTGACCACCGTCGGCGCCGCGAGCACCGACGACGTCGACGCTGCGGTCGCGGCGGCCCGCCGGGCTTTCGACAACGGGCCGTGGCCGCGGCTCTCGCCCGCCGAACGCGCGGGCTACCTGCGTGCGATCGCCGCCGAGCTGACCCGTCGTGGCGACGACTTCGCCCGGTTGTGGTCGATCGAGTCGGGCATCGTCTACTCGCTGGCCAAGACCCGGCTCCCGCTGTTCCTGTCCGGGGCGTTCAACGCCTACGCCGATCTGGCCGAGACCTTCGCCTTCCGTGAGGAGCACACCCCCATGTCCGGCGGGGCGGGTCTGCTGATCCGCGAACCGGTGGGTGTCGTCGCGGCGATCGTGCCGTGGAACGGTCCCGCCGGGCTCATGGCCTACAAGTGCGCGCCCGCCCTGCTCGCCGGATGCACGGTAGTGCTCAAGCCCCCGCAGGAGGCACCCACCTCGGCCTACCTGTTCGCCGAGATCTGCGACGCGGTCGGGTTGCCGCCGGGGGTGCTCAATGTGGTGACCGCCGATCGCCGGGTGTCGGAGTCGCTGGTGCGCAACCCGGGCGTGGACAAGGTGACCTTCACCGGTTCGACGGCAGCCGGACGGACCATCGGCGCGATCTGTGCCGACCGGATGGCCCGCTGCACTCTCGAACTGGGTGGCAAGTCGCCCGCGCTGGTGCTCGACGACTACGACATCGGCACCGCGGCCAAGGTCCTCGCGGGCGGGATCAGCTATCTCGCCGGGCAGGTCTGTCACAGCCTGACCCGCGTCATCGTCAGCGAGCATCGGCACGACGAACTCGCCGATGCGCTCGGCGCCGCCATGTCCGCGGTGAAGGTCGGCGACCCGTTCGACGAAACCGTGCAGATGGGCCCACTCGCCTCGGCCCGTCAGCGCGAACGCGTGGAGGACTACATCGCCGCCGGAACCGCGGGCGGCGCCCGGCTCGTCACCGGCGGCGGCCGCCCCGCCGGGCTGGACCGCGGCTTCTTCGTCGAGCCCACCGTCTTCGCGAACGTCGACAACTCCTCGGTGATCGCGACAGAGGAGATCTTCGGCCCGGTGCTGGTCGTCGTCCCGGCCGAGAACGAGGACCACGCGGTGGCCCTGGCCGACGACAGCCCCTACGGGCTCAACGCCGCGGTCTTCACCACAGAGGCCGATCGCGCCTACCGCGTGGCCCGGTCCCTGCGCACCGGCACGGTGGGGCACAACGGCCCGCGCACCGACTTCTCCATCGCCTTCGGCGGTTTCAAGATGTCGGGTATCGGCAGGGAGGGCGGCTCCGAGGGCCTGCGGTCGTTCCTGGAGACCAAGACGCTGGTGCTCGACAGCGCGCCCAGCGACACCGCGGGATTCGGTAACTGATTCCCGCACAGAACTTTTCCATCACCGAGTAAGACCACAGGAGAGAGATCCATGGCTGGAATCGACGGACGCTCGATCATTGTGACGGGCGGCGCGAGCGGTATCGGTGAGGCGGCCGCGCGCCTCTTCGCCGAGAACGGCGCGAAGGTCACCATCGCCGACGTCGCCACCGAAGCGGGGGAGGCGCTGGCGGAGAAGCTGACGGCCGAAGGCTACGCCGCGCAGTTCGTGACCGTCGACATCACCGACGAGGACCAGGTGAAGGCGATGGTCGATGCCGCGGTGTCGGCGTACGGCCGGCTCGACGGCGCCTTCAACAACGCCGGGGTGCCCAACAACGGCAAGAAACTGGTCGACATCAGCCGCGAGGAATTCGAGCGGGTGTTCCGGATCAATGTCACCGGTGCGTTCCTGTGCATGAAGCACGAGATTCCGGCCATGATCGAGACCGGTGGCGGTTCGATCGTCAACACCGCCTCGGTCGGCTCGTTCATCTACATTCCGATGGCCGCCGAATACAGCGCCTCCAAGCACGCACTGGCCGGCCTGACCAAGGCCGCGGCCGCGGAATACGGCGAGGTGGGTATTCGGGTCAACGGCATCGGCCCCTCGACCGCCAAGACCCCGATGTACCTCGAGTACCTCGAGAAGAACCCCTCCTACGCCGACACCGTCGCGGCCACACACGCCCTGCGCCGTGCCAGCGAGCCGGTCGAGCACGCCGAAGCGGCCATGTGGCTGCTGTCGGACGCGGCCTCGTTCGTCACCGGCACGACCATTCCGATCGACGGCGGGTACACGCTGTACTGATCGAATTCCGAAAAGGCTCTTCCGATTTCCGGCCGGGAGGGCCTTTTCTGCTGTCCGGATCCGCTCGCGAACACGGTGCAGCCGAGACTTTTCGGCTGTCCAGATTTCTGGACAGGGAAAGCGCTGAGAGCTGCCTACCGTCACATCTGGAAATAGCGCTGAGGCATTCACGCCCATTTCCGTTCCTGCGCATACCGCGCGCGTTTTATCCGGTCGGGGGCAGCGGTGCTCGCCGGTCAGTTGGAGGTAGTACAGATGTTCCGGACCACACGTCGTTCACGCCGGGCCGCCGCCGGGCTCGCAGCCGCGTTTCTCCTCGCCTCGGCGGGCTGGCTGAATACGCCCGTCTCGGCCGCCGACCCGGGTGTCAGGTTCTTGGTGATCGGCGGCGCAGGCTCGTCGAACATCAGTGTGCTCGGTCTCGATCGGGCGGGCGCCCTGTCGCGGGTGGCCGGGTCCCCGTTCCCCGCCGGGACCGGCGGTTTGTCGCTGTCGGTCACCTCCGACGGGCGGAAAGTGTATGCGATCAACACGGTTTCGGGCACCGTCGAGGGATACGCGCTCGCCGCGAACGGCACGCTCAGCCCGGTTCCCGGCGCGCACCTCGACCTCGGCGGGCCGGGCGTCGGAGTGCTGCCGTCGCCCGACGGCCGGACGCTGTTCGTCACCACCGGCACCGTGACCAACGAGATCCGTTCCTATCGCATCGCCGCATCGGGCGCCCTGGAACCGACCGGCGCCGCTCCGGCGCGGATTCCGGGAGTGAGCGGCCTGAGCATGCCCGCCATCACCCCCGACGGGCGATTCCTGTTCGCGGTCGGCTGGCTCGAGGCGACAGTGTTCAGTTTCGCGATCGGCCCGGACGGTGCGTTGACGCTGGTGGATTCGGCAGCCGCGGGTCTCATGTCGACCATTCCCGGCGTCACCCCGGACGGCCGTTTCCTCTACACCAGCAATGAGGCCCAGGGCGACATCTCGGCCTTCGCGATCGGGGCCGACGGCCACCTGAATCCGGTTCCCGGGTCACCGTTCCGCACCGGCCTGATGCCGCTGCCGCACGGCGCGATGTTCACCTCGGACGGCAGGCGCATGTACCTGGCCGAATCCATGGCAGGTGGCATCGCGGGCTTCTCGGTCGCCGGCGACGGCGCGCTGACACCGCTGCCCGGCTCGCCTTACCCGGCCCCGATGGGGACCATGCCCGGCCGTGTCCTGGTGGACTCGGTGTCGCAGCGGGTCTTCCTCGTCGACGCGCTCACGGTCGCGGGAACGTCTCGCGTGCACGCCTATGCGATGGCAGCCGACGGACGGTTGACCTCCGCCGGAGAGCCCGTGGACACGGGCCTTATCTTCTCGGACGGTCCGTCCGCAGGCATCGCTACGCAGGGTTGATACTTCATATATTATATTTTGTCGTACCGACAGGGCTGCTGCCAAGGGAGAACCACGATGAAACCGTACCGTTCGATGCTCTTCATTCCCGGCCACAAGGCCGCCTGGGCCGACAAGGGTGTCGCCTCCGGTGCCGACGCGCTGATCCTCGACCTCGAGGACTCGGTGCCCGCCGCCGACAAGGCCGAGGCCCGCGGCATCGTCGCCGCCACCATCGACCGCCTCACGGCCGAAGGGGTGCGCCCGGATCTGTGGGTCCGAGCCAACCCGGAGGTCAGCGGACTGCTCGGCGCCGATCTTGAAGCGATCGTGCGTCCGGGTCTGACCGGCTTGTTCCTGGCCAAGGTGTTCACCGCCGCCGAGATCGTGCGCCTGGACGCGGTGCTCGGGCACATCGAGCAACGCGAGGGCATCGACGTCGGCACCGTCCGGCTGATCGTGTCCTACGAGACGGCGGTCTCGATGGCGCACTGCGAGGAGATCGCCGCGGCAAGTCCGCGGGTTGCGTCGCTGCTGGGCGCCACCGGGCCGAATGCCGACGTGGGTCGTGAACTCGGCTTCGAGTTCACCCCGGCCGGGCTCGAGACCCTGTATCTGCGCAGCCGGATCGTCCTGGCCGCGCGGTCCAACGGGTTGCACCACCCGTTGGCGGGCGTGTGGCAGGACATCAAGGATCTCGACGGCGCCCGCCGGTTCTGCCTCGACAACCGGCAGCTGGGCTACCGCGGGCTGGTCGCCATCCATCCGTCCCACGTGGCGATCGCCAACGAGGTGTTCTCCCCGTCGCCCGACACCGTCGACTTCTACCGGCGCATGATCGAGGCTTTCCGGACGGCCGAAGCGGCCGGTAGCGCGGCCGTCGACTTCGAGGGCCAGCACATCGATCTCGCGCACGTCAAGACGGCGGAGGGCGTCATCGCCCTGGCCGATGCGCTGGCCGCCCATCGCTGAGCGGGCTCGGGTGGGTGTCCAGAAATCTGGACATCCGCCCGGCGGATATCCGCGCAGCATGGGTGGCGCAGGACGCCTGCATACGTCAGGACAGAAAGGCAACGTTCACCGATGAGCAGCACACCGGACCAGGCCACCAGGGATCTCGCCGAGAACTGGGTCAAGGCCCTCACCGACATCGATCTCTTCATCGAGATCAGCCATGACGACTGCCTCGTCTGGCACAGCGCCGACGACAAGTGGGTCACCGTCCGCGAAGCCGTCGCCGCGGTGTACGAGCGCTCCGGTGACGGTGCGGTGCCGACCTTCGTGCCCGGCGGTATCACCTTCACCGAGCACGGCTTCTTCAACGAGTGCACGACGGAGGTCACCATCGGCGGTCAGGAGATGAAGCTGCACCTGCTGCAGATCGTCGACGTCCGCGACGGCAAGGCCGCCCGGGTGCGGGAGTACATCGGCCCTGAGATGGGCGTCCAGCCCTGATCCCGGCTCTGCCGGTCCATCGCTGTACCGCCCGGGAGCCGGGCCCACAACCATCCGAAAGGTTCACCATGAGCGACCTGCTCGCCCTCGTCGAGACGCACTACGAGGGACTGGAGGCCGGCGATCTCGAGCGCGCCGCGAGCCCGTTCACCGACGATGTCGCGGCCGAGTTCCCGTCCGGCCCCATGTCCGGCATCGAAGCGCTGCGCGGCCTCATCGGCGCCTTCATCACCGCTTTCCCCGGGATGAAGATCGAGCGTCGCAACATCTGGACCGATGGCGACACCGCCATCGCCGAACTCGTGTTCACCGGTGTCCAGACCGGGCCGCTCGCGACCGCCGAGGGCGAGGTCCCGCCGTCGGGCCGCACGGTCACCTTCCCGCTCATCGACACCTTCACCGTGCGCGACGGCAAGGTCGCCGAGCACCGGGTGTACTGGGACAACGTCAGCTTTCTGACCCAGCTGGGCCTGATGCCCGCCCAAGCCGACGCCTGAGCGCCGCGCCGAGACCCGAACCCCTCCGGCCCGTGGCCGGAGGGGTTCGTGCTGTGTGCCGAGTTGCAGAGGGGCTGCCCGGTGTGCAAATTGCTGGACATCCGCGCAGAGCGGGAAACCATAGCCTCCCAGACATGACCTTTGATTCGACGTCGACAGGTGGTCGGGGAGTGTGGCGCAGGCGGGTTCTGATTCCCGCACTCGCCGCGATCGTGCTGCCCGGCTTCACAGCGACAGCGCCGCCCGCCGCAGCTGACACCGCCGGCTATCACCTCTACGCTCACGGTTTCCTCAGCGCCGGCCTCGCGGGCTACAACGCGACCGACTCCGGGCAGCTGACACCCATCGCGGGCCGCCCGACACCCGGCGCGCTGAACTGGCCGCAGGCGGCCACCCAGGACGGTCGCTTCCTGTTCGCCGCTCCGGGCAGCGATCCGCGCCTGATCCCGTACGCGATCGGCGCCGACGGTGAGCTCACACCGGGGACGGCGCTGCCGCTGCCGGACGTGCCCGTCGACATCGCCTTCGCCCCGAACGGCCGGGACGGTTACGTCCTGGTCGGCCTGCACAACGCGCGGGTCGTCCCCGTGCGAATCGGCGCCGACGGCACACCGGTCGCCAACGGTGCCCCCGTCCCGTTCGGTGATGCCGCCGACGGCGTCGCCTCGGGCACCGTCTCCCCGGACGGCCGCCAGCTCTACGTCGCCAGTCTGCTGTTGCGCCAGGTGCTGGTGTTCGACATCGGCGCCGACGGTTCCGTGTCGCCGGTGAAGCAGCGGGTCGGCACCGGCCTGAACCCGATCTTCCCGCGGGTGTCCCCGGACGGCAGGCACGTCTACGTGGTCAACGAGATCAGTGGTTCGGTCTCCGGCTACGCGCGCGCCGAGGACGGTACCCTCACCGAGATCGCCGGGTCGCCGTTCCCCACGGGTCTGCTGCCGCATGTCAGCAGCATGACCTCCGACGGCCGGTTCCTGTACGTGCCGAACATGGGCTCGGGACACATCAGTTCGTTCGCGGTACAGCCCGACGGGGTCCTGATTCCCCTGCCCGATGTCGAGTTCGCGCCCGGCAAGCCGGGGACGTGCGCCGAGGCCACGGTGCTCTCGCCCAGCGGCACGACGCTGTGGGCGCTGGGCACCGACCCCCTGCGCGGTGGTGAGGAGATCCTGCACCGCTTCCGGATCGGTCCCGACGGCGTCCTCCACCTGGACGAGTCGGTGGACAGCTACACCGGCACCTATGTCGCCGACGGCCGCACGCTGTCGCTGGCAGCTACTCGCTGACCGACGCGCACCGGCCCGCCGGGATCGATCGATCCCGGCGGGCCGGTGGTTGTCCGGTCATCCACGAGACGCGCGGCGGCCTTTCCACGTTCGTCCTGGCTGCCGGCCGATGACACGTACGCCCCATGCTCGGTGAAGGTCGGCGACTTCGCCGGTCGGCAGGTTCACAGCGGCCACTGCAGGTGCTTGACTTCGAAGAACTCGCGGAACCCTTCTTCGCCGCCTTCTCTGCCGATGCCGCTGTGGCCGGGACCGCCCCAGGGGGCGTCGGCCCGCATGCCGCCGCCACCGTTGATGGTGACGGTGCCCGACCGCAGTCGCCGGGCGAACTCGATGGCCTCGGGGATCGGCCCCCAGACATTGGCGTTGAGTGCGTATTTGACATCGTTGGCGATGCGGACCGCGTCATCGAGGTCCGTGTAGGGCATGATCACACCCACCGGTGCGAACAGTTCCTCCTGGGCGATCTCGGCTTCGTTGGGCACACCGGTCACCAGGGTCGCCTCGAGGAAGAATCCGTTGTCGAGGCCCGCAGGCCGGCCACCACCGACCGGTATGTCGGCGCCGGCATCGCGGGCTCGGGCGAGGAAGCCCTCGACGTCGGCGCGGTGTTCGCCGGTGATGAGTGGCCCCAGGACGGTGTCCGGCGCGAGCGGGTCACCGACGGTGAGGCTGCGCAGGAACGCGCCCGAACGTTCGACATATTCGTCGAAGTTTCTCTGCGGCACCAAGCTTCGCGTCGTGGCGCCGCACGCCTGGCCGCTGTTGCGAGTGAATCGCAACGCCGAGGCGGGAACGGCGCGTTCCAGATCGGTACCGGGCAGCAGGATGTTGGGTGACTTGCCGCCGAGTTCGAGGACCACCTTCTTCAACGACGGCGCGGCCAGAGTGAGGATTCTGCTGCCGACCGCGGGGGAGCCGGTGAAGGTGACCATGTCGACTTCGCCTGCGGTGACGACCTGTTCGGTGACCGCGGGCGGGCCGAACACGAAATTGACCGCGCCCGCGGGGAATCCGGCTTCCTCGACCAGCTCGACGAACGCGGCGGTGAGCAGCACGGCCTTGGGCGAGGTGACCAGTATCGCCGAACAGCCTGCGGCGAGTGCCGCGCCGAGTTTGTAGGCGCTCATCATGATCGGCACGTTGTAGGCGACGATCGCCGCGACCACGCCCGCGGGTTGGCGCAGCAGCAGGCTGCTGGTGGTGATCGGATCGTGGTCGAGCGGCATCGGCTGTTCGTAGCCGTCGCGTGGTCCGCGAACGGCGGCGTCGGCGAACCAGCGGAAGAATTTGGCGGGCAGGTCGACGTGGAGGGTGGCGCCGCTGCCGACCGGGGTGCCGATCTCGGTGGCGGCGAGCCGGACCAGCGCTTCCCGGTTCGCCTGGAGGAGGTCGGCGAGGCGGTGCAGCAGAGCACCGCGTTCGGCGGGGCGGAGCCGGCTCCATGCCCCGTCGTCGAACGCGCGTCGAGCCGCCGACAGCGCCGCAGCCACCTGGACGGGACCGGTGGCGGGAGTGAGCGCCACCTGGAGGCCGGTCGCGGGGTTGATCGTGGCGATCGGGTCGCCGTCGCCGCCGGTCCAGCGACCGTCGATGTAGCTGGACGCCGCACGGATCGGAGTAGTCATGCGCGAATCCTTCGCGGGTAGAGATCGGATGGTGGGAGAGCGCTCAACCGACGCGGGAAGCGGGCCAGTCCCTGGCGGGAGAGCGCCAGGCGGGCCAATGGTCCTCGGGCTCCGGGCGGGTCACCGACACGTGGTGGAAGCACTGCTGGCACTTCACGACCATGCGCGGGCCGAGGAAGTTGGCGACGGGATAGCGTGCCAGCTTCGCCGCACCGCAGGCCGGGCACGCGCCGTCGACGGGCACCCGTTCGACATATACGCGCTCGGTCTCGGGGCGGGGGAACAGGAGTCGATCTACTGACATGGAATTGGTCCTCGTCTTCAGAGTGTCCAGGTGCGGGGAGTGGCGACCGGCACCTGCCAGCGCCCTTCGGCGCGCTCGCTCGCCAGACGCGCGCGCTGTGCCGTCGTGGCCGCTTCGTCCACCACTCCGTCGCTGAGCACGACGCCGTAACCGGCGGTAGCGAATTCGGTGCTCACCAGTCCGGACCGCACGTCGGACGCGACCCGGTCCACCTCGCGTTCGAGCGGATCACCCCAGCCGCCGCCACCACCGATGACGAACCGCAGGGCGTCGCCGGCTCTCAGGATCAGACCGGAGAACTTGCCTGTCCGATAGCGCGCGCCCCGCCCGAATTCACCGTGGTTCGGGTCGGGCCTGCCGTCGGCGTCGAACATGCCGAACAACGGCTCGATGCCGCGCAGGTCGAGCGGGTCGCAGTGCCGGGCGAGATCGAAACCCTCGATGTACCAACCGAATGCGGGAGCGCCCGCGCCACCGCCGTTGGAGCCCGGTGCGCCGACGCGGATTCGGTCGGCGGTGACCGTGACCATCGTGTCGGACTCGGCGTAGATCGAATACACCGAGCCGGCGCCACCGCGATACCGACCGGCACCTGCGGTATCGACCACCATCTCGTGCTGGACGACGACCAGCGGGCTCTCGATCTCGAGGTGCTCCTGCACGGAGGTGCGGCAGTTGCCGATCGGGATCACGCAGAACGAGACACCGTCTTCCTTCCACGTGCCGCCCCAGCCCCCGCCCGCGAGTGCGAACGCGCCCCACGGTGTTCCCTCGCGCCCGGCCCGGGTGTCGATGCCGCCGAGGCTGACGACCACCGCGGTGCCGGTGTCGCAGGCGAAGGCCTCGTCGGTGGCCCGGCTGAGCGCCTGGGTCACCACATTGATGCCGCGTGCGCCGATATCGGCGTGGTTGGAGCAGCTCGACGGTGGCAGTACCTGCACCACACTGCCGGACGGCAGGATCGTCTCGACCGGGCGCAAGGTGCCGCTGTTGACCGGCGTGGAGGGGTCGACCATCAGCTTGACCGCCTCGATGCATCGGGTGGCCTCGCACCAGGCGGTGCCGCAGTTGCCCAGCGGCTGACGACCGGAACCGGAGAAGTCGATCTCCATCGAATCCCCGCGGACCTTCACCGTGACGTGCACGGGGATCGCTTCACCGCTCACGCCGTCCTCGTCGAGGAAGTCCTCGGCGGTGTAATCGCCGTCTGGAATGCTCGCGATACCGCGGCGCATGCTCGCCTCGGTCGACTCGATGGCGTATCGCCCAGCGGCCCGGATCTTGTCCAACCCGCTACGGGCGACGAGTTCCTGCAACTGCCGTTCGCCGACGACCAGGCAGCCGTGTAGTGCGCGCAGATCGCCGAGCACGAGCTGCGGCACCCGGTTGTTCTCCAGGAGGAAGTTGAAGGTCGGCCGCACCGGAACGTCGTTGGCGTACAACAATGTCGGCGGCAGTTTGAGCTGTTCCTCGAAGTGCGTCTGCGTGCCGTTGGAGAAGCCGCCGGGGATCGCCCCGCCGAGGTCGACCAGGTGCGAGGTCGAGTGCAGCAGGAACTCCACCCGGCCGTCCACGAACACCGGACGCAGCAGGTTCACGTCGGACTGGTGGATGGTGCCACGCCACGGGTCGTTGACGAAGATGACGTCGCCGGGCTGCATCGTGTCGATGTCCCAGTCGTCCATCACGAAATTCGCGATATGCGGCGCGGTGAAGGCGTGCTGCATGCAGCCCTCCCACAGCGCGACCGTCTCCCAGCCGTCGTCGGTGCGCATGTGGATGGCGCTGGTGCAGTCGAGGATGTCGCGGCAGACCGGCGAGAAGGCGCTGCGCATCAGGGAATCCAGCATCTCGCGGGCGACTTCGATGAGGCCGTAGCGCAGGATGTCGAGCTCGACGTCGACCGCGAGGCCTGGGGTATGGGTGGTGCTGGTCATGGTTGCTCCTCAGGCCTGCGGCTCGATGATGAGATTGGTGTCGTCGTCCACGTGGGCGGCGCGGCCGGGCAGCACCAGGGTGGTCGCGAACTTCTCGGCGATCAGGGCGGGCCCCGGCACCGGGCGATGCGGTGCGAGACGTTCACGGACGTGGATCGGCGCCTCGACGGGTTCGGTGGTGCCCGGCACGGTCAACCGGGTGGTACGCAGGAACGACCCGCCCTCGTCCGGCGTGTGGTCGGCGGCGCGGAGTTCGCGCGGGATCACCGCGGTCACCTCGACGGTGGACACGACCACGGGGATCTCGGGGGCCGCGAAACCGTAGGAGTCCTGGTAGGACTCGTGGAATCGAGGGATCAGCTCGCCGACCCGCTCGGGTGTGAGCGCGGCCGCCTCGATCGGCAGCCGGTTGTCCCAGGTCTGGCCGCGGTACATCGCGAACACGGCGCGTTCGAAGCGAAGGCGCGACACGTCGATGCCCTGATCCCGCAGATCGGTTCTGATGCTGTCCTGCAATCCCGTGAACGCGGCTTCCACCGCCTCGGCGTGGTCGGGCGCCAGCGGAGTCATGATGGATCGCGCGCGCGTCACCATGAGGTCGCTGCGCAGCAGACCGAGAGCGGAGAACTGGCCGGGACTGCGCGGCACGATCACCTTGTCCACGCCGAGGATCTGACCGACCCGGTCGGCGAGCATCGGCCCCGCCGACCCGGACGGTTGCAGAGCGAACTCACGGATATCGAGTCCGCGGTACACCGAGATGCTGCGCACCTTCGCCGCGATGTCCTGGCAGGCGATCTCGTAAGCGGCCGAGGCGAGTTCGAGTGCCGACATGCCCCACTGCTTGCCGGTTGCGCGCAGCGCCTCGACCGCGGCGTCCACGTCGAGCCGGATGGCGCCGTTGGCGAACAGGTCGGGCGCCAGGATGCCGAGCGCGGCGCAGGCGTCGGTCAGTGTGGGCGCCACGCCGCCACGCTGGTAGCAGACCGGGCCGGGATTCGATCCGGCCGAGGCCGGGCCGACGGCGACGGTGCCGAGCGCGCTGGGGCGGATCAAGCTGCCCGCGCCGGAACCGATGCTTTCGACGTCGACCAGCGGCATGGTCAGCGTCAGCCCGGTCTCCAGGGTCCAGGTGTCGGTGAGTGGAGTCCTGCCGCCGCGGATCGCGGCCACGTCGGTGCTGGTGCCGCCCACATCGATGGTGAGCAGGTTCGGCACGCCGCTCTCGCCGGCGAGCTTGACGCTGCCGCTGACCCCGCCGACCGGGCCGGAGACGAGCTGGAACACCGGCGCCCGCCCGGCGTCGGCGAAGGTCGCCACCCCGCCGTTCATCATCATGATCCACAAGGTGCCCCGGTAGTCCTGTTCGGCGAGCCGGGCCATCAAGCGCTGGAGATAACCGACGACGGCCGGACCCACATAGGCGTCCAGGGCCACGGTGGTGGTGCGCTCGTGCTCGCGCGTCACCGGATACAACGCCGAGGTCTGGATATAGGCGCCGGGCAGTTCCTCGGCGACGATCTCGGCGGTGCGCTGCTCATGGGCGGGGTCGATGTAGGAATTCATCAGGCAGACCGCCACCGAGCGGGCGCCCTGGGCACCGAGTTCTCTGGCAGCGCGGCGCACGGCGTCCTCGTCGAGGGCGAGTATTTCGCTGCCGTCGTAGCGCAGCCGGCCGGGTACCCCGAAGCGCGACTCGCGCCGCACGATCGGACGTTCCTGGTGGGGCCGCAGCCACGTCGGATCGTAAAAACGGTCACCGAATTCCCGGTGCATGCGCCCGATGTCGAGCAGATCGCGATGGCCGCCGGTGGCGATCAGCCCGGTGTGCGCGCCCGTCCGGCTCAGCAGCGCGTTGATCCCCACGGTGTGTCCGTGCACGATCTCGGCGACCTCGGGTACGGCGACATCGATCGCCGCCAGCGACCGGAGGACGCCGATCTCCTGTTGCATGGTGGACAGGACCTTGCCGTCGCGGACCTCGCCGGTGGCTTGATTCAGGCCGATGATGTCGGTGAACGTGCCACCGACGTCGATGCCGACGATCCAGTCGGCCTTCCGTTCACTCTGTGTCATACCGCGCCTCCGGGCCCGTGTGCAGCGGCGATGGTGCCGCTCTATGTCGCAGGTCACTTTTCCGCTCGGCGGGCGCGAGGACATCCACCGCGGGTGAGAGATTCGTACGACCTTCGGCCGGTCCGGTCGGATCAGGCGCGGATCGTCGTCGGGTCCGCGTTGCGCAACCAGATCGAAACCGCTTCGGCGCGATTGGCGGCGCCGAGTTTGCGCAGCACGCGGGTGATGTGGGTTTTGACGGTGCCCTCGGAGATGGTGAGCTTGCGGGCGATGCGCGCGTTGGAGTCGCCCGCGGCGAGCAGCCGGACGATCTGCACTTCACGGCGGGTGAGAATCGCGTAGTCGTACCGGCTCGCCGCGATCGATGCGGTGACAGCCGGTCGCGGCGCGGACCAGCGGCCCAACCCGTCGAGCTGAGCGCGCATCGCCGAGACGCCCTCGAGCACGGACACTTTCGCCAGCTGCTGGCTCAACCCCTGAGCGAAGGCGGACAGAAGCAGCTGATCGACCTCGTCGAGCGCCCGCTGCTGGTGGTAGCAATCGCCGTGCACGAGGCCGACCACGGCGCCGTCGACCACGAGGGGTGCGATCCCGTAGGAGGAGGATTTGGTGATCGCCGCCAGCGGGCGGTTGACCCGGGGGTTGTCCTGCACCTCGTGCACCAGCACGGCGCGCGCGTCGACCACCGTGTCATTTTCGACCAAGCCGTTGTCGAGGATCGGTGGGTTCTCCCGTCCGACCGCGACGATGTCGGCCGCCCACCGGGGATCGCGGACGACGAACATCGTGTGCAGACGCCACGCCCCGTCGACGGTGGAGACCAGGGCCCGATCGAAACCGAGACCGCACGCCGCTTCCGGGACCCGGGTCAGCAGCGAGTCCACGGTGGTCTCGCCACTCACCTCGGCGAGTGCCGCGTGCACCCTGCTCAGCCGCCGCGTCCGGTTCGCGAGCCGGATCTGCGCCTGCATGGATTCCGCCGCCCTGATCCGGTCGAGCACACCGAGCAATGCGGCCAGCCGGGTGGGAGAGGGCGCGCCCGCGTCCGCTTCGCGCAAGGCGTGGGAGGTGACCATGTCCCAGAGTTCGCCCAGGTTCCATTCGTCGGTGGCGGCTCGATGTTCGGCCGGATCGCGATCGATCGCGGCGTGCGCCTGCGCGGCGATCTCGGCGATGGTGGCGTTCAACTCAGCGACACTGCGCTGTCTCGATGAACTGGACATGCGCGACTCCTGTATCCGCTGTCTTCGACACGATCTGGTGGGCCACGAGCCGAGGGCCGGACCACCGATGGATTCCCGGCTGTCGCCGGGAGCCGTGCGGGCCGGTCGACGCTGCCTCATGGTGCGGAGGTGACATCGCCGCCGGCGCGACCGGCGGTCTCCGAGGGCAGTTCGCCGAACCGTTCGCGGTACTGATGCGCGAAGCGGCCGAGGTGGAAGAAGCCCCATTTCATCGCCGTGTCACTCACCGAAGTGGCTCGGCCGGAGGCCAATTCGGCACGTACCCGGTCGAGTCGCACCGAGCGGACGTAGGCGCTCGGTGACATGCCCACAGCGTCGCGGAAGCCCAGTTGCAGCGCCCGGGCGGTGACTCCTGCACGGGCGGCGAGTTCGGCGGTCGAGACGTCGGCGTCGGGGTTGGCGTGGATATAGGCGACGGCGTCCCGTACCCGAGCGTGGCCGATGTCCGGTGCCGAGCCGGTCAGCCTCGGGGTGAGCTGGCTCGGCGCGGTGAGCAGGATCTGTGTCATCAGTGTCGACTCGAGTTCGCGGCAGGCCAGCGGCATCGTCGACACCCCGCCTTCGCGGGCCAATTCGTCGTAGACGAATCGGGTCGAGGCCAAAAGGGCACGGCCGGTGGGGGAATCGATGGGGAAGGTGAGGTCGAACAGGACCGGTTCGGTCTCCCGGTGGCCGAGCAGCCTGGCCGCGTGACGTTCGAAGGCACCTCGGCGCAGATTGATGTGATAGTGCGCCGCGTCGGCGCTCCAGCGGATCGATACCGGAGCGTCGTGGACGAACGCCACTCCGGCCTCACCCGCGCCGAACGAGCGGCGCGTGCCGTGCTGCGCCACCGTGCTCTGTCCCGCGACGGCCAGATTCACGTGATAGCACGTCTGCATCGCCGGCCCGTCGATGCGCGCGGCGGTGCCGTAGGCCATCCGGCCGACGGTCAGGCTCTCCGACCGCACCGTCTCCAGGGTGAAGTCGACGCCGCCACGCTCGTCGAGGGCGAGTTCGTGGTGGGCGAAGGTGGCGGCCACGTGGTCGTGGGCCGCGGCCGGATCTTCCGTGCGAAAGGCGCTCACGCACGCCGCGGGTGCTGACGGCAACGGCAGACCCTCCTTCCAGGCGTGAGGGTGTCACATAGCCAATATAATATATCGTCCACCGGCGACATGACGGTTCGTTCGAAGGACAACGCGCCTTCGTCAGGCGGATTGTGACCCAGATCTCTCGATCCTACGGTCGTCCTCACGGCGCTCGCCGAACAAAACCATTGCCGTAGGAGGACCCGTCATGCCCGACGCACCGACACCCCTCGAGGTGACCCGCGAACCCCGCGACGGCACCTGCCCACGATGCGGCGCCGCCGAACTGCGCGCGTATCCCGTGGTCGCCGAGCGGGGCTGGGTGCGGGTGGTCAAGTGCCAGCACTGCCTGCATTCCGTGACGCGGGAGCCGTGGCACCGCCTCGGTCCCATCCAGCTGCTCGCCGACTTCGTCTGAGCATCGAATCACTACAGGAGACACCATGATCGCAGTCGATGTGGGCGGCACGTTCACCGACGTCGTCGCCTGGCGCGACGGGCGGATCCACACCGCCAAGATCTCCACCGATTACGCCGAGGTCGCGGGGCCCGTATTGCGTGGTGCCGAGATCCTCGGCGTAGTGGACGCGGCGGTGTTCAACCACGCCAGCACGCACGGTCTCAACGCCGTGATCACCCGCCAGCTGCCCAAGATCGGCTTCCTGACCACCGAGGGGCACCGCGACATCCTCGACATGGGCCGCGTCTGGCGTCCGGCCGAGGCCACCCTCGACCCGCACTGGCGGCGCAGCTTCGGTGACGCGTCCAGGCCGCTGGTGCAGCGCTACCTGCGGCGCGGCATCCGCGAACGGATCACCGCCGACGGCGCGGTGCTCTTCGGGCTCGACGAGGATCAGGCCAGGACCGAGCTCGAGGTGCTGCGCCGGTGCGAGGTCGCCGGTGTCGCGATCTGCTTGCTCAACGCCTATGTCGAGCCCGCGCACGAGCTGCGGCTGCGCGAGCTGGTCGGCGAGGTGCTCGGCGACGTGCCGTGCTCGATCTCGAGCGAGGTGTCCCCGCTGGCGAAGGAATACGCGCGTGCCTCCACCACCGTGATCGACACGCTGATGAAGATCATCTACACCGACTACACGGCGAGCCTCGAGAAAGGGTTGAGCGAACTGGGTTTCGCCGGTCAGCTCAACTTCGCCGATTGCGCTGCGACCCTGGTGCCGTCGGCGCAGGCGATGGAGCAGCCGTTCCGGATCGTGTTCTCCGGTCCCGCCGTCGGAACCGTCGCCTGCGCCCACTTCGGCGCGCTGATCGACGAGAACGACCTGCTGTGTGCCGACGTGGGCGGCACGTCCTGTGACATCAGCGTGGTCAGCGCCGGGGAACCTTTCGTCGACACCACCTTCGAACTCGAGCACGACCTCGTGGTCAACGCCCTCGCCAACGACATCTCCAGCATCGGCGCGGGCGGCGGCAGCATCGTATCCCTCGGTGCCGCCGGAGAAATCCAGGTCGGGCCCGACAGCGCCAAGGCGCAGCCAGGCCCGGCGTGTTACGGCCGCGGTGGCACCCAACCGACGACGACCGACACCTGCCTGCTGATCGGGATCCTGGGCACCGGCGACTTCGCCGGTGGGGAACTGCGGCTCGACGCCGACGCGGCACGGCGGGCGTTCGAGTCCCTCGACACCGAACTCGACCTGGCCCATCGAGTCCGCTACGCCTACGAGATGGCGGTGAACAACATGGCCGAAGGCGTGTTCAACGTCGCCATCAAGAACGGCGTCGATCCCCGCGACTACAGCCTGGTCGCCTTCGGCGCCGCGGGCTCGATGCTGCTGCCCGCGGTCCTCGATACGGTGCAGTGCAAGCAGGTCATCGTGCCACCGAACCCGGGCCTGTTCTCCGCCGTCGGCCTGCTGTCCACCGACCAGGTGTTCACGGTCGACCGCAGTGCGTATCTCATGCTCACCGGCGAGGCCGCTCCCGCGATCGATGCGTTGTTCGCCGACATGGAGGAAAGGCTGCGGGCGCGGACCGGCGGCGGATCGGTGCGGATGCTGCGCAGCATGGACGCGCACCTGGCCGGACAGAGTTGGGAGACCCCGTTCGTGCCCGTGCCGAGCGGCACGATCGACGAAGCGGCGGTGGCCACCATGGTGTCCGCTTTCCACGACACCTACGAAGCACGCTCGGGCAACCGGTTCGAGACCATGCCTGTCGAGGGTGTGACGTTCCGGGTCCGCGCCGTGCTCGACACCCCCAAGGTCGAATACGCCGAACTCGCGGTCCGTTCCGAGGCGGACGGGCCGCTCACTCCGATCCGCACGGTGACTCTGCGCTATCTAGGTGACCTGGACGCGGATGGCGTCGGCGCCCAGCAGGCCCACGTCTACGACCGCGTGAGCTTGCGAGCCGGTGATGTGCTCGACGGCCCGGCGGTGGTCGAGGAAGAACTGTCCACCACCCATGTCGGCGCGGGGCAGCAGGCCACCGTCGGCCGGTACGGCGAAATCGTGATCCAGAGGAAGTGACATGTCCAGTCCCCCCATCCCCGCCGCCCCTCGGCTCCGAGACCTCTCCGAGGCGCAGTTCCACGATCGATACGGGTGCGACCGGTTCAGCGCGACCGTGATCGCCAACCGGCTGCGCTACGCGGTCGAGCACATGTCCACCGGTTTCATGCGCGAGGCGTTCTCGCCCATCATCCGCGACTGGTACGACTTCGCCTGCACCATCAGCGGTCCCGCCGGCAAAGGCTATCCGATGGCCGTGGTCAGCAACAGCCTGGTCGTCTTCCTCGGCACCATGGGCGACGCCGTCCGAAACGCCGTGGAGGAGTACGGGTCCGAGAACCTGCGTCCCGGTGACGTGCTGATCTGCAACGACCCCTATCGCGGTGGCAGGCATGTCAACGATGTGGCGTTCACCCGTCCGGTGTTCGTCGACGGTGAGATCGTTTCCTTCGTCACCATGTGCGCGCATCAGCTCGACATGGGCGGCACGGTGCCCGGTGGTTTCTCGGCAACCAAGAGCAACGTCTTCGAGAACGGGCTGGTGATCCCGCCCATGCTGCTGTGGTCGCAGGACGAACCGGTGCGCTCCACGTTCAGCCTGATCTTCGACAACACCCGGTGGGGCGGCATGTTGCTGCCCGACTTCAAGAGCATCTTCCAGCAGTTGAAGCTGGGGGAGCGACTGGTACTGGAGAACATCGATCGGTACGGCCTCGCCGCGTACCTCGGCACGCTCGACTATGCCTGTGACACCTCCGCCGAACGGATGCGCGATGCGATCGCGCTGATACCCGACGGCGACTACGAGGGTTCGGCGCTGATCGACGCCGACGGTCTCGACGACACGATCGACTACACCGTGCGGGTGCTCGTGCGCAAACGCGGCGAGAACATGGAGATCGACCTGTCCGGCACCTCGCCCCAGGCGCGGACCTGCATCAACTGTGGTGTGCTCGACGCCAAAACCGCTGTGGGAGTGGCCCTCACGATGCTGCTGGATCCGAAGGTGCCGTTCACCTCGGGCACCTGGCGCAACGTCGACATCGCGGTGCCGCCCGGCACCATCGTCTCCATCTCTTCCGCCGGACGGCGGGATCATGATGTTCTGGGAGGCTTCCGGCGCCGTCGCGTCGGCGATCTTCGACGCGCTCAATCCCGTACTGGGCCGGTACGGCGTGGGTGGCGACTACGGCTCGACCAATACGCACAACGCGTCGGGACTGCGGGCCGACGGCACCGCGTGGACCTCGGCCACCCAATGCGGCGGCGAGCACGGCCCCTGGGGCGCCACTCACGTCGGCGACGGCGACAGCTACACGGTTCTGTTCACGCTCAACAACCTCGATCCCGCGACCGAGACGATCGAACGCGATTCGCCCGTGGTGCTGTTGCGCAAGGAACACGCCATCGACACCGGCGGTGCGGGAACGTTCCGCGGCGGCGCGGCCAATCTCAAGGACGCGCTGTGGCTCACCGCCGGAGCGCACTACCTGTCGCCGTTCCGCACCAAACAGCCGTCCGGTGTGGGCGCGAACGGCGGACAGGCCGGGCCAACCGGAGCGATGTGGCTGTTCCCGCCACGTGACGACGCGACCCCGGGAATTCTGGGCACCGGCACACAGGTCTACGCCGACAGCGTTCCCGTCGCCGGCGTGCTCGATCCCGAGACCAAGGCGCTGGACCCGATCGACGGCCGGTACCACTACTTCGCCGCCGAACAGGTGTGGGCCACCGAGCCGAACACCATCCTGCGTTGCCTCACCAATGGCGGTGGGGGCTGGGGCGATCCGTTGCGTCGCGATCCCGAGCGGGTGCTCGCCGACGTTCGCAACGAGTACGTGAGCATCGCGGGCGCAGCGCGCGACTACGGCGTGGTCGTTCATGGCGACCCGCGTCTGGATCCCGAGGGACTGCGCATCGATCGCGAGGCGACGGCGCGTCTGCGCGACGCCCGTCGGTCCGATCGCCCGCAAGAGACAGGAGACAACTGATGAAGGGGATCGTGTTCCCGGGAGACGGGACGACGGTGCTGAAGGACTTCCCCGAGCCCGAACCGGGATCCGGCGAGGTCGTGGTGAAGGTCCGCGCCTCGGGGATGTGTGGCTCGGATCTGCACTTCTACCACGGCGCTTTCGATTTCGACCACTCGGTGATCCAGGGTCACGAACCGTGTGGCGAGGTGTACGCGCTCGGCGACGGCGTCGACCCGGCCCGGTTCGCCGTCGGCGACCGCGTGATGATCCACCACTACTTCGGCTGCGGCACCTGCCGCCGCTGTCGCGCGGGCTGGCCGCAGATGTGTGAGACCGCGCCGGGTAAGACCATGGCGGTTCATGTCGACGGTGGTCACGCGCCGTTCGCCCTGGTGCCGGCCTCGGCGCTGCTGCCGATGCCGGAGGGACTGTCGTTCGAGGCAGGCGCAGCCATCGGGTGCGGCACCGGGACGGCGTGGGGCGCGATCAAGCGGCTCGGCGGTGTCTCGGATACGACCACGGTGGTGATCGGACAGGGCCCCGTGGGGCTTTCGGCGACGATGTTCGCGGCATCGATGGGCGCCCGGGTGATCGCAGTCGATGTCGACGACCGCAGGCTGGCCGAGAGTCGCCGGTTCGGTGCCGATCTGGTGGTGAACTCTCGCCAGCGGGACGTCGCGGAGGCGGTCGCCGAGTACACCGGCGGGCGGATGGCCGATGTCGTCATGGAGACCTCGGGGCGCGCCGGTGACGACGCGCTCGCTGTCCTCGGCACCTTCGGCCGGGCCGTGTTCATCGGCCTGCCCGGTCACGTCCAGTTCACGACCCAGGCGGTCTACAAGAAGCAATGGACGCTGATGACGTCCTGGACCATGTCTTCGATCGAGCAGGCACGATGCGCAGATTACGTTGTCGCGCACAACCTCCCGGTCGATGACCTGTACTCGCACACCTGGACCATCGAGCAGGCCGACGAGGCGTACCGATGGTTCGACAAGCAGGACGCGGGCAAGGGCGTCTTTCTGTTCGGCTGACCGACGCCCCTTTGCTGATCCGGAGAGAACCATGACCACTACTGCAACCCATCCCGTGCCCGAGTTCGTCGGCAACGCCCAGCGCAACCTGATCGGTGGGCGCTGGGTGCCCGCCGCGTCCGGCGAGACCATCGACGTCGTGAATCCGGCCACCGGCGGCACCCTCGGCACCATCGCCGCGAGCGGCGCCGCCGACGTGGACGCCGCCGTCGCGGCCGCGCGCGCGGCCTTCGAAGGCCCTTGGAGCCGCTGGACTCCGCACCAGCGTCGCTCGCTGATCCTGCGCGTCCACGATCTGGTCCTCGACAATTTCGAGGAACTCGCCACCATCGAGACCCTCGACATGGGCGCCCCGCTGGCCCGTACCCGGGGACTGCGGGAGTGGACCTCGCAGGTGCTGCAATTCTTCGCCTCGCAGGTCGACGCGGGCACGGCCACCACGCCGCCGAACTCGCTGCCCGGCGACTTCGTGACCCTGCGCTATCGCGAGCCCGTCGGCGTGGTCGGCGGGATCATCCCCTGGAACGGCCCGCTCATCGGCCTGTGGTGGATCTTCGGCCCGGCGCTGGCGACCGGTTGCACTGCCGTCCTCAAACCAGCCGAAGACGCATCGCTGTCGGTGCTGCGAGTGGCCGAGTTGCTCACCGAAGCCGGGGCGCCCGACGGCGTCGTCAACGTGGTCACCGGGTTCGGCAGAGATGCCGGCGCCGCGCTCGCCGAGCACCCCGGCGTCGACCGGATCGCGTTCACCGGCTCGGTCGGTACCGCGCGGACGATCGTGCGCGCCTCGGCCGGAAACATCAAACGGCTCCAGCTCGAACTCGGCGGCAAATCACCCGACATCGTCTTCGCCGACGCCGACTTGGACAAGGCAGTCCCCGGCGCGGCGATGGGCGTGTACACCAACAGCGGTCAGGTCTGTGTGGCCGGCACGCGGATCTTCGTCCAGCGCTCGATCCACGACGAATTCGTCTCGCGCATGGCGGAATTCACCAAGACGATTCGGGTGGGCGACGGTCTCGACCCGAACAGCCAGCTCGGCCCGCTGATCTCGCGACGTCAACTCGAACGGGTGCTGAACTACATCGACATCGGGAACAAGGAGGCCGAACTGGTCAGTGGCGGCAGGAGGCTGGACGGCGACCGGGCTTCAGGATTCTTCGTCGAACCCACGGTGTTCGCCTCCGCCACCAACGAGATGACCATCGCACAGGAGGAGATCTTCGGCCCCGTGGCGACGGTGATCCCGTTCGACGACGCGGACGAGGCACTGCGCCTGGCCAACGCGACCCCCTACGGCTTGGCGGGTGGTGTCTGGACCAGAGATCTCGGTACCGCGCACAGGGTGTCGCGGGGTCTCACCGCGGGCACCGTCTGGGTCAACTGCTACGGCGTACTCGACCCGTCGGTGGGCTTCGGCGGAACGAAGATGAGCGGCTACGGCTGGAAGGGCGGCCGCGAGCACGTGGAGAGCTACCTCTACCCGAAGGCGGTCTATATGAATCTGGGCTGAGGCGCAGAGCGGCTATCTTGTCTTCACCATGACCGGGCCGTCGGAGACGATGGTTCCGGTGTCGACCGTGGGCAGTGCGGAGGGGACCAGGCTGCCGTCGTCACGGACGTCATAGATGTGCACCTTGGTGGTGATTCCGGTGGTGAGGACATCGGCGGCATAGAGATGCTTCTGATCGTCGCTGAGCACGACCCAGCCGGGGCCCGAACCGAGCGGAGTGCTGTACGGGGAGCCGGGTAGGGGCGACAACGCACCGTCGGCACCGATGGCGAAACCGTTGACCTTGCCCGCGGCGACCGACGGGATGTAGACGCGGCGCCCGTCGGCGCTGACCTCGGCATTGTGCGGCATCGCCGGGACCGCGTAGGGCGAGCCAGGAGTGGGTGTGAGCCGGCCGTCTGCGCCGATCGCGTATCCCGAGACCGCGCCGCCCTGTTCGTGGCTGATGTAGACGAATCGTCCGTCCGGTGTGTACCCGGGATTGACCGGCAGCAGGCCGACCTGTGTCGAATCGCCGAGTGCGGCCAGGGACCCGTCGGCGTGAATGGCGAAACCGGCGACGTTGCCGTCGATCGCGCTCGCGAATCGCAGGAATCGCCCGTCGGGGTCGATGGTCACCATGGGCAGCATGCCCGCGCCCGCGCCGGGCACGGGGATCGAGCCGGCCGGTGTCAACGCACCGGCGGCCGATACCGCGAACGCGTCGATGCGACCGGGGAACCCACCGACCCCGACGAACAACCACTTGCCGTCCGGGGTGATCGCCGAGGTGATGGGCAGTCCGCCGTCGATCACCGCCTCGCCGCCCGCCACCGGCCGTAGCGCGCCCTGGTCGTCGACGTGATAGCCGGTGACCTTCTGGGAGGCCGCCTGCGTGGCATAGACGGTCCGGCCCTCGGGCGCGAGCGCCACCGAGAACAGGCCGAGATCCACATCGAACGGAGTGCCGGCGACCTTGGTCAGCGAACCGTCGGCGTTCATCCGCAGTACCGCGATACTGCCACTCGCGGTGCCGCCGACCAGCATGAACTGCGGCGACAGGGCGGCGGCGGCCTGCGGTGCGGGGGAGAGTGTCCAGCTCGCCGAGCTGAGCAGGACCGTGGCGACCGCGACGGCCGCCTTGTGGAATCCACGGCGGCTGAAACCGGATCGGCGGGAGGGAGATGTCGTCATCGACGTACCTTTCGCAAACAGAGCATCGGCGCTCCTTGTTCTTCCGCCCCTGGCCGCTCCGTATTCGGCAGCCGCTGCGATGCGGGGCGAAGTGAGCTAGACGGTAGGCAATCTCCGGTTCCGGAACTGTCCAGATATTCGGACACGATCACGGGATGTCCGGTCTGAAAGGGCAATGGTGCCAATCGATTCGACACGCAGCTTGTCGGCGCCACCGCGCCGCTTCTTCGACTGATCCGGAAAGTGTCCGAGTCACGGGCAGTCGTGCCGTGGACCGCGCCCCATGATCCCTTCATGGCCTCTGATTCCAAGACGACAGGTGGGGCGTTGGGCACCGACCACACCCGAGGTGGCGAGGAGGTCCTGCGCCGATTCGCGATCGGCTCCGACGGAGCGCTCGACCTCGACGAGTCGACGATCATCTACCTCGCCGCTGATTTACGCGCGCGGGCCACGTGGATTCGGAAAGATCAGGCTGACAGAAAGGCCGCCGCGAGATCGGCGGATACGGCGGAACCGAGCGTGAAGGTGTCCTCAGGAATCGGTGGGAAGACCGAGGGCGTCGGTGGTCTCCGCAGCGGACGTTGCGAGCAGGTGTTCGACGAGAAGCTCGGTGGAGGGACCGAGTTCGCGGCCTCGCGGCGTGGCCAGGTGGATCCGGCGCTCGGCCCACGGCTCATCGAGATCGAGGACGGCCACCCGGCCGGACCACTCGTGCCCGACCAGGCATTCGGGCTGCACGGTGACGCCGAGGCCGGCGTGCACCAGACTGATCGCCGTGCCGCCGCTGCGCAGGACGTGCGTGGGCTTGTACTCCTCGCCGGCCCGCTGGGCGGAGGCACGCAGCGCGGCGACGAGCGCCTGCGGCGCGATGAGGTTCTCCGGCAGCAGGTCCAGGATGGTGACCGCGCCCCGCTCGGCGAGGTGGTGGCCGCGCGGGGTGACCACGACCAGCCGGTCACGGCGGTACGGGGTGACATCGACACCGTCGAGGTCGAGGCCGTAGGCGGAGGCGAAGACGCCGAGATCGGCTTCGCCGCGGGCGATCTCCTTCACGATGTCGGAGTTCTCCACCTCGTGCACGATCAGGTCCACCAGCGGGAACTCCCGGCTGAACTCGCCGAGCTCGTGGGCGAGGAACGGCACGATCACCGAGCGGGCCGACACGACCCGTAGCTCGCCCCGCACGCCCTCGGTGAGCGAGGCGAACTCCGATCGCATGTCGTCGAGGCTGTCGAAGATCCTGCGGGCGTGGCGGGCCAGGATCGTGCCGGCGGCGCTGGGTACCACGCCCTTCGGGGTCCGGACGAGCAGTTCGACCCCGGCGATGTTCTCCAGCACTTGGATTCGTTTGGTGGCGGTGGACGCGGCGATGTTCTCGCGGATCGCGGCCAGCCCGATCTGCCGCTCTTCGATGGCCGAGAGGAACAGGCGCAGCGTGAACAGGTCGATCTGGCGGATCAGGTGCAGGCGGTTGAAAGCGGTCATCTCACCTTCGTGATCATGCAGCGGTCAGTGACCCTATCATATCGTAGTATATATTGTATATAACTAGGGCGCGTGTCTTCGCTGGTCAGGATCAGACGCGTTCGATCAATGCCACCTTCACGTGGTCGGGACGCTTCAGCGTTCCGTCGGGAACCAGGTCGACGATCGTTTTGACGTTGAGCGCCGAGCGCACCCGCTGTTCGATCGTGGTGCGCAGCTCGTCGCGCTGCTGCTCGCTCAGTTGCCGTCCGTACTCGACCACGAGCGGCAGCGGCTTCTGTGTGGAGTGACCCTCGAAGTTCGGCCGGATCCGCATCTCACCGGTCGTCGCGGGCGCGAGTTCCAGGACGAGTTCCTTGACCGCCGAGGGGAACAGGTTGATCCCCCGCACGATGAGCATGTCGTCGGTGCGGCCCACACAGCGCACCTTGTAACCGGTTCGGCCGCAGGCGCAGTCGGTGCCGGTGACCACCACGTGGTCGCGGGTGCGGAAACGCAGCAGGGGGGAGGCCTGCCTGCGCAGCGCGGTGTAGACGAGTTCGCCCTGCGCGCCGGCGACCGGATCGACCTGCTCGCCGGTCTCCGGGTCGATCAGCTCGGCGATCATCAGGTCGGGAGAGAGGAAGTGCATGCCTTCACCCGCCTCGCACTCGCCCCAATAGGTGCAGGCGATATCGGTGCCGCCCAGCATCTCCCGTGACGTAGCGCCCCACAGTGCTTCGAGCTTCCCGCGGACGGCGGGCAGGCCGCCGCCGGGCTCGCCGCCGACGCTGATCGAGCGCACACCCAGCTCGTCGGCGGCGCGGCCGACGATGCGCGGTGCCTGCTCGGCCAGGTGGGTCAAGAAGTACGGCGTGCCGATGAGCCCCTCGGGCCGCTGATCGGCCTGCACCCGCAGCAGCCGCTCTGCGCCGGCCTCGGCGCCGATGGGGATGTCGACCACACCCATGTACTGCAGGATCTGGATGATCGGCAGTCCGCCCACGAAACCCTTGCTCATGCCGAAGCCGTGCAGCACGCGATCGCCGGGCCGGAAACCATTGGCATAGAGGGCGCGTGCGCCCAGCTCGCACCAGGTGCGGATGTCGGGCTCGGTCAGTCCGACATATGACGGCGAGCCGGTCGTTCCCGAGGACGCCTGCACCTGGACGATATCGGCCCCGTCGGCCGCGACGTGTGCGCCCAGCGGCGGATGGGCGGCGAGACTGTCGCGCAGTTCCTGCTTCTCGGTGAACGGCAGCCCCGCAAGGTCGGCGGTCGTGGCGACCCGGCTCACGTCGACCCCCTGCTCGGCGAACTTGGCCTGGTAGAACGCGCTGTTCCCGGCCAGGTAGGCGAGCTGCTCGCGTAGTCGTTCGTCCTGCACGCGACGGGCGTCCTCGGCGGGCAGGGACTCGACCGCGCTCCAGTGCCGCGCCGAGAACGGAATATTCCTCATCATCACTCCTGAATGGCCGATTCGCCGTCGCCGGGATAAATTGACGGTCCGGCGGAATTCTGTTCCGACCATAGATCGGTGATTCCGGCGGTTCAATTCGCAATCGGTGAAACGGCACTTCACGATTCATCACTTGCTATCGGCCGCACCGTCGTGCAGCCTCGGAATATCGCCGGTAATCCCGTCGCGGGAATCCGGAATCGTGCGAGGTCATCGCAGTGTCCTTGCGCACCGCGCCCGACATCGGCATGCGGTCGTCGGGCCGACCGCCCCAGGCTCGGTACCTGCCATCCGCCGAATCGCGCGAAAAACAATCGCATCGCACAACGGAGTAAGAGAATGAATTCCAATTTTCTGGACGAGTCGCAGGCGGCCTGGCTCGACGTCGTGAACAAATTCATGGACGAGGAGATCACCGTCGAATACGTCCGGCACTGCGATGTGAACCGGGAGTACCCCTACGAGGCGTACGAGAAGATCGCCGCGCAGGGCTGGCTGGGCATCCTCATCGACGAAGCGGACGGCGGCTCGGGTGGCGACATCTTCGACTACTCGCTGATGGCCGAGGGCCTGGGCAAGTTCGGCTTCGACTTCGCCTGCTCCGTGCTGGTGCCCACCTTCACCGCGATGAACATCCTGAAGTACGGCACCGCCGAGCAGAAGGCGCGCTACGTCAAGCCGTTCATCGACGGTTCCCTCCGCTTCTCGGTGTCGATCTCCGAGCCCGACGCCGGTTCGGACGCGTCCAACACCAAGACCCGTGCCCGCCGCGACGAGAACGGCGACTGGGTCGTCTCCGGCCAGAAACTGTGGTGCTCGGGCGCCGCCGCCAAGGACACCGTCATCGCCATGCTCGTGCGCACCGACACCGAGGACAAGCACGGTGGCCTGTCGGTCCTGCTGATCCCCAACGACACTCCGGGCGTGGACATCCGCAAGCTGCCGACCCTGTCGCGGCACGCCACCGGCACCACCGAGATCTTCCTCGACGAGGTGCGGGTCCCCGCCGACGCGCTGCTCGGCGAGGTCGGCCAGGGCTGGAAGATCATCACCGACCACCTCGAGCTGGAGCGCTGCGCGGTGGCCGCCGCCTACGTGGGCAACGCCCAGCAAGCGGTGCACGCGGCCAACAAGTACGCCCACGAGCGCGTCCAGTTCGGCAAGCCGATCTACGAGTTCCAGGTGCTCAAGCACATGCTGGCCGAGAACCAGACGCGCGTGGACGCCGCCCGCCTGCTCTGCTACCGCGCCGCGAAGATGAAGGCCGCCGGCCTGCCCGCTCCGCGGGAGACCTCCATGGCCAAGCTGTACGGCTCGGAGACCCTCAAGCAGTGTGCCCTCGACGGCATGCAGATCCTCGGTGGCTACGCCAACCTGCCCGAGGCCGACATGGAGCGCTACCTGCGCGAGAGCGTGCAGTCCACCATCGGCGGCGGCACCTCGCAGATCCAGCGCACCATCATCGCCAAGTCGATGCGCCTGCCGTCCGGCGCGTAAGCCGCAGTCCCGCAGAAACTTCCAGGAGGAACACCGATGGCCACCATCAACAATCGCATCGATATGCCGCTCGACGAGATCGAGGTCGGCACCGTGTTCCGCTCCGGCGGGCGCACCATCACCGAAGCCGATGTGGTGAACTACTGCGCGCTGACCGGCAACTGGATCGAGATCCACTCCAACATCCACTACGCCGCGCGGACCCGCTTCGGCGAGCGCTTGGTGCAGGGCTCGCTGACCTACTCGCTGATGACCGGTCTGATCCAGTTCGGCCCGTCCATCCAGGCCAACTACGGCATCGACAACCTGCGCTATCTGAAGCCGGTGCTCATCAACGACACCATCTACGTCACCGCCGAGGTGACCGGCAAGAAGGACAAGGACGACAAGTTCGGCGTCGTCACCTTCCTGATGAAGGCGCTCAACCAGCACGGTGACGTGGTCCAGCGCAGCGAGTGGAGCCTGCTCATGCTGCGTAAGCGCTCCGATCTCGACGCCCTCGTCGGCGCTTCGCTGCCGACCGAAAACGTGCGGGGCTGAGTCCATGACCGCCCAACCTGTCGCCGCGATCGTGGGCATGGGCGATGCCTATGCCACCCGCGCCGACCGCAAGGACCCGCTGCAACTGGCGGCCGAGGCCACCGTCGCCGCGCTGGCCGACGCGGGCATCACCAAGCACCAGGTGGACGCCCTGTTCACCGGTCGCTCGCCGTGGGCCGACAAGCGGTCGCAGTGGAGCAACATCTTCGCCTCCCACATGCAAATGCCCCTGACGTTCACCAGTGAGCTGACCCTGCACGGCGCCGGCCTCACCGCCACGCTCGCGCAGGCCGCGCAGATGATCGCCGCGGGCAAAGCCGAGTACGTGCTCTGCCTGCAGAGCGACGCGACGGAGTTGTTCGTCGACGCCGTGGCCATGGGCGCCGAGGCCGACGCGGATCCGCAGTACGAAGTGATCTACGGACCCACGATCCCGTCCCTCTACGCCCAGGCCGCGCGCCGGTACTTCCATGAATTCGGCATCACCGAAACCGATCTCGCCGAAGTCGCCGTCGCCAACCAGCGCTGGGGCGCGCACCACCCGCACGCGGCCAAGGCACGCCACGGCGAGATCGATGTCGCCACGGTGCTCGCCTCCCCGTATGTCGCCACCCCGCTGCGCCGGTGGATGTGTTCCACCTGGGGCGGCGGCACCGGTGGCGCCCTCGTCGTCACCGCGCCCGACAACGTGCGCCCGCACCAGAGTCCGGTCTACCTGCACGGCTACGGCTCGGCCACCACACACGAGTACCTGACCGACCGGATGAACATGCGCCAGTGCAAGTTCCCCGGCTTCGGCACCCTGCCCAACCTGACCCACACCGCGACCATCGAGGCCGCACGCCAGGCCTACGCCATGGCCGACCTCGGCCCGTCCGACATCGACATGGTGCAACTGTCGGTCAACTTCGCCCACATGGGCCCGATCCTCCTGGAGGACCTGGGCTTCGCGAAGAAGGGCCACGGCATCGACGTCTACCGCGAAGGCCGCACCGGCATCGACGGTGACCTGCCCACCGATACCAATGGTGGCTGGCTGTCCTTCGGCCAGCCCGGCATCTCCTGCAACATGGACACCCTCGTCGAGGCCGTGCGCCAGCTGCGGGGCACGGCACACGGACTGGCGCCTGCCGTGCGGCCGGAAACCGCGCTGGTCCAGGGCGCGGGCGGCATGCTCGCGGCGGGCAGCGTCCTCGTACTGGCCGCGACGGCCTGAGCGGATCGGAGACATCATGAGCGAGACCACCGCACCCAACGAGTGGCCGCAGCCGTACGAGCTGCTCGACGCCGCACCCTACTGGGCGGCACTCGACGATCAGCGCCTGACCTTCCAGCGTTGCGCCGACTGCACCGAGCCCGTGTGGCCTGCGCACTCGTACTGCCCGTACTGCAGCTCGGACCGGCTGGCCTGGGAGCAGTCCAGCGGCAACGGCACCCTCTACTCGTTCAGTACGGTCATGCGCGGCCCCACGCCCGTGTGGGCCTCGATCACTCCCTACACCGTGGGATTCGTCGAGATGGCCGAGGGCTACATGCTCTTCGGCCAGATCGAGGGCGATCCGGAATCCCTCACCATCGACGCACCCGTCACCGTCCGGTTCGTCGAACGCGGCGCGCAGACGGTTCCCGTCTTCACCACCGCGACCACCAGGTAGAGGTGCACGATGACAGAAGACTATCGGTCAGGAGCGGGCGATGCAGAATGAACTCCCCCTGGCGGGGATCGTGGTGGTGGAGCTGGGCGACAGCGCCTCGGCGCCGTTCGCCGGCAAGATCCTGGCAGAACTCGGCGCCGAGGTCTGGAAGGTCGAACGGCCGACCGGTGACTCCGCGCGCGGCTGGGGACCGAGCATGTGGAAGGGCAGCGGCGCCGCCTTCCATGCGCTCAACCGGGGCAAACGGTGCATCAGCATCGACATCAAGGACCGCGACCAGCTCGCCGAACTGCACCGGCTCATCGCCGAGCGCGCCGATGTCTTCCTGCACAATCTGCGTCCCGGCTCGGCCGCGAAGTACGGGCTCGACGCCGAGAGCCTGCGGGTGACCAAACCCGAGCTCGTGCACTGCGCGGTCGGCGCGTTCGGGCACACCGGGC
Source organism: Nocardia sp. NPDC051929 (assembly GCF_044548645.1). NCBI lineage: Bacteria > Bacillati > Actinomycetota > Actinomycetes > Mycobacteriales > Nocardiaceae > Nocardia > Nocardia sp. NPDC051929. Next base: position 26,324 of record NZ_JBIUCG010000026.1, on the reverse strand, counting down.
CGATGAACACCCTGCCCGGTTACGACCCGCTCATGCAGGCCTTCTCCGGGATCATGAGCATCACCGGCGAACCCGACCGACCGCCGGTGCGCGCCGGTGTCTCGATCATCGACTTCGGCACCGGCATGTGGGCCGCCATCGGAATCCTCGCCGCGCTGTACCGGCGGCAGTCCAAGCTGGACGGCGCAGCGGTCGACGCGTCGCTGCTCGAGACCGCCATCGCCTGGATGTCGATCGGCGTGGCCGGCTACAACACCGACGGCGCGCCCGGCGAACGGCGCGGATCGGGCGTGGCGTTCATCGTCCCGCACCGGGCATTCTCTGCCGCCGACGGCGATCTCATCGTGAGCTGCGGCAACGACGGGTTGTTCGCGCGCTTGAGTGCGGCACTGGACCGGCCGGAATGGGCCACCGACGAACGCTTCGCGACCAACCAGGCGCGGCTGGTGAACCGTGCCGAGATCGATCGCCTGATCGGAGAGCGGCTGGCAGGCGACACGCGCGAGTTCTGGCAGAACCGCTTGCGGGACTTCGGGGTTCCGTTCGCGCCGGTGCAGACCACCGCCGAGATGATCGCCCACGAGCAGACCAGCGCACTGGGTATCATCGGCGCACCCAGTGCCGACGAGATCGGGGTCGTCGGGCTGCCGCTGTCCTTCGACGGCAAGCGGCCGCCGCCGTTGGCCGCCGCCGAGGACATCGGCGCGAGTAACGGATCGCTGGCCCGATGAGCGGCCCGCTGTCGGGGGTGCGGGTGCTGGAGCTGGGCGGGGTCGGGCCGACCCCCTTCGCCGCCATGCTGCTGGCCGACCTCGGCGCCGACGTCCTGCGCCTGGACCGGCCACCCGGCTACGACGGCGGCGCCCCGGTCGACGCTCGCTTCGATCTGCTCAACCGGGGCAGGCGCAGCGCGGTGTTCGACCTGAAGAAGCCCTCGGCGGTCGCCGCGGTCCTGGCCCTGGCGCGCAGCGCCGACATCCTCATCGAGGGGTTCCGGCCCGGTGTCGCGGAGAAGCTGGGCGTGGGACCCGACGACTGTCTGGCGGTCAACCCGGCACTGGTCTACGGCCGGATGACCGGCTGGGGCCAGCACGGCCCACTGGCGTCGGCCCCCGGCCACGACATCAACTACATCTCACTCACCGGCGTCCTGCACTCGGTCGGCCGGGCCGGAGAACCGCCGGTCATCCCGCTGAATCTAGCGGGCGATTTCGGCGGTGGTTCGCTGTATCTGGCGTTCGGCGTCGTCTCGGCCCTGCTGGAGAGCCGCACCTCGGGACGCGGCCAGGTTGTCGACGCGGCGATGGTCGACGGTTCGGCCTCGCTCATGACCCTGTTCTACGGGCTGCTCGCCGCCGGCTCCTGGCACGACGAACGCGGCGTGAACCGCCTGGACTCGGGCGCGCCCTGGTACAACGTCTACGAGACCGCCGATGGCGGTTGGATCAGTGTGGGCGCCAATGAATCCCGGTTCTGGCGCAATCTGCTGGATGTGCTCGGCCTCGACGAGTCAGAACTTCCGGATCAGCACGACCGGAGCGGCTGGCCGCGGATGCGCGAGCGGCTGGTCGAGGTCTTCCGCACCAGGACCCGCGACGAATGGTGCGCCATGGCCGACGGCCGGGAGGCCTGCCTGTCCCCGGTCCTGTCGCTGACCGAGGCGCCCACGCACCCGCACTTGCGGGACCGCGGCACTTTCGTCGAGGTGTCCGGTGTCGTCCAGCCGGCTCCCGCCCCCCGGTTCAGCCGCACACCCGGCGCGATCCAGCGCCCACCCGCGCAGCCGGGCGAGCAGACCGACGAGGTGCTCGGCGACTGGGGATTCAGTGCCGATGCCATGGCCGAGCTGCGCGCCGACGGCGCGATCGCCTGAATACGAGCGAGGTCGTCGACGCGCCCCGATCCACCTGCATATTGCGGGAAATCGGAGGCCCGGCAGGACGAACGTAACCCCGGTCACGCCGGAAGCCGATCAGCGATCGGGAAAGACGCGCTTCGGTGCGAATGAAGTGGTGGCGGCCGTCCCCGACGTTGGTGTCCAAGAAGTTGGACACTGCTGTGCCCCACGTCTCTCTACTGTCGAATCCAGGTACGCGCCTCACGTGGATCCGCCGATGTCCGGAACCGCCTGCCCGATCTTTTCGCCGTGCCTGCGGCGAATTCTCGAAATCGAACCGAAGGAATCGTCATGGGAACACTCGACGGCAAAGTCGTCTTCATCACCGGAGCCGCACGCGGACAGGGCCGTTCGCACGCGGTGACCGCCGCGCGTGAGGGCGCCGACGTCGTCCTGTTCGACATCGCCGCACCGGTCCCCGGTATCAAGTACCCGCTGGCGACCGAAGACGATCTGGACAAGACCAGGAAACTCGTCGAGGAGCGGGGCCGCCGGGCGCTCACCGTGGTCGGTGACGTGCGCAGCCAGGACGACCTGGACTCGGCGGTGGCCCAGGCCGTGGACACCCTCGACGGTATCGACGGTGTCGTCGCCAACGCCGGTGTCTGGGACCTCGGTCCCGCGGGCTGGCAGACCGGTGAGCAAGAGTTCCAGGTTGTCGTCGACACCGTCCTCGGCGGCGTATTCCGCACGATCAAAGCGGTCGCGCCGCACTTCGTCGAACGCAGGGCCGGAGCCATCGTGGCGATCGCGTCGGTGGGTGGCCTCGAGGCAACGGCCGGCTACACCTCCTACATCGCCGCCAAGCACGGCGTGATCGGCCTGCTCAAGAACACCGCCTTGGAGCTCGGCCCGCACAACGTACGCGCCAACACGGTGTGCCCGGGCGCGATCGACACCAAGATCTGGGACAACTCCATGGGCCACAAGCTGTTCGTCGCGCCGGGTGAACCGGTCGACCGCAAGATCGCCCTCGACGCCATCTACGGCTATGCCCCTCTTGCGGGCCGCACCGCGCTGCCGTCACAGGCTGTGAGCAACGCGGTGGTCTTCCTGCTCTCGGACCTGGCCGAGCAGATCACCGGTGTCGCGCTGCCCGTCGACGCGGGCCACCTGCTCCTGCCGGGTGCCAACTTCGCGACGATCACGTCCGGCCCCGAGGCCGAGCGCCACCGCCCACCGGCTGTGTCGCCCGACGATCTGTAACCACACGCGGCCGCATATTGTCGCGATGGCCGACCCGGCGCACCGGACCGGCCATCGCATTCACGGTCACAGGTGTGCGGAGAAGAACGGCTCGATCCCGCACACGACGAGCAGCGGCTGGGTCAGCAGTCGCTCGGCCGGATGAAACGCGTCGAAGACGAATGCGGCGGCCGATCCGGAGGAGCGCAGGGTGCGTAACGGTCAGCCCTCGTGAATGATGATTCCGCGCAGATTACGGCCCGCCTTCATGTCCTCGAAGCCCTGATTGACGTCCTCGAGCGCGTAGCGGGTGGTGACGAGTTCTTCGAGTTTCAGGGTGCCCTGCTGGTACATCGCGAGCTGGGCGGGGATGTCGGCGGTCGGCGCGCAGGCGCCGAAAAGCGAGCCCTGCAACCGCTTCTGGAACAGGATGAGCTGGTGCAGGTCGATGTCGCCGTCCTTGACGAAGGTGTCGCCAAGGCCGACGGCGACGCAGGTGCCCGCCTTGCGCACCGCCTGCAGCGCCTGGCCGATGTGCTTGCCGGTGGTCACGCCGACGCTGACGATCGCCGAGTCCGCGCCTTGACCGTTGGTCATGGAGCGGGCGAGTTCCTCGGCCTCCTCGATGGACGAGACAGCATGGGTGGCACCGAGTTTCCGCGCCGACTCGCGCTTGAAAGCGACGGGGTCGACCGCGATCACCGCGCTCGCGCCCGCTTGGGCGGCGCCCTGGACCGCGTTGATCCCGATGCCGCCGACACCCATCACGATGGTGACGTCTCCCGGGCGCACCTGCGCGGAGTTGACGGCCGCGCCCCACCCGGTGCCGACACCGCAACCGGCGAGCACCGCGACGTCCAGGGGAATCGCGGGATCGATGCGGATGGCCGAGGACACCGACACGGTGACGTACTCGCAGAACGTGCCCAGCCCGGCGAGTTGCCCGACCGGCGCACCGCCCAGCGACAGCCGGAACGAGGTCGGGTCGTCGAAGCGGGCGCCGGTGGCCAGGAACGCGCCGAGGTCGCACAGGTTCTGTAACCCTTTCGCGCACCACCGGCAGCGGCCGCATACCGGCAGGAAGGAGAACACCACGTGATCGCCCTCGGCGAAGCCGGTCGTCCCTGGCCCGACCGCCTCCACGATGCCGGCGCCCTCGTGCCCGCCCGCGATGGGCAGAATGCCGGGAGTCTGGTCGCCGGTGGCGAAATGATCGTCGGAATGACACAGGCCGCTGGCCACCATCCTGACCCGGATTTCCCCGCGTCGCGGATCGTCGAGTTCCATTTCGACGATTTCGTAGATTCCCGGTGATTCGCGCAGCACCGCGCCCCGTGTCAACATCGATGACTCCCTCGGAGAATTCGCCCGGGCCAACCGGGTGACCCCTTGTGATACCTGATAAACGCATGCTCGCACCGGCTGCCGCAGCGGTCAATTCACGATTTTCGAACCCGGAATTCGGAAACATTCACTTGGTCCCGGTTGCGCGCGCCGATAGTCTCCGATTCGCCTGTGAAAGGTGTCACATTCATTGACGACTGCGGGCTAGTGGCCCGGAAGGTGAAGTTCCGGCCCGGCATTCCGGGACGAGCACTCGAATCGCCGTCACAACACGCAGCGGCCCGGTCGCGAGATCGGCCTTCGGCGACCACGCCGGTGCGGATCGGGCCATCCATCGGGTCTCGCCTGCAACCGATTTCGGTGGGCAGTGCTCGGGTGGGCCCGCCGAGCGCGGCCTGATTGCCGACGCTGACGAAGCAGTTGATGCCGATGCCACATTCCCATGCCGGCGACGCTCGCCGTGATCAGCGCCGGCTACTACACCAGGCCGAAGCAGGGCGGTTGCACGGCGTCGCAGTCGGTGCTCGACGCTCTGGCGCAGTTCGGCGGCAGGAATTTCACGACGGTCGATGCTCCACCCGCCGGACTGGAGCATCGACAGTCGGGTTCGGCAGGGCCGATCACTTTTCCGGCAGCGGTGAATTCACGGTAGACAGATACTGGATGACGGCGACAGTGGCGATGGGCGCCGTGACGAACAGCTGTCCGGCGATGGTGCCCAGCGCGCCGACAGCGACGATCCCGCCGAGGCAGCCGACCGCGGCGGCGGGAATGAACGGGCCGAAGAGGCCGGCGATCGTGGCCGCGGCGATCGTCGCGCCGGCGATTCCGCCGAGCACACAGCCCACGGCGCCGCCGCCGAGGCCGCCGATGAGGGTGCCGAGCGTGGCGCCCATGGTGATGGTGCTGGTCATGCGGCTCCAAGCGGCCTGTTCACGGTCGTACTCGTTCTTCCACGGCGCTTTGTCCTCGTACGGCAGGGCGACCGGTGCGTACACCGCGTGCTCGAGATCGAACCGGGGTGTCAAGGTGGCGGTGCGACCGGCGACCTCCGCGCTGATGGGAAATTCGAACTCGTCGACCCGGAATCGCAACGGCGTCGCGGCGAGGACGGTTCCGTCGGCGGCCTTGACTTCGAACATGTCGTTCTCCACCGCAAGCGAGCCCGCGTCGGTCTCGATGACACTCCGGTCGCCAACGGCATGCGCTGTGAAACCGACGGCGTCCGGGTTGTCCGGGGTGGCGCCGGCGGTTCCGGCGACGACGGCGAATGCGGCGGCCACAGTGGTGGCGACGACGGTGCTGATCCTCATCTGAACTTCCTTGTTCTTTCGGGGGGTGATGTTTCAGCGAACGGGCACGACGGCAGTCCGTTGCTGCTGTTTGAGCTCGACCTGGCCTTTCTCGCTCGAAGGATGTGATCGAGCACACTATGCTTTATATATTATGTTGTCAACCTCCGCGGGTGGGCTGGGTCACAGCGCTGGTAAGCGCTGCTCGGGGCATCGGCGAGCCGTCGGGGCCGATCGATCACATGGCGGCGATAGCGCTGGTCCGTTTCGACGAGGTAAGTGGGATACCGCACGAATGTCGGCTCGGCTTCGGTGCGGCCCCGTCGGGGGCGTGGGGAATCCTTGTGGGAGGGATTTTTCCTAGGCGCCGTCGCGCCCTGCCCCTGCTGCCCAAACGCTCATAGATTTGCCTTTGTAAGCGGTCGAGCACGGGAGAGGAAGATCATGGCAGGCAATATCGAAACGGTGGCGGTCAAGGGTTGGGCCTGGGACATCGCCACGGATATCTACTTCCCACCCGGTTTCGATGAGTCGAAGACGTATCCGACGATCGTCTCGGCCCATCCCACCGGTAGCTGTAAGGCGCAGACTTCGGGCAACGTCTACGGCAAGGCGCTGGCCGAGGCGGGCTTCGTGGTGGCCGCCTTCGATGCGAGCTTCCAGGGTGAAAGCGGTGGCGATCCGCGGTCGGTCGAGGATCCCGGTTTCCGGACCAGCGACTTCAGCTTTGTGATCGACTACCTCGTCACCCTGCCCTACGTCGACGCGGACAACATCGGTGTGCTCGCGATCTGCGGCGGAGCGGGTTACGCCGTGGCAGCCACCAAGATCGACCGCCGGATCAAGGCACTGGGCACCGTCGTCGGCAGCAACGTCGGCCGGCTGATGCGAGAGGGCTTCTCGGAGTACAACCCGATGGGGATGCTCGAGGCCATCGCCGCGCAGCGCACCGCGGAGGCTCGCGGACAGGCCCAGGTGATCAACGATCTGCTGCCTCCGTCGGTCGACGCGGCGAAGCAGGCGGGTATCACGGATGTCGACGTCGTCGAGGCCACGGAGTACTACAAAACCGATCGCGGTCAAGCCCCTGGTGGTAAGACCAGCTTCAACTTCGGTCGTCAGGCTGCCTTGGCCGACTGGGATGCGTACGACCGCGTCGAGGTCTTCCTGACCCAGCCGCTGTGCGTCGTGATCGGCGACAAGGTCGGCGCCTTCGGTTCGCAGCGGCTCAGCATGGAGCTGTACGGTCGAGCTGCGTCGAAGGACAAGCAACTCGTCGTGGTCGAGGGCGCGTCGCACTACGACCTGTACGACAAGCCGGGCCCGACCGGTGTCGCGCTGGAGAACCTGGTGCCGTTCTTCCGCAAGCACCTGAGCTGATCGGCTCGGAACACGGAGCGAGGCGCCGCGGGCTCGCTCATCACCGCCGCGAGTATCGCTTGCGAGCGGGTGGGCGGCTCGGTGTGCTTCCTGGCCGAAGCGGCGGTGCTTGTGCCGGCCCGGTAGACCGAACGAACGGTTTGTTCTGCGGTCGCGGGTGGTATCCGCTCCACGTATCGGTTCGACCGCGCGGTCGTGTCCTTCCGGTCGCCGATAAGCCGCTGCGGACACGCCGGGAGGTGAGTACACCCGCCATGGCAAGCACATCCGGCGTGCGAAGCTTCGAAGGCAGCTTGCCGCTGGAGTTGACCAGTTTCGTCGGTCGGCGCACCGAGGTGTCCGAGGTGCGGAATCTGCTGACGACGTCGCGGCTGGTGACGTTGACCGGAAGCGGGGGCGTCGGAAAGACGAGACTGGCCCTGCGCGCCGCCTCGAGTGCGCGGCGCGACTTCCGTGACGGGGTGTGGTCGGTCGAACTAGCCGACGTTTCCGATCCCGGGCTGCTGGTCGAAGTGGTGGCGGCGAGCCTGAATGTGCGGGACGATTCGGCGGAGGCGCTGCTCGAGACGCTTGTCCGGTCTCTGCGTTCGCGGGAACTGCTGCTGATACTGGACAACTGCGAGCAGCTGGTGGATGCGGTCGCCCAGCTGACCGAGACGTTCTTGCGCGCCTGTCCGGACCTGCGGATCCTGGTGACCAGCCGCGAGCCGCTGAATGCCGAGGGCGAGGCTGTGCTACGGGTGTCTCCGCTGACGGTTCCCGATCCGGACCGAGAACCGTCGCTGCGGGGGTTGCCGCGCTTCGACGCGGTGACGTTGTTCGCCGATCGCGCCGCCGCGGCGCTGCCCGGCTTCGAACTCGATGAGGACAACAAAACCGCGGTGGCCAGGATCTGTGCCCGGCTCGAGGGATTGCCGCTGGCGATCGAGTTGGCCGCGGCCCGGATACGCACGATGTCGCCGCAGCAGATCTTGCAACGGCTCGACGACCGCTACGCGTTTCTCACCCGGGGCAGCCGCACCGCACCGGCCCGGCAGCAGACGCTGCGCTGGTGTGTCGACTGGAGCTATGAGCTGTGCACCGCGGCGGAGCGGCGTTTCTGGGCGCGGCTGTCGGTGTTCGCGGGCACCTGCGAACTCGACGCCGCCGAGCGGGTATGCGGCTTCGACTTCGCGCCGCACGCCGTCTTGGACGTGCTGTCGTCCCTGGTGGACAAGTCGATCCTGATCCGCGAGGAATTCGACACCGTCGTGCGCTTCCGGATGCTCGAGACCTTGCGCGACTACGGCCGGGAGAAGCTGCAGGTGTCCGGTGAGGAGGAGAACCTGCGCCGCAGGCACCGCCAGTGGTACCGGCAACTGGCGCTGGACTGGGACGCGGAGTGGATCGGCGCACGCGCGCCGGACTGGGTCGCCCGGCTCGACCGCGAACAACCGAACATGCGTGAAGCGCTCGAATCGTTTCTCTCCGATGAGACCGGCGCGGCCGGAGACGGCGGGATGACCATGGCCGCGGCGATGTTCGATTTCTGGAACTTCCGCGGCATGTACGGGGAAGGCCGGTCCTGGCTGGACCGAGCCCTGGCCCACCCACTCGCCTCATCGATACCCGATCGCGTCAACGCTCTCCGTGCCGACAGCCAGTTGGCCGCTGCGCAAGGAGATTTCCAGGCGGCGACCGCTCTCTTGGAGGAGGGACGGGTGCTCGCCGAGCGATCGCCGAGCCCGTTGACCCTGGCGCGCATCGCTTACTCCGAGGGGGCCCTCGCACTCGCCCGGGGCGACGCCGCCCATGCGACTTCAGCCTTCGAGCGGTCGTTGCGGTCGCTCGGGCCGGGCAGCACCGAGAATCTGCGGCTCAACGCCCTGGCGTTGCTCGGCTGGGCATGTGAGCTGGGCGGCGACGTCGCCAAGGCAACGGATTGCTACCGGCAGATCCTCGCTGTGACGGAGACTTCCGGCGAACTACTCCATCGCGCGGCCGCATTGCGCGGTCTCGCCGTCGTCGCCTGGCAAGAAGGCGACCATCACCGCGCACGGGCATTGCTGGAGGACTCGCTACGCGTCAACCAGCGCCTGGGCAACCCCTTCGTGGCCGCCTTCGCCCTCGAGGCACTGGCGTGGACTGTCGACCCGAGCGACGCGGAGCGCGCGGCCGTTCTGCTGGGAGCCGCCGAGACCGCGTGGCCGGCCGGAAGCAGCGCCACGAGTGTCTTCCCGAACATGCTGCGCTTCCACCGCGAATGCGAACAGCGGACGCGGCGGATGCTCGGGGAACGCCGATTCGACGCGGCCCGTCGGCGGGGGTTGGCGATGGACATGGACGCCGCAGCGGCTTACGCACTGGGTGAACAGCCCGCTGTCCCGAGCTCCGCCTCGGGAGCCGCGGAACTGACCAAGCGCGAGCGGCAGGTCGCCGATCTCGTCTCCCGAGGTCTCACCAACAGGCAGATCGCCACCGCGCTGGTCATCTCCCAGCGAACCGCGCAAGGCCACGTCGAACACATCCTGACCAAACTCGGCTTCACCTCCCGCGCCCAGATCGCCGCCTGGGTCGTGGAGGACGCCAAGGGGGAGAGCTCTTGATCGCAGGCGTTCGCCACCACCCGGCCGGTGCCGCGGGATGAGCTTCTACTTCATGTGCGAGTCGAACCAATCCAGCATCACTTCGGGGCGCTCGCCGAAATAGTTGTATCCGCGGAAGCGCTGGTCGGTCCCTTCGATCCAGTGCAGTTTCTTGTCGCGGGCGGCGATGTTGTCGTAGATCGCCTGCACATCGGACGGATAAGTCAACGTGTCGTCCCGTACCTGCGCCACCAGCGTCGGCATACGCACCGACGCGGCCCGTGGAATCGGCGATTGCTCGTCGACGTGGAAGCCGGTGCGGGCGTGCAACGCCTGGTCGAACAGCTCGACGCCGTTGTCGATGCCTGCGCCTTCGACAATCGTGCGCTCGACGAACGCGCGAGCCGAGATGGGTTGCAACGCGATCATCGCCTTGATGTGGGTGAATTCGCCGGGATGCTTGTCGATCGCCACGAAGGTCGAATCCGCCCCCAGACACACGCTCAGCAATCCGGTGGTCATGTTCGCGGTGTCGGGCCGGGACTTCGCGTAGCGGATCGAGCCGATCACATCACGGTATTCGAGCAGGCCGATACCGACGGTGCGGCCGTGGCCGTCGGGGCTGAGGCCGTGATTGCGGATGTCGTAGCACAGGATGTTGTAACCGGCATCGTGCAGAGCCCTGTACTCGGGCAGGAAACTCACCTCGAACCCGCCGAAGTCCTGTAAACCGTCGAGGTGGCCCGCGTAGCCATAGCGGTTGCCCGGCAGGAAGTGATTGTGGATGATCAACCGGTCGGAGTCGGCGGGGATGAACCAGCCCTCCAACGTCAGGCCGTCCATCGCGGGGAAGAACACGTCCTCGTATGCCAACCCCACCTCGTCAGGACGCCGATATACGGGAGTCCGTTTGCCGTGGGCCCAGAGTTCGACCATCGGTTCGATGATCTTCTTCGGCGCCACGGCCCCTATGGCCTTCGTGGCGACATCGGTCAGTGCGTCCTTCGCCTTGGCCGTCGTGTCCGTCATGCCGGTACGCCTCCTTTGTCAGTCGGATCTGTCTCCCCATGAGACCTACCCGGCGACGGGCATCTGAAGCGGATTCAGCGCACAAAATTGAAAAGGTTACGTATCAAGCATTATGCATAATGTTTACGAAGGGCCACTTCGCGGAGTTGTCGCGGTAGCTCGGGTCCGGTGGGCGGTTCGCGGCGGACCCGCTTCGGAGCGGCAGCGCGGTGCCTACGGGCGATCAAAGCCGATCGCAGATACCACAGCCCGGAAGACTGGGTCGCGTCCAAGCCGATGATCTGGGCTATTCGTTTGAGCCGGTTGTCGACGGTGTTCGGATGCAGGTACAGCATCTGGGCGGTTCGTCTTCGATTCATACCGTTGGCGACGTGACACCGCAGGGTCTCGAGCAGTTCGGGCTCCTCGTCGAGGGGGTCGAGCAGGGCGCTGAGCCATTCGAGTCCAGGACCAGGACGCGTGAGCTGGTATTCCAGTGCCAGATCGGCGAAGCGGTGCAGCCCGTCTCGCAATCCGAGCCGGTGGACCAAGTCGAGCAGTTCATGGGCTTGGGCGGCGCAGGAGGGAATATCCGGCGTCGCCGCGCGGATGAGCGTCGCGGTGACCGGAACTCCGGCGATGCGGGCGATGGCGGCGATCCACTCGTCCAGTGTGCTGTCGCCGGCGAGTGCGGTGGGCAGCAGGATGGTGCCGCCGGTGGGCGAGAGGATCGACAGCGCGGCGCCCTGGGAACGGTGGGCGAGTTCGGCTCGGATGCGCCGGAGCGGACGTTCGGTCCGGACACGTGACTGGGCTGCGGCGCTGGCGGGACGGGGGACAGCGACGGCCAGGATCCAGTACTCGTCGGCGACCTCGATGCCGTTGTGGCGCGCCAATGTCGAGGTCGGCTGTCCCTCGAGCAGTGCGGAGGCAAGGGCGCGCGTGGCGGTGTGGTGCTGATGGGCCGCGGTGTGCAACTGCCGCGTGTAGCCGCGGGCGACGGCGGCGGTGACGGTGCCGAGCAACCCCAGCACCCGGTCCGTATCGACGGCGCCGAGCTGGCCGGCCTCGGTCGACGCCCGGTCGCCGGCCAGTTCGATGCCGAGCCGGACGCCATCGTGGACGACGCGCAGGATGGTGACGATCGGGATGTCCGCGCATGCCCACCGCGCAGCCTCCTCTTCGAGCCTGCGGAGCTGCTCGGGCTGTGCGGGCCCGTCGAGCAGGCAGATCGATACTTCGAGACAATCCCGCACGGCGGCCAGCAAGTATCCGCTGGCCTGCGCGGTGTCCTCCACCGCGGACACCGGATAATCGATGGTGAGACCGGCCTGTGCCGGATAGCCCTTCGGCAACTCTCGCTCCCTGTCCTCGTGGCGCTTCGCCGAATAACGAGTGCTCTCGACACTAAAGGGAGTCCCGAGGCGGGAGTGTGCAAGAACTTGGACACGGTGTGCGTCTATATCGCCCCTCTGAACTCGGTCGTGGCGGCTCGCGGAGGCGATAGCCGGCCACTACGACCGCCGGCGCCCTGTTCAGCCGGTGGGCCGGGGCGCTGTTCCGGCCGCCGAATCGACGGGTAGGCGGGACAGTCCCAGTCGGGCGGAATGCCGTGCCAGCGGTGCGAGCGTCTGCTCCGCTTCCTCGGACCGGCCGGTAAGCCGCAGCGCTACGCCGAGCAGGAAACCGGCGCGCAGTGCGGCGAGCGGTCTGCTCACCGCGTCGATGCCGGAGGTGAGGGTGCGCGCTCGCTCGACCGCCTCGCTACGGCGTTCGGCGTTCGGGTCGGCGAGCAGCAGCCGGATGGCGGAGTCTTCGTCGCATTCATCGATGAAAGTCGCTATCCCGTCCCTGCGCTGGGGCGCGCGTCGGCGCAGGATCGCCTCCGGTTCGCCGTGCTCGAGCTCGAACCCAAGTCGGACCCGCTCATTGCGCACCCGTGCGGCCAGGCGCGGCAGTGCCAGGCGTTCGGCGTGCGCCATGCCCTCGTCCAACAGTCCCCGCGCGGTGTCTTGGTCACCCAGCAGCGCCCGGACTCGCGCGCCCGTCGCGTAGGTGGCCATCATGAAGTCGACACCGCCTCCGCCTTCGGTCGCCAGCCCCCTGCTCTCTTCGAGCAGCTCGGCGGCTTCCTCGAGATCACCTGTCTCGTAACGTAAGTCGCCGAGCAGGGCGCTTGCGAGACGGGCCGCGTGCGAAGTGTTCCCCATGGTGGCGCGGGCGGTATCGAGCGCTGTTCGGAACATCTCCTCGGCGGCCGGGAGGTCGAGCTGTTCCCTGGCTGCCATTCCGCCGAAGCAGCAGCCGTAGACCCTGGGAAACGGACCGGTCGCCTCGTGATACGGGGTGGCCCACTGCTGCCAGCGGCGGGCGGCGTCGAAATCGAAGCGCTGGATCGCGGCGTAGGTGGCGATATTGCCCGCCGCTCCCGCCACGAACGGCGAGAAGGCCTCCGGCCGCGCCAGCGCGTCGCCGATCAGCCGGTCCAGGTCGGCAACCCGGTCGGCGAACATCTCGCCGACGCTCGTCAGGACGTCGGCCTCGGTCCGCATCTGCGCGCGTTCACTCTCGGGCGGGGCCGCCTCGTCGAGGGCGGCATCGAATCGGGCCAGGGCCGCCGCGGTTGGCCCCGGTCGGCGCAGGACGAGGTTCACCCAGGTCGCGAGCAGCTGGAGCCGGGGTCGCGTGCGGCTGGCCCGCACGGGCAGCTTGGCGAGAATGCCTTGCAGCAGCGATATCCGCGATCGCTCCAGCAGGTATTGGCCATCTCGCTCGACGAGGTCGGCGGCCCGGTCCTCGTCCCCGGCCGCGAGCGCCTGATCGACCGCCTCGTTGAGCAGGTGGTGCTCTGCGAACCAAGTCGACGCTCGAAGCCGCAGGGCGGGGATCTCGTCCGGACGCTCGGAGACCAACCGTCGCCGCAAGTACCCGGCGAACAGCTGGTGATAGCGGAACCATCGCCGCTCCGGGTCGGCCCGCTGCAGGAACATGCCTCGGTCTTCGATGTCCTCGAGCAGTTCCTGGGCGTGATCGTTTCCGGTGAGCGTGGCGGCGAGGTCGCCGCAGACGCGCTCACAGAGCGAGGTGAGCATGAGGAATTCGAGGGTGCCGGGGTCGAGCGCGCCGAGCACGTTCTCGGCCAGGAACTCGCCGATGTCGGGGTGCTCGGCGAGCCGTTCGAGCAGACGCGCGGGATCCTCGCCTGCGCGCAGCGACAGTACGGCCAGCTGAAGCGCGGCGATCCAGCCGTCGGTGACGCGCGCGAGGGTGTCGATATCGGCCCGGTTCAGCCGCAATCCACCCGCTTCCGCGAGAAACTCGCGCACTTCGTCGCTATCGAATCGCAACGCCGTCGCGTCGATCTCCACCAGATCGCCGTGCATGCGCAGTCTGCTCAACGGCAATCCGGACCTGGACGTGCTCGTCACCATGATCGGCAGATGATGGCAGCCGTGTTCGAGAAGGAATCGGACCGCGGCGACCGATGCCGGGGCGTTCACCCGTTGCCAGTCGTCGAGCACCAGGGTGAGCCGATCCTGCCGGGTATGCAGTGCGTCGACGAGCGCGGTCAGCATCGCGCGGGTGGGGTCGGGATGCGCGTCGAGAACATCGGCGAGTTCATCGGCGAGCCGCGGGTAGGCCGAGCGGAGCGCTTCCACCACGTGTGCGAGGAACCAGGCGACATTGTTGTCGTCCTCGTCGACGGTGAGCCAGGCTACCGCCGCGCCCTTACGTAGCAGCTCGTCGCGCCACTGCGCGGCCAGCGTCGTCTTGCCGAATCCGCTCGGTGCGTGGATCCAGGTGAGCCGGGTGTGTTCGTTCGACCGAAGCTGATCCAGCAGCCATTTCCTGGGGAGAGGCGTCCGTGGGAGGCCGGGCGGACGGTACTTCGTCGCGGGAGTCGGTGGGACAGCGTCTCTTTCCCGTCGACTGGACGACACCTCAGCGGGTGCGACCGACGACCGGTGTGTGGGCGGCAGAACCAAGGAATCGACCGGACCGCCGGTACGTTCCTGGACCCGGCGCAGTTCCTGGCCGAGGCTCGCGGCGCCCGCGGGCCGGTCCGCAGGCTCCGTGGCCATCGCGTGTTCGATGGCCGCACGCACCTCTTCCGGCACGTCCCGTTCCCCGAGATCCGGGACGGGCTGCTCGGAGACCCGGAAGAATTGCGCCATCACCTGCTCGCCGACACGACGTTCGTAGGCCACGTGCCCGGTGAGGGAGCAGAACAGAGTGGCTCCCAGGCTGTACACGTCCGAGACCGGCGTCGGCGGCGAGCCGCGCAGTACCTCCGGCGCGGTGAACGCCGGCGAGGCAGTGATGATTCCGCTGGTCGTGCGGAAGCCTCCCGGTATTCGCGCGATGCCGAAATCCGTCAATTCCGGCTCCCCGTATTCGGTCAGCAAGATGTTGCCCGGTTTCACGTCGCGATGGAGGATCCCGGCGCGATGCGCGGTTTCCAGCGCGCCCGAGATCTTCACTCCCAGCCGCAGGACCGCAGCCCACCCGAGCGGTCCGTCGTCCCGGATGCGCTGCTCGAGCGAGCCGTGTGCGTGGTAAGGCATCACCAGGTAGGGGTGTCCGCCGCGCGTGGTGCCGACCTGGAACACCGCCACGATGTGGGGGTGCCCGGACAAGCGGCCCATGGCTTGCTGCTCGCGGACGAAACGCTGGAGTCCGTCCGGGTCGAGTTCCGCGGTGAGGATCTTCACCGCGACCACCCGATCCAAGTCGGGTTGCGTGCAGCGATACACCACGCCGAAGCCCCCGCGGCCGATCTCCTCGGCATCGTCGAAGCCTTCGGCACTCAACTCCGCGACGATGCCCGAGGAGGGGCTGCGCTGGGTCGGCGGGATATCGCCCATCGTCGGCCTCGATTCGGGACGAACTCGCGGACGATCCGGCGGTGGGGTCGTCCTTCCCGAGGATAACTCCGTGCCTCGAGCAGCAGCAGTGGCCTGCCCTAGGGGCTCGCGGTGCTCGCCACCCGCAGGTCGGCGGGGGCGGGCGCGGTGATGGCCGTGACGGTCGACGAGCCGAAGGCGCCGAGCCGGTCGTAGAGCACGGCGGTGCCCACCGAGATGCCGTCGTACTCCTGTCGATCCGTCGCGGAGATTCCCATTTCGCCGCCGGTGGGGAGGCGGCTGAACGCCACGGTTACGTCGGCGTTGATGTATTCGAGCCCATGGGTACCCAGGTTTGCGACGAGATTGGAGACATCGGCGACGCCGCAGGCGAACTGGAACGGTGACGGTTCCTCCCCGGTGACAATGTCGATAGGCCCGTGCCACAAGCGGTTCCGGCTCCTGTTGTGGTGCTGGGCGGGATCGGCATCCCAGCCGGCGTCGTCGCTGTAATAGACGCGGGCACGGTCTTCGCTCCGTCGCCATGAGGCAGGCGGTGGCGGGAGTGCCTTGCCCGCCGACCAGCAGTCACCGGCTGGATCCGAGCCCGCTGCGAGGAACAGCGCCCTGGCCGCGGCTACGGGCTGCCCATCCTGGAGGAGGCGCGCGTCCACCAGACGCAGCCGCTTGCCCGCCCGCACGATCTCGGTCTCGACCGAACAGGGGCGCATGGCGACGGGGTGGAAGAGGTCCACAGTCCAGCGGGCGGGCCGAAGCCGGTCTGGACTGAGGTCGGCCAGGCGGCGCTCGACCGCGCGAGCAAGTACGGCGCTGACCGCCATCCCCCGCATCTGACCGCCGTTCCAGCCACTGCCGGCCGTGGGCAGAGGGGACAGGATCCGGTCGTCGGAGTCGGTGTCGAAGAACGCGGAGCGTCGCATCGAATTCCTTTCAGGGAACACTATTTCGCCAGGTGGGCAACGTGTCGGCGCGGGAGGGGTCGTCGAACACCGGAAGCGCACGTCGCATGGCAGGCCGAGCCTTGGGAGCGAGCTACCCGGCGATCGCACACGACGCGAGCCCCAGTCGACTCTTCGGTACCGCATCTGAAGCATTATGTATTATATATGCGAGTCGCTGTGCATCGTACGGCGCAGGTGGAGGAGATGGATCGCCGGCGCCGTCGGACACCGCATCGCGGCCCGACAGCTCGCGGCGCGGGCGGGAAATAGGTATGCCCCCGGTCGATCGACCGTCGCCGCAACGCCCTGATCCGGAGACCCTGGAGCGGAACCAGCCGGCACCATCCCGCGGAGGCCTGTATGCACGCGCACAATCCGAGGCACACATCGAACGGCATCAGCGCCCGCGATGCGCGTCGTGTAGGTGACGCGTTGATGATTTGCCGTTGCGCGGACTGTGACATGCTGCTCGCGCCGATGACCGCTGGATGTTCAGCCTGCGGATCCGATGATCTCGAGTGGACGCCGTCGTCGGGCGTGGGTTCGATCGTGTCTTGGCGCGCGATAGATCGCGCTCCGACGGATAGACGGGGTGGGCTGGTCCCGCTGACGATCGCCATCGTCGAACTCGATGAAGGTCCATGGGTCTACACATCCATCGAAGGGATAGTCCCCTCGCTTCCGCGCCGACCGGTACGCGTGCAGTTCCAGCCGCGTCCCTGGCACGACAGGTTTCCGGTCTTCGCGGTCAGCGCCGATCAGTGAAACACAGCCGGGGCGGCGGCAGGAGGCAGCGGCTACATCGCCCCGGGGTGAGGGCGGAGACGGCCGAAGGGTGTAACAGCTATGCGATGTGGAGTGCCGCCACGGGCTCGACAGCTTACCGCCGGCGGCGGAGAGCCACTGCCGGGCATACTCGGATTTCGGCGGCTCGGTGGCGGTTGAATCGGAAGGTGTTCCTCATCGACGCGCTGACTGTGCACGGCACCACCCAGGTCCACTCGTACACCGTCGCCGCGGACGGAAGTCTGGCTCCGTCCGGCGTCCCGGTAACCGACACCGGACTCGTGTTCTCCGACGGACCGGACACGGTCCTCACTGCGCCACAATAAAAACGATGCCCAGCGGGGAGTGGGCCGCGGGGGCGATTACGGCTACCTGTGGGTCACCCACGCTGCGCATCGACAACGGATAAGATTAAGTGCGGGATATATTTAACTTCCCACGGGCATCGTGCGTCTCCGGATACCATCCCGACCGGCCGCCGCCGTCGTACTCGACCGGCGGTCCGCATCGGTTGCTCGACAGTCCGGAGTACGTTCATGACCACCTCATCGCAGCCCCCCGGTCCGGCCCACTACGGTTCGCCGGTCGACGGCAGCGGCCCTCGAATCCCCCTGTACACCGAAGAGTTCGCCGCCGACCCGCATCGGATCTACCGCGAGATGCGTGAGCGGTTCGGCGCGCTCGTGCCGATCGACCTCGCGCCGGGCGTACCCGCCACCCTGGTGATCGACTACCAGGTCGCACGGCGGATTCTCAACGACCCCGAACACTTCCCGGCCGATCCCCGTCATTGGCAGCCGCGGATACCGGCCGGCTGCCCGGTACTTCCGCTGATGGGATGGCGGCCCAACGCCTTTCGCAACGCCGGAGCCGAACACGCCCGCTACCGCACCCCCACCGTGGCCGCGTTGCGCGAGGTAGAAATGTTCGCGCTGCACCATACGGTGGAGCAGATCGCGGTTCCGCTGATCAATGCGTTCTGCACGACCGGGACCGCGGAGATCATCACCGAGTACGCCTATCCGCTCACTTTCCAGGTGGTCAATTCGCTACTCGGCTGCCCCGCCGATATCGGCCGCCGTGCTGCCGACGCCTTCTCCGCGATATTCGACGGTGCCGAGACCCACAAGGCCGAGGCGCTGCTCATCGCGGCGCTGGCAGACCTGATCGCGCTGCGGCGTGAGGAGCCGGGCAACGACATCACCTCGCGGCTGCTGCGGCATTCGGTGCAGCTGGACCAGGACGAGATGATCGCGCAGTTGTTCAGCTTCTACGGTGCGGGGATCGAACCGCTGCACAATCTGATCGTCAACACGGTGCGCATGCTGCTCACCGAAGACCGGTTCGCGGGCGGGCTGCTCGGCGGCAGCATGACCACCCGCGCTGCACTGGACGAGGTGCTGTTCACCGACCCGCCGCTCGCCAATATGTGCACGACCTTTCCCCGGCAGCCGATGCTCATCGACGGCGTCTGGCTGCCGGCGCACCAGCCGGTCGTCATCAGCATGGCCGCGTGCAACAACGATCCCTCGGTCGTAGTCGGCGAATACGTCGACAACAGTTCCCATCTGTCGTGGAGTGTCGGGCTCCATGCCTGCCCGGCCCGATCCGTGGCCTATCTGGTCGCGCAGGACGCGGTCGATCAACTGCTCGATTCCCTGCCCGAGATACGGCTCGCGGTGCCGGCCGACGAACTGAGCTGGCGCCCCGGCCCGTTCCATCGGGCGCTGACCGAGCTCCCCGTCGTGTTCCCGCCGTCGCCACCGCTGAGCGTGGGCTGACTTCGACGGCCGGAAGTCGAGTGGGCCAGGTGAAAGCGCGGCGGCCGCGAGTACCGGCCGACGCGCTTTTCGTCGCGACATCAGCTGCCCTGACGCGACAGCTGTCCTACTTGCCCACCGCGCTGAGATCCTGCTCATCGATCGTCTTGAACGGAACATGTGTTGCGGGATGGAGGATTTGGTCGATGTGCTGCTGCACCAACTCCGGGGTGAGGTCCTTGCTCGTGAAGCCCTCGTTGAAACCGAGTACCAGCCGCTGCACTTCGCCGCCCTGGGCCTGGAGCACCTCGCCGTTGATCGCGCAGTTCTCGTGCGCCAGATACGCCACTACGGGGCTGACCAGCGAGGTCGGCAAGTTGTCGCGCATGAACTGCTTGAACTCGTCGGGCAGATCCGCCGCGTCGGACATCCGGGTCGCCGCGGTCGGAGCGATCGCGTTGACCTTGATGCCCACCTCCTGCCCCTCGAGGGCCAGAGTCCGGGTGAAGGCGAAGATCGCGCCCTTGGCGGCGACGTAGGGTGTCTGCTGCGGGAAGCCGATCAGGGTGGGGGAGGTGGTGCTCACGACGCGCCCGGATCCGCTCTCGATCAGGTGCGGCCAGGCGGCGGCGGTGACCCCGGCGGTACCGAAGAAATGCACCTCCATGTGCTGCCGGATCGATGGCAGGATATCGCGGCCGAAGGCGTGCGCCTGGTTGATGCCGGCGTTGTTGACCAGGATGTCGAGGCGTCCGAACGCGTCGATCGCGGTCTGCACGATGCCTTCCGGGTTCTCGGTGACCGAGTCGAAGTTCGCCACCGCGCGTCCCCCGGCGGCAACGATGTCGGCTACCACCTCCTCCGCCGGACCAGAACTGGCCCCGGTGCCCTGAGCGGAACCGCCCAGATCGTTGATCACCACCGCCGCACCCCGGGATGCCAGGAACTTGGCGTGCGAGGCGCCGAGGCCACGTCCCGAGCCGGTGACGATGGCGACGCGTCCGTCGAATGACAACATGAAACTCCTCAGTCCTTTGCCGGCAGCATGACCGCGACCATCGTCACGGGTTTGTCGGTGCGGTTGCTCCAGGCATGTTTGATGCCGCGGTTGATCACGGTGTCGCCGGCGCGCAGCAGGGTTTCGCCGGTTTCGTAGAGCGCGTATATCTCACCGTCGAGGATCGTGGCGATATCGATGGTCTCCGTCGCGTGCAGGCCGACGATGCCCTCACTGTCGGCGTTGGCGTCTTCGCCGTGCAGGTTTCCGATCGACTCCGCGTACACCGCGGGATCGATCTCGCTGTCCGGGGGGAAGGTGGCGAGCCGGACCACCAGGCCGTTGGCCGGCGGATCGAGTTCCACATCCGCTTTCAACGTGTCCTCGTCCTGGTACCGGCCGGGCAGGGAATCGACCCGCCAGACGTCGTTGACCGTGAACGCCGGAAGGGCCACCCGGGTGGCGGTGTTCTCGTCCGCGACGACCGTCGACTTGCCATCGGCATCCAGCCCCGCGATCACTCGCCGCGCTGTCTTGTTCAGGTGTTCGCCACCCATGACGCTCCTTTCCCGAGGTCCATGCTGCGCTCCGCCATTATATATTATATTAAACGCGCTAGAGCTAGACATCTGCAATATTAAATACTATCCATGGGTCATGGCTTCGATGATCTGATGTCGCCGACGACGCGAGGACGGCTGGGGCCGTTCGGTGTGGGGTCGAACTAGCGAAAGGAGTTGCCTACTCAAGACTGGTGTCAGGGCTTGATCCCGGCCAGGATCGAGTCTCAGGTGCCCGGTGGGAGGCTCCCTATGCGGCTGCCCCCGGTCTTGTTCGGTGTGGCTCACTAATGGCTTGCGTCCCGGCGGGTTACCGTGCGGGTGTGGCTGGAAAGGGGTCTGCCCTGGCTCGAAGTAGCGGTGCCCTTCCCCGCACGGACACCCAGTTCGTTCGGACTTCTGGAAGGACACCGTGGCCGAGACCGGTGATCAGCCCACCGTGCGACTCGTCGCGCACTGCCACCGCTGTCACGGTTGGCTGCTGTCACCGCAATCGGTGGTCCAGGGCATCGGGCCGACCTGCGCGGTTCGTGAGCGGGCCGAACAGCGCGCCGCAGCGGCACGGCAGCTCCACGACCCGACTCTGTTCGACCTCTCTCCGCCGCGGAGCAGTTGACGATCCCGTACCAGTCCACGCAGACGGGCACATACACTAGGCGGGTTCAATGGGTGATGAGTCCGTCGACGGCGATTCCGAGTAGCCGATCGGGCTGGCCGGCATCGCGGCTGTCCGTGGCGGCGAGGCCGATCCCGGCCACCAGTTGGATGAGATCGTCCGCGGACGTATCGGTTCGCACGGTGCCTGCTCCTTGTGCGCGCGTCAACAGCTTCTCCGCTGTTCGCCTGATGGCTTCCCGGCACTCGAAGTTCGAACCGATGGGCCCGGTGAGTGCGGCTGCACCGAGTCCCCGGTCGTTGCGAGCGTGGAATAGCAGTGCCCGCAACCATTCTCCGAGCGCCGCGTGCGCGTCCGGTGCGGACAGCAATTCCTCGCCGCATCCGCAGAGAGCTTCGATGCGGTCCTGCAACACCGCGAGCTGCAGCGATTGCCGATCCGGGAAATGGCGATACAGAGTGCCCGGCCCGACATCCGCACGGCGGGCGACCTCATTGAGCGATGCACGGCGGCCACCGTTCTCGGCAGCGTCGGAGGTGAGGTCAGGTGCGATACAACCCGGGTTTGTTCGGTCGCGGCCCCGGTGTGGCATCGGCACGGGAGGCGGGTTCCACAGGGCCCGGCGCGTCGGCTACGCGACGCCGACTGTCGGCCTCGGCGGCGGCTCTGGTGTCGACCTCGCGTCGCGCGAAGGCGATATCGCGTGCGCTGCGCACGGACAATCGGCCGAGTGAGGTCGCGGCGAAGAACAGGATCAGCGCTCCGAGACCATAGAAGTAGGCCAGTTGTAGCAGGGCCCGTTTCAGATCGGACGTGGCGACGGGTTCGCCCACATCCCCGATTTTCAGGGTGTCCGCCAGTATCGGCCCGATCACGAACCACAAGCCCGCCGCCGCTGCCAGCCACGCGCCGAAGCTCGCCACGAGCCGGTTGCGGCTGGCCAGCATGAGCAATCCACCGATGATCGCGGCGACGCCGGGCAATACCTGGAGCCACCCGCGCGCCGCCGTCCACACCCACGGGTCGTCCGGAGTGAACGCGAAGCCGAAATAGGGTCCGATGAACGGGATCAGCGCACCCCACAAGCCCAGCAGTAGCACCGCGAGCCCGCCGAGGGCTCCTCGGCTACGGGGAATTCGAAGGCGACGGCCGGGGTCTGCGTGAACGGTGTCGTCGACGTCTCTCATGACGCCTCCATTCGTCGAAGTAGGTGCATATGCGGCCTACCCTTTGCGCACCGACATACGCACGCAAACGCGTGCGGGTCCGCTGCCTGCGGTGATCGGCGGATTCCAAGGTCAACGGCGGCCGCGCGGACTACTCTGCCGACCGACCCGATCCCTTTCATCCCGGAGGATCGCCGTGGCCGGCCGCGCTCAGGACGGCGCGTTCCGGCAGCGTCACATTCGGCGTCGGACCGCTCGCGCCAGCCGTCGACGAGCGGGCCGCCTGTCGCCGCGACCGCGCCGCGGGTTGCCGCCTCGACCCTGGTCTTCCTGGCCACGCGCAACCCGGTGCGCCGTATCGCACTGGGGGTCAGCAATATATTCGGCCGATTCGGATCGCTCGACGACGTCTACCGCTACAACGGCATCGACACCTCGTGCGCGCTGCCCTCGACCTCACCGACTGACGGCAGCCGCTCTCGCGCCGGGGGGTCGCGCATCAGTCGTAGCGGCTCGGCGCGCATGAGTTCGCCGTTCAGGAGCATCCGGTCGACCATGCCGGCGGACGGGATTCCGGCTTGGAAGCAGGCACGTGCGCCTGAGAGCTCGCCGTGGGCGAGGGCCACCTGGAGCAGGTCTCTGGAGTGATGGGCGAAGTGCCGCGCCTTGCGGCCTCCGACCTCGGCGACTTCTTCGGCTCGGGCCAGCCAGCTCTCGAAACTCGGATACGGGTAGTGCAGGATCATCGGCGCAGTCACGGTGCCGTGCACGCCGTCGAATCCGGTGAAACCGTACTCGTCCACCGGCGCGACAGCGGGGCCGAGACGGACCGCGCTGCGGTTGGCCGGAGTGTCGAGAAAGGGGGATCGACCGCTGATCCGGAACACGGTGCACTCGTGGATGGGATCGGTCACCGGCACGGGGGAAGGGACGGCTTCGTGTCCGATGAATGTCACCTGCCCGGCGCCGGGAATCTGCCAGCGGCGGCGACCGTCGTCATAGAAGACCTCGTCTGGGCCGAGTGGCAGCAGCCATTGCATACCCGCCGCCTCGGCCGTTGCGGCGGCGTCGGCGATGTTGGCTACCTCGCGAGCAACCGTGTCATCGTTGGGTGTCGCGTGGTCGCGAAGGATGACGGGCCGCTCACCGCGCACTGCGCACAGCGCGGCCCGGACATCGGGGTCATCCGTATAGATGATGGTCAATTCCGCTTGCGCGGAGTGGAAGTCGAACCAGTCGGCCAGCTCGGGGCGCCACCGGTCGATGGTCACGCAGATCGCGGTGGGTTCGAGGGTTTCCGCGGGCCGGTTGGGTGCTCCGACGCCGCGATGCACGCGTGGCGTCAAGTCGCTGATTTCGTGCGTGACCAGGTATTCGCAATACTCCGCCCACGTGTCGATCCCACCCGCCCGGGCCGCGGCGTAATTCGGCCCGCCCACCGGTCGGGTGTGCCGGACCGTTACGGCGTCGACGATGGCGATCGATGTGGAGTCGGTGATGAATCGCGGCCAGTGGAAGTCCAGACCCCAGCCGGTCTGGGTGGCGTCGAAGGTCGGCAGGCAACGGCGCAGGAATTCCCGGCTGAAACAGGGTGCCATGATTTCGACGAAGTTCGTGTGCCGGAGGTTGAATCGTCGATCGACGAGCGTGATCTCGTGGGAGTAGTAGCTGTCCTCGGTGAGCGCGGGTTGGGTCAGTGCGAGCCGGTGCTGCGCCGCGCAGTGGAACAGCTCGTTGATGCTGGAGGTGTCGGCGGCCAGGTCGTCGTCGGGGAGCCAGACGTAATCGTATCGATCGAGCACCGCAGCCAAATCGGTCGTCAGGACATGATGCAGGGCAGGCCATTTCGGGCCTTTACGGTCGATCCTGGCCACGTCCGCCACCCGGTAGCGGTCCGGGTCGTCACCGAAATAGCTCACCACCAGATCCCAGGTACGTGGATGCGGCCCGGCCAGCCACTGCTCGTGCAGTGATTCGTCGCCCGCCCTCAGTACGACCAGGTTCCGGCGCCCCGATTCCGTCAGCACGGTAGGCCTCGTGTGCGCCCGCGCCAGTGTCCCGTCACACTGACCTCCTATGTCGCGTACCAGCCATCGCCCCACAGCGTGAGTAGGCGTTCGAAGTACGCCTCGTACTGTGGGGCGACGACGTCGGTGGAAAATTTCGAGATCGCGTAGTCACGGATTCCGCGATAGTCGAGTTTGTGGACGGCGTCAGCGGCATCGCAGAACTCGCGCAGCGTCCGGCAGCGAAAACCCTGCACGCCGTGCTGCACGGTTTCGGTGAACACACCCCAATCGGTGGTGATCACCGGGGTCCCGCACAGCATCGCCTCGGCGTGGACGCCACCGAAAGGTTCGAGATAGAGCGTCGGCACGAAAACCGCACGGGCCCGGCTCATCAACTCGCCGCGGCGCGTCGAGTCGACTACACCGACGTATTCGACGCAGTCGGCCTCGGGGACTTCCCCCGCGCCGGCGACGATCAGATTCACGCCGAGCCGCGTGCAGGTGTCGATTGCGATCTGAATGCCTTTGGCCTCGACCATCCTGCCGATGAACAGGAAGTAGCCGTCCTTGTCCTCGGAGAACGGGAAATCCGCCACGTCATAGTAGTTCGGGATCACGGCGTCGTAGAACTGGCCGCGGGCGCTCATGACGCCGGGAACACTCGCATACGAGCCGTAGACAGCATGCATCCACGCGTAGCTCTCGAACACCCGGTAGTTGGCGAACACCCCGCTGTAGCCGATGCCGAATTCGACGGTCATCAGCTCGGGGAAGGTATCCGCGATGGGCTTTTGGCAAGTGCCACCGAGAATTCCGATGAAGTCGCGCTTGCCCTTCCGCTGGGCGATCTCGGTGACCGCGCGCTCGTTGGAAATCTGCCAATGCACATCATGGGGACTCCATGTGAGATTGATGGGGTCCTTATAGAGATCGGCACCGCCGAACCACTCGGATTGCTCGGCCCTGGTGACGATCGGGACGAATTCCGCGCACGCCGCGTCGTTCTCCTCGCCGCCGTACAGGAATACCTCGTGACCGAGCTCGGTCATCATCGAGGCGAAGCGCCGATTCTTCTGCGTGTACGCGCACGGCTGATAGTGCCGGGTGGTCTCGGTATTGGGAAAGTTCACGATATGAAAGCGCATGGTCGGGCACCTGTCTCAACGATCGATGATGGGCCGGACCGACAGTGGATCGTCGCCGACGGCTTCCTCGAGGTGCTCGGGACCGTCCAGGTAGGCGGCACGTTTGCGCTCCTGCTGTTGTTGCTGACCTTGTCCGCCCATGCCGCCGCCCATACCTCCGCCCAGTGGGTAGCCGCCCATCCCCATCGGATAGGCGGCGTTGGTTTGGGTTGCGGTGGCCGGGAGTCCAGCGCGGCCGGTGTCGGTGGGGGTACCGGTCCCGGGGGCGCCGGCGCGAGGGAACAGTTTGTCGTCAACCGGACTGGCGATCCCCGCTCCGCCGCCGGCCGATCCGCCGCCGAGGCCCGCCGGAGTGATCGACCCGGACGGACCCGCCGCGCCCCATGGGCCGGACGCGCCCCACGGGCCGGACGCGCCGAACGGGCTGGGGGAACCACTGAACATGGGGCCTGAATTCAGCTGAGCCAGCATGTCCGCGAGCTTGGACAACGGCCCCGAACTGCCGAGCGGGCTGGTCGAGTTGGTCGGACCGGTCGACCCGGTCGGCGTCGGTTGGTTGCCCGTGGAGTCCAAGCCGCTTTTGGATGATGAAGGCGGAAGGCCGCTGGTGGGAGGGTTGGCGCCGTCGCTGCTGGGCTGGGGAGAGTTTCCGTTTGCGTTGGATTTGCCGTTGTTGTTGTCTCCGCCGCTGTTGTTGCCGTTGTTGCCGTTGCCGCCGTTGTTGTTTCCGGTTCCGCCGCCACTGCCTGTTCCACCGTTGGTGGGGGGTGCCGCGGTATTCGGGTCGACGAATTCGGGGACCTGGCCGG
>NZ_JBIUCG010000025.1:0-151500 GCF_044548645.1 Nocardia sp. NPDC051929 | reverse complement strand
CCGGCCAGGTCCCCGAATTCGTCGACCCGAATACCGCGGCACCCCCCACCAACGGTGGAACAGGCAGTGGCGGCGGAACCGGAAACAACAACGGCAACAACGGCGACAACGGCAACAACAGCGGCGGAGACAACAACAACGGCAAATCCAACGCAAACGGAAGCGGTGGCACCGGCGGCGGATCCGGAAGCGAAGCCGGCGGCAGCGGCAACGGATCGGGCGCGGGTTCGGGCAGTGGAAACGGCGGGCCCAGTGGAAACGGCGGCACGAGCGGCGCACCCTCGGGCGATCCCGGCCAGGGTACCGGTCCGAGCGGTGCCCCCGGGACCGGCGCCAGCGGCGCTCTCTCCGCCTCCGAGATGCTCAGTATGTTCTCGGAGGTGTTGCAGCTCATCACTTCCGGCATCACGACTCTCGCGCAGCTCGGCAATCAACTTGCCGCCCAGCTCGGCCCGGGATTGCAAGCGCTGACCAAAGCTGTCGAGGACGGCACCCTGACGGTGAAGCAGGCATTGGCCGAGGCTGCCGAGCGGATCGGCGAGGATATAGCTGAGGTCGAGGAGCTACTCCTCCCACCGGGTGCGACCGGGCCGGTCGACTCGCGGGCGCTGTTGCCCAGCCCGAACGAGGCGCTCGAACTACTTCAGCTGGGGGTACCAGGACGTGCGGCGGGCAATCAGCCCGCGGTCTTCCAGGATTTCACGACGGCGAGGTCGATCGATGACGTCGTCGGCGAGCCCGGATCGGCGGGCGTCCCGGGTATCGCGGCGGAGGGTGGCAACTGATGGCACGGACCTGGCGCCTCACCGGCCTCGAATACCTGGTGCTGCGTGAGCGACTGGTGGGACGCCGCACGAGCTGGCCGTTCGCCTACGTCGCCGACGTGAAGGGACATTTCGACTTCCAATTCGTCAAGGCTCGGGTCTGGGGTGAGCTGCAGGCCGCGTGGGACCCGGCGCTGGCCGAGGCGATGGTGAAGTCGATGCAGGCCGATGTGCGGATCGCGGTGCTCGCCCATGATGACAGCGCGCCCCATGATCTGGCCCGGCAGTGGACGATGGCGGGCAAGCTGTTCGGCGACCGAGCGATCCTGGTCGAGGGATTCCGCGTGCGGTCGCCCTATAGTCACGACGAACTGGTGATCACCGAGTGCGATGCGGTGGAGCTCGCACGAGTGATCGTGGACAAGCTTCCCCCGATGGCGGCGGGCGGCCAGTCGCAGGTCGAATTGCTGAGCTCGACGGCCGAGCCCGTGTTCGATCACTGGCACGGTCGCAGTTCGCTGTACGACGAAGGCGACCGCGATGTCGACACTCGGAGCCGAGGGTGGCAGGCCGCGCCGAAATCCACGGTCGGCCGGATCGAGATCACGCACGGTCACTCGAATTTCGGCCCGCGCGGGCAGGTGACCAAGTGGATCTTCTGGGAAGACCATCCCGGCGATGGCCGCTACATCGTCGATGCCGGGCCGCCGGTGGCCGCGGTCGCGACCGATGCCGAGCGGCTGGTGCGGCTCATCGAACGGGAATGCGGTGAACTGCAGCGCGTCCGGGGGGACGAGTCGCGCGGTGGAATCTCGCGGCTCAGCGTCTACGACGACGGCCGTTGAGATGACCGATCCGAACTGATTGCGCTGATAGGAGTTGCGACATGGCACTTGATTCCGATGTCTCGGACAACACCAAATGGGCGAGCTTGGGCGGCGCGGAGCTTCTGCTCGAGGCGGGGACGGCGCAGAAGTGCGCACAGCACGTCGAGGACATGCTGAATGTCGTTGTCGGCGTGCACAGCTGGGTGCAGGGCAACTATGAACGCGCGAGTCCGGTGTTCGCCGCGTGCGCCTCGGGGGTGCAGATGTGGGCCCTGTTCAACTCAAAGATCGCCACCGAGTTGCTGGAACGCATGGATCGGCATCGCAACATCCTCACCAATATGGGCAACACGTTTCTCGCCGCGGGCAAGAAATACGCCCTTACCGAGCACAACTCGGCCGTGAGCTTCGAGGGGATCTCCTTCGACAGCCCGCCGGGCACGCCACCCAGCGGAGCGCCCAAATCGGTGAAGATTCCCCGACATTCGAACAAGCCGGATACCACGACGCTCTACGACCCGGCCTTGTTCTGGCCCGAGGCGGGCTCGCAGCTGGATTGGTCGATTTTGTACAACGTCGGCCAGTCGATCAATGCGCAGGCGGTCGCCGACGCGGGTGGTGTGTGGTACTGGCTGTCCAAGGGGTTGGACCGTGGTTTCGACACCCTGCGGACCACCATCGCCGGTGCGTCGGATCAATGGACCGGCGCGGGTGCGGACGCGGCGATTCTGGCGACCACGCAGTACGTATTCGCCTCCGAGCAGCTCACGACGGATATGAATCTGTTGGGTGACTCGCTGGTGTTCAGCTCGGGCTGGCTGCAGCGGACGAAGAACGGCATGCCGCAGACCCCCGAACCACCGCCCTCGACGACCAGGACGCAGAACGACGCGGACCTGCTCCGGTTCCAAGAGCATTTCCAGACGCATTACACCGAGAACTACACGCATTTGACGACCCATATCGTGGCGCTACCTCAGCCGAACGAGGTGGTGACGCCGAGCCTGAACGTCGGCGGGACCGCGCCGATCGAGGCGCTCGACACGCCCGGTGCAGACGGGTCCGGCGGTGATCCCGGCGACGAGCCGCCGACCGGCCCTGACGACAACGGCGGTGACGCGACGCCCGTCGGCGACAATCCGACGGGCGGTAGCAACCCGCCCGTCGACGGCGACGATCCCTCCTCCGAGCTCCCGAATCCCCAAACAGAAACGGGACCGAACACCTCGAACCTGCCGGAAGGGCTGAAGGACAAACCATTCGAGACGCTGAGCAACCTGCCCGACGACCTGACCTCGAAAGAATCGGGCAGCACCCCGTGGCTGATGAATTCCGCCCTCCTGCCACCAGGAAACGTCCCGTTCGTCGGCAAGGGCGGTGGCGGCGGAGGTGGGACCGGTCGCGTATTCGCCCTGGAACAGCTGAAAAACCAGGAGGCCAAGCTGTTCCCCCGCCTCACCGCCGTTCCGGACGAGAAGTTGACCGGACGGGCCGGACCCGCTGGTGGGCGCGAACCGGGTGTCCCGTTCGGCGGTCACCCCGGCCGCCCGAATGGCGAGGAGAAGGAGAAGAAGCGGTCCGAGCTGCTGGATTCGACCGAGCATCTCGACGAGGCGCTCGGGCAGCCGGGGCTCGCGATCAGACCGGTGCTCGATCGGTGAGCCGCACCTGGCAGCTCACTGATACGGAACTGATCGCCTTGTGGGACAGGCTGTTTCAGGACCGGCTACCGTTGCCGCTGTTCGCGCTGAATCGTGGCGACAACACGCGGGGCTGGGCGCGACTGGCGGCGGCGGCGCTGGCCGGGCTGGACGAGACGGCTGACGGCGCCCTGCACGACGCCCTCACCCGGGTCGCCCATGCCGATATTCGGGTCACAGCGGTGGCGTTCGACCCGCGCGATTGCGGCGACCCCGCAGGCCGGCTTCGCCTGGTCGGAGCCCGGCAGGGCGACGTGGCGGTCCTGATTCGCCAGCTACCCGGCGAAACGCGGTGGCACAGTGGCGGTTATGTGATCACCAGTGGCGATGCCGATCGGCTCGCCGGTGCGGTGGTCGGCGCGCTCCCCGCTCGGGCGGCCGGGCGGGGGCCGGATACTCCGTTGATCACCAGCCCGGCGAGCGCGGAGGCCGACCACCACTACGGCCGGTCTCCGGTCTACGACAACTATGCGGCCGATCGCGCCAGCGCGGCGTGGCTGCGACGGCCCGCGGAGCGGCTCGGAGTGATCGAAACCCGTATGGGTAGTTCGATCTTCGGGCCGCGCGGCATCACGCCCTACCGCATCGAATGGCGAGATCTGGTCGATGACGGCCGCTACGCCGTCGCCGAGACGGCAGGACCGGTCGCGACAGCGGTCGATCGGACGGCGCTGGCGTCCATGATCGCCGCCGATATCGCGACCGTGTCACAGACCATGGAGGACGAGCGACGTGTCTGAACAACCCCCGAGAATCGACGCCGAGTGGTCCGCGGACTCGATGTTCGGCGCGACGATCCATGAGAGCCCGGTTTTCGACGGGGCCGAGGCCGACCCGGAGACGACGCTCGATCGGGACGCGCCGGAACTGGAAGCACCGAAATCTGATTTCACGCCCTATTCGACCGGCGAGGCCGCACTGCGCGGTGGCGACATCGTGGTGAGCGCGACCGATTCGGCTGTGCCGCTGGCGGTTCGGCTCACCGCCGACCAACTCCGGCGCGACCCGGACGATCTCGGTGACGACATTCTGCGGCTGTGCAAGCTCGCGGCCAACCGGGCCGGCTTGCTCCGGCGTGCGTACCTGGCCGAGATCGGTGTCCCGGAATCGGCGCTGGACCTGCTCGAACTGCCGTCCCAGGACGCGGTCGAACACTACGAGCTCGCAGCGGAATCGGAGCACGGGTACGAGCCGCACAGCTGGCTCGACCGGGATGGAGATTCGTGGTGACAGATTTCGCTGCCCTCGAGGCGGGTGCTCGCGCACGACTGGATCGGATGCGACGGCTCGCCGCGGATCTCGCCGCGATCCGAGTCGACCACACCGATGCCGAGGGGGTCATCACCGTGTCGGTGGACGGGGTGGGCCGACTGCTCGATGTCCGTCTGACACAGGCGATCGCGATGCTGTCGCCGTCCGAGTTCGAACGGGTGCTCGTTGCCACCGCCGCTGCGGCGGTGCGGCGGGCTTTGGGAGCGCGCGGACAACTGATCGACGAATTCAACGGTCAAGTGAACAGCTAGCGCTGCCCTGCCCGCAGGGACGAGTCAACGGGCAGGTGAACAGCCGGGGTCGCCGCTCGCGCACCGCTTGCGGACACCGCGGCCCGAATTAGATTTCTGACGCGAGCCGTCTAGGTATCGAGATCACAGAACCAGCCCAGGAGGGTACCGCGATGAACGTCCTCAATGTGCAGCCGCAGACATTCCGCCGATACGGCGAGATTTCGGACGGGATGGCGGCGACGGTCGCCGTCGCGGGGGCCGTCGACCAGGCCGCTGTCATAGCGGCCATCGCTCCGACCTTCGGGTTGATCGGTCACGAATTCCTGACGAGTTTCGCGTACGCTCAGGCCAACCACTTCGCCGCACTGACCAAGCTCGTCGAAATCCTCACCACCACCGCCGATACCGCGCGGGTGGCGGCGGCGTCCTATGAACTGACCGAGCAGCACAGCGTGGCTTCGTTCGGTACGCTGACGGGCGCCGAACAGTGACTCCCGCGCAACCCTCCGCGGCGCCGCTACATCCGACCGTTCTCGACGCGCTCCGAAATACGCCGGCTGCTCCGTTTCTCGATCAGCCGACCCAGCAGTTGCTGGCCGGCATCGGCTTGCCGCAGTTTCCCACTCTTCCACCGCTGCCGGGTCTGCCGGTCCTCCCGCCGCTCGACCCGGCGGCACTGTTCAAACCGGTAACCGACCTGATCAGCGGCTACGGCAACGGCAACCTGGGCGCGGGGGAGTTCAATCCGCAAACGTTGATGCGGAATGTCACCGACGCGGTGCGCACCGCGATGCAGCTGGCCTCCACGGGCATTCAGCTGCTGCAGTCGATGGAGAGCTCAGGGGCAACGGCGGCGACGGCGGCGGCGGTCGACACCGTGGCGACGTCCGCATCGATCTCCGAGCAGGCCGCGCGGATCAACCTGACCACCGGCGGCGCCGCGGGCACCGTCGCTGCCGGATATGCGCAAATGGCGGCGGTAGCGACGCGTTTCGCGCTCACCACCGCAGCGCTCGGGCCCACGCTGGTGACGCAGCCCGGCCAGGCGGCGCTGCTGGCCACCGCCATCGAGGCGGGCACCGAGGCGACGGCGATCACCGCCCAGACCAAGGCGCAGTTGCTGGCGCAGTCGGCGGAGATGACCGAGGCGGGCAAGCCGGTGCCGACTCGCAGCCCGAAACATGCGGACCTCGGCAAGGTCCAGCGTTCGCTCACCCAGACGGTTTCGGCGGCCGGTCCCTCGGCGCCGGATGTGTCGGCGGTCGGTTCGCGGTCCTCCCCGGGATCGGCGTTCGCCACCGCCGGGGTCGCGCCCTCCTCGCCGAACCAGCCCACCGTGACGCAGTTGCTGTCGCGATTGCAGCAGGTGGTGACGCCGTTGATCTCGGTCGCGCAGACCGTCGGGAAAGAGGTCCCCGCGCAGTTCCCGGCCAAGCCTGGCGCCGACCCCGCGGCGCCGGCTCCGACGCGCTCCGCTGCGGCAGCCGTGCCGGTCGGGTCGACGAGTGGGGGAGCGGCGGTCGCCCCGGCGGCGGCTCCGCTGGGCGTGTGGCAAACCGAAGGCGTCATCACGGTGACCGCGAGCCCGATCGGCACGCCGCTGATTTCGGCGTCGGCCTCCACGTACTCGCATGAAGTACTACCGCCTTTCGCACCCGGTGCCAGCTCGATCGGCGACGACCGGGCACGCCCGGGGGGCGGCCGCCAGGAGTCGCCTGTCGATGCCCGCTATGGCGACGAACTGGTCGGAGGCGGCCTGCCCGAGACCGCAGCACCCATCATCGGCGTGGAAACGACCGCCGACCCGGATACGCCATTCAGCCTTTAAGAGGAGAACGTTGATGAGCAGCATCGCGATAGATCACCAACTCGCCAGGATGGCGGCCGGTCGGCTGGACATGCTGGCCGATGACCTGGAGGGCGGGCTACTTCAACGCAGTGACGCGCTGCGTCCGGTGCCGGCAGCCGCCGACCCGGTGTCGCGGCACACCGCGCAGGTGCTGCGACAAGTCAGCGCTTCGTTCGAGCAGTCCTGTCTGGGGGGCGTCGGCGAACTGCGCAAGATCGCCGCGAACCTGCGTTCCCACGCCGACCTCGTCGGGGATTCCGATGACGACGCCGTGCAGTCGTTCCAGCGCCTGGCGTAGCACCGCGCGCCGAACATCGAGACGAGGAGTGACGCGATGGTCGAACTTCCGCACGCCGGTTTCACCGGCACGATGTGGGACGCCGTACCGGCCCAGCAGCTGGCACGCGAGCTGACGACCGGTCCCGGCGTCGTGCCGATGGCCGAGGCGGGGCTTGCCTACGCAGCGCTCGCACTGCACCTGGGTGAGGCCGGTGCCGAGTATCGCGCCATTCTCGCCATTGTCGGGAACGCGTGGGGATCGGATTCCAGCGCGGAGGGCATTGCCCGGTTGGCGCAGCTGGCCGACTGGTTCGACGACCTCACCACCGCCGCCGAGCACAATGCTGCCACGGCCGCCGAGCAGGCCGCGGCCTACGAGATCGCTCAGCTCACGATGCCGCACGTGGACGAGGTGGCGGCGGCGGTGCGGATGGCCGAGGAGACGGTCAGCGGCACGCTGCTCGGCGCACCGCTTGCCGGACTGTTCGACACTGCCGAGCATCAGATCGACGCCTTGCGCGACCACGCCGCCCAGGTGATGCGCACCTACGAGGCGGGCAGTGCGAAGCTGTCCGCAGCGTGGGAGCAGGAGACGGCCCCCGTCGTCTCCGCGGGAGCCGCCCTACTCGCTGAGCAGGCGCCGAAGCCGGTCGGCGACGGGTCATCGGGGCCGCCGCCCGACGCGCAGGCCGTTTCTTCTCCCGCGCTGCGGGGTTCGCCGGTCGTCGACCTGTCGGCATCGACTGTCGCTCCGGCTCCGACCCTGACAGTCGGCGGTGAGTCGCTGGTGATCACGCCGATGCCGCAACCCGTCTCGCCGATCGTGGCGGCAACGGCCGGCGCTCCCGTCGTGGCAACGGCCTCGCAGGTACCGCCACCGTCGATGCTCGCGCCGCCCACGACTTCGCCGGTTCCGGTGTCGCCGCAAGCCGGTCAGCGGGCGGTGGCAGCCGAGGCCGGAGCTCTCGGCGAGCAGATCGTCGTCCAGGCCGGGCTCGCCACCGCACCACCAGTTCTGGGCGGCGTTGCGCAGTCCCGTACCGCCGGGGCGTCGCAATGATGACCCTGACCGTCGATGCCGCCCTCGTCGTCGCCGAAACGCTCGGCGCGCAAACCCTTCCGGTGGTTCTCGCCCTGCGCCCACAACACAGCGAGCACGCCGACTTCCTTGCCGCCCGCGTCGCCGCTGTCGCGGAGCTTTATGCGCGCGGCGTGCTCGACGAGGACGGGAACGTCCTCGACGACGAGCTGACCACGGCGATACTCGCCCTGGCCCGTCCGGAAAGGCAACTGGCCCTGCGGATCCGGCGCGCCGGCGCGCATCGGATCTGCCTGGCCCGGCGCGGCCTGGACCACGCGGTGGCGGTGCGAGTGGGCGACGAAATCCAGGTCGGCACCGTGTGGGGTGACGAGGATCCGGTCGCACTGGCCCGGCCGCTGCTGGCCGCGCTCGGCGCCCGTCCACCCGCGGACATCCCGGTGCTCACCGCACCCACCGCCGAACTGCGTCGACGGCTCGACGACGCGGGAACCACCGAGGCCAGCGCCGCCTACCAGCTCGGCATGTCCGAATCGGACGCGCTGGCCCTTGGGCTGGCACTGCGCCAGTGTATTTCGGTCGCCGAGTTGGTGTGCTACTCCCACCGTGACGGCAGCGCGGAGCGATCGCCCGCCGCCGTCGCCGTGTACGACACCGCGGCCGGCCGGATCATCGGCGGCGGCAGCATGGCCCCTGACGGGCAACCGTGGACGACCTTGGCCCCCGGCAGTGATCGCCGGTTGGCCCATGTCGTCGGTGCGCAGATCGAAGCGCTGCCCGAGGGCCGCTGGATGCCGTAATCGGTACGCGCATCCACCCATCGTCCGGAGTCACTTCTCCGGAATTCTCAACACATCATCATCCGAAAGGAACTGTCAATGGCCGGCGCAGATGCTCTCCACCTTGATTTCGCCATATTTCAGAAGTACGCGAACGCGTACGCCGACGTGATTCCGCCCATCGACAAGAGCGTCGACAACCTCGAGGCCACAGTGATCGCCGCGAAGAAGGATTGGGAAGGTGAAGCCAACGTCGCATTCACCAAATTCGCCGACGAACTGCAGGCGAGGATCCGAAAAGTGAATGTCGATCTGGGCCAGGTCTCAGAGGCGTTGCGTACCGGTGAAACGAAGGTCGCGGCAACCGAAAACGAGAGCATGGGCGGGTTCACCACGCTGAACACGAATTACCTCTGACCGGAACCGACCGAAACCACTTCTGAGAACGGAACCAGCACAATGTTGTACAACCCGGCGGGCGTCATCCAGCTGATCACCGATATGGACAACTACCACGCGGCCATTACCACGGAGCGGGAAAACGCGCAGAACGCGGCGACCTCGCTGGTGCGGGAGGGCTGGCATAGCGGCGAAGGCGGCGCCGCCGGCTCGTTCCTGGCCAAGCACAAGACCCTGATCGCCGACCTGGACGAGCTGCTCGTACTGCTGAAGAAGGGACGTGACAACGTGCAGGCCGCGCTGGACAAGGCCCGGGCGACCGATCAGCACGTCGCGGACGACTTCGTCTGGTAGATCCGGCACCGAGGAGTCCCCGGGGGCCCGCCGCCAACTGGCCGCGGGCCCCCGTTCTCATGCGGATCGCAGTGCCGGCTCTGGTTGCGGCCCGACCTCGGTTTCGGCGTCGGTTCCAGCGCCCTCGAGATACTCGACTTCCTCCCGGATCGAGACCACCTGGACGGTCAGTTCCCGGCCCGCGCTGCGAATGTGCACCCGCCCGGGCACGTCCGCCGATTCGATCAGCGCGACATCGGCGCCGAGCAGAACCGCCGCTGACTCCCGCGGCGAACGGACATGGACGGCCGTCGCTTCCGACACCTGTCCGGCCGAGGCGATACCGTCGAAAACGATCATCGTCGCCGCGGCCGTGTATCGCGCGCTACCGGACGCGGGCAACGACAGCGCGGCAGGCGTGCCGACCGCTGCGACCAGGCATTCCCATTCACGGGGGCGAACGCTGTGCACGATCACCTGCGCACCCACCGCGATCGCGCGCAGCACCATCAGTTGGGTCAGCCGCAGCGACCCGACGATCTCCACCCGCCGGACCGCGGGCCCGAACAGCGGCACCGCGACACCGAGCCCGTCATCGGTAGCGCCGATCACCTGACCGCACCCTGCGGCCTGCACCGTGAATCGCGACATCGCCGCTGGTACCCCGCGTAGCGCGGCGGATGGCTCGAGGTTCCCGCCGTCGAGCAGGACCTGGCGCTGCAGTCCGCGCAACGGACGCAACCCGAGTTCGGCGGGCGGTTCCTCGGCGTCGTGATGACCGACGCCGGCAAGGTCGCGCCGCACGACCGCGCTCAGCGCGACCATGGTGCCACGCCGGCCCGGCGAGTCCGAATCGACGGCCGGTGTCATGCGCAAGCGGGTCAGCACCGACTTGCCGGGCAATGTCCACACCGCCGCCAGCACCCCCGGTTCGAGCAGGTGCGGCCGGACCGCGTAACCGGCCAGTTCGATGCCGCCGCTGCGCAAGACGCGCCAATCCTCAGCCCACTGCTGTGGGTCGTTGTCGTGCAGGACCGCGGCCTCCGCGGCCGCCAGTTCGTCGGCGGTGAGGATCGATACCCCGACGCCGCTGGCGGCGATGCGACCCGCGACCCGGCGCGTCGCGACCAGGGCGGTGCGGATCATGCCTTCCTGTGCGTTGCCCCGGTTGTCGATCGCGCCGACGTTGTCGAGCGGGTCGAAACGCAGGACCAGCCAGACGGTCTGGGTAGCGGCGGCAGGCAGTGGCCCGAGCAGTTTTTCGTAGACCCGGACGACGTTGTGCGGGCCCTGGGTGCGGACACCGAGCGTGACGACGTCGACGGCGGCCAGCCGAATATCGAACTGGGACAGGCACCGCGCCACATCGGCGAGTGAGATGGCCGCGCCCGCCTCGATCCGAGCCGATCCGAGCAGGGTCGGCCGCACCACGGTGTCGCCGAGCCCGACCATGGTGATCAGGTGGCTGCCGTCCCAGCGCATGCCACAGCGGGCGCCACCGGAGTCCGGGATATCGACATCGAACGACTCGGGGCGTGGTTCATTACCACTACCGCGCCGATTGCGCCACCAGAGCGAGCCGCGCATTCCCAGAATTCGCCAAACATTGGTTTTCCAAACTCGGACGCCACCGAGCAACGCAATTGTGATCCCGATGCCGAGAGCTAGTCCAATATCTGCGCAGAGGGCGATGGCTGTGGTGGCGGCCGTTGTTCCCGCGGCCGCCGATGGCAGCACGATGGACAATGGAATCCGTGTGAACAGTTCGCTCGGCCCCGAAGTCAGCAATGGCACAACAGGTGATTCCCGGGTATCTTCCGGCGGCATTATCTCGCTATTCATTCAGAACATCTCCATTCGGCGCTCGCCTGTGTGGTGCGGTAGCCTCTCATATGTCGTACGAGTGTGCACATTCAGGCACACGGTGTTCATGCGCACGTGTTCGTGCGCACGGAGGAGTTGAAATGCCGGCACAGTTGACGACCCGGGCGCAGGTCAATGGATACAGATTTCTGTTGCAGCGTTTCGAGCACGCGCTGGTTCGCCGCGATGTGCGAATGCTGCACGATCCCATGCGCATCCAATTCCGTTCGTTGCTGACGGGTTTGGTGCTGGCAGTGCTGGTGACGGCAGGCTGCGGCGTCCTGGCGTTCCTGCGGCCGCAGGGGCAACTCGGCGATGCCAAGATCATCATGGCCGGCGACAGCGGTGCCCTCTACGTCATGGTGGACAAGACCATGCACCCGGTGCTGAATCTGGCTTCGGCCAGGCTGATCACCGGCACCAGTGAATCACCGACGTCGGTGCCGGATTCGAAGCTGGCCTCGGTACCGCGCGGACCGATGCTCGGCATCCCCGGCGCACCCGCGTCGCTGCCGGGGGCGGTCGATCGCGATCGCTCCGAGTGGACGCTGTGCGAAGACGCGACCGACGGTTTGCGCAGTACGGTTCTCGACGGCGTGCCACAGCTCGGCCCGCAGATCCGGCCCGCCTCACCGGATGAGGCGGTGCTCGCGACCTATGACGGCGCCACCTACCTGATCTACGACGGCAAGCACGCACGCATCGATATGAGCAGTGAAGCGGTCGTGGCTACCTTGCAGATTCGCGACATGCGGCCGCGGCCGATCGGTGCCGGACTGCTCAACGCGACCGCCGCCGCCCCCGAACTCCTCGCTCCGGCGATACCCGACGCGGGTGCGCCCAGCGCCGTGCGCGTCGGCAATGTCGTTGTGGGGTCGGTGATCCGGGTCCAAGGCGTCAACGGCGCGCAGCCGTATGTGGTGCTCGCCGACGGGCTGCAGAAGATTTCGGAGTTCACCGCGCAGGTACTGCGCACGTCGAACTCGATGGGGCATACCGTCATTCCGCTGCTGTCCCCGGACGCGATCGGCGGTCTGCCGGTGCTGAACACCCTGCCGATCGGGCAGTTCCCGGCCGGCGTCCCGTCCATCGTCGCCATGGATACCGATCCGGTGGCCTGCGCGAGCTGGGCGCGTAGCGCGAGCGATCAAGCCGCCACCCTGCGCTTGCTCGTCGGCAGGCAACTGCCGCTGGCGTCCGGCCGGACACCGGTGCGTCTCGTCGGGGGCGAGGCTGCCCACACGGCCTATATACCCGCTGCCAGCGGCGAATTCGTGCAGGCCACCGGTATCGAGCTGGACAGTACCCGGCGCGATGGCCTGTTCTATGTCACCGACACCGGCGTTCG
The DNA here is from genome assembly GCF_044548645.1 of Nocardia sp. NPDC051929. Lineage (NCBI taxonomy): Bacteria > Bacillati > Actinomycetota > Actinomycetes > Mycobacteriales > Nocardiaceae > Nocardia > Nocardia sp. NPDC051929. The sequence goes on along the minus strand of NZ_JBIUCG010000025.1, from coordinate 138,815 downwards.
ATTCGGTATTCCGGACGCCGCGACGGCAGTCGTGCTCGGACAGACCGCCGAGCCGAAGCTGGTGCCGTGGCAGATCATCAGTCAACTGCCAGCCGGGCCGATGCTGGATCGCCAATCCGCCCTCATCGCCAGGGATGTCGTCCGCACCGGCGGGGCGTAGCCGGTGTCCGCGGGTGACGAGAAGGTGAACGGCTGTGGCGACCAGATCATGCCCGGTCGCCGCCCGTGCGTGGGCTGGGTACTTTCCTGGCAGTCGAGCGCGAAGGGAACTTGCTGATGCCGCGGATTGTGGGCAGGCGAAGCGATGGCGGCGTGGTTGTCGCTGCCGGCGGGGTGTGTGTCATCGTCGGATCCGACGCCCTCGACGCCGCCAGGCACTGTGCGACACCGCCGGAGCAACTGCGGGTGATGTTGGTCAGCGCCACGGCCGACGACGGCGATTGCACCGTTACCGACGAGCCGATGCCCGCCGGTCTGCTGTCGGCGGCGCAGCTCGCGACTATCCTGGCCTGGGAGGTCGGGTTCGTCGAGGGCGAACCAGGCGACAGTGAGCGGCCCGGACTGAGCAGTGCCGAAACCGAACTCTACCTACGCTATCGACCTGATACCGGGGACGACTATCCGAACAGGCCGGCCGTGGCGGAGGTCGACCGCCCGTTCTTCTCGCTCGAACCCGTCATCGTGCCCGCACCGGTCGGGCCGACCGATGCGCCCGAGTTCGCCGACTATGCGTCCGCGGCGCTGGTTCAGCTCTGCGCATCGATGGCCCATGTCGACGATCTGTCCGCTGCCGAGGTCGTCGGCGCGGCAGCCGAAGACCTGATCGACCGCGTCAGCTATGCCCAGACGGTCGAGGAGTTCTATCCGGCGCTGGCGCAGGCCGTTTCGACGCAGACGGTGCCCGATCCCGCCGTCGAGGCGGCCGACGGCGTCGACCGCGACGAGATCCTGGGCTTCTTCGCCCGCCTGCTGGCGGAGCTGGATCGGCGGCGGCCCTGGCCCGACCCGGTCACGGTCGCGGTCGACCCGCGCACCTGGCCGACGCCGGGGTCGAGCAGGCTCATCGGCTGGCTGGATATCGGCATCTCCGCCCTGGAGTGGGCGGTGAAGGCGGGCTTTGCGGAGGTTCCCGACGACGATCAGGCGGTGCTGGTCTTGCGTTTACGGAGCGGCCAGCTGATCGCGCTGGTGGGGGAGCAGGACCCGGACCCGGCGAGGTTCATGGTGCTGCTGCCCGATCTCGACGGCCAGCAAGACCCCGTGGCGGTGATCGCGTATCTATCGCGATACGCCGGACTACGGGTCGAATTCGATGAACGGGCGGCAGCGATGGCAGAGGTGGCGGCACAGTGATACGACCGGAGAACGCGAGCACGGCGGCCGATGCCGCTGAACTGATCGATGCGGTGAGCCGGGCCCTGAGCCAGATGCGCAGTCTGCGCGGTGCGCGCGACGCGCTGACCGCGTCCGCCACCGTGGAACACGGCCGAATCACCGTCGTGGTCAATGCTTCCGGCTCGATCATCGAGACGTACTACGCCGACGACATCAACACGCTCAGCTATGGCCAAATCGCCCGCGCGACAGTGCAGGCGGCGCAGGCGGCGGCCGCGAAGGTGGCCGCCGAGCAGGAAACGCTCCTGGCCCCGGCAGCCGAGTTGCGGTCGCGAATGCCCAAGTCAGAGGATCTGTTCGAAGGCCTGGCAGCGCTGCGGGCGCAACTGCCGAAGCACACCCCCGCACCGCTTACTTCGCAGTCGCAAAACCCGCCGAATGACCGTCGAAGCGATAGTCATCGGATTCTCGACCGATGAAGCCGCCCGTCGAATTGTGAGCGCGACAGAAGGACCCGACACGATGGATGATGATTTCAACGCTGCCGTCGAGGAATTTCAGGCCAAGATGGCCGAAATCGCCGATCTGCAAGCCGAACGTGCGCTACTTGTCGGCGTCGCCACCACTGCGCGACGGCGGGTGCGCGTCACCGTGAATGCCGACGGGATCGCCACCGACATCAAGTTTTCCGGCTCGATCGGCGAATTGACCCCGGCGGAGCTCGCGGACGCGGTCACCGCGGCGTCGCGGGCGGCGGTGCTCGAGGTCGCGCGCAAAGCCAAGGAACTGATGGCACCGCTCGACATCGATCAGGCCGAGGCGCCCAAACCGGACGATCTGTTCGCCACAATCAACTCACTGCGCGATCACCTGGGCTGACGCCGACCGCAGTGGACCGGCACCGCGCCGATTGGCGAGATCGCCACCGATAGTCGAGACTTCCGATCGGGGGTGGCCGAGCTATCGAGTCGAAGGCGCACCATGGCAGTCGAGATCAGCCGTCCAGGCCGAGTGACCCGGACGCAACCGGCGCTGCCGTCGAGCCGCGGGCGGCGCGCACTCGTCCTGTCGCTCGTCGGCGGCACCGGATTCCTGATCAGCCAGGACGTTTCGTTGCACAGCATCGCCGTGTCGACCTTGCTGCAGCAGCTGGGTGACCGGGACGTGCTCGAGTTCTCGCTGTGGATCCCGAAGTCTTATGTGTTGTCGCTCATCGTGTTTCTGCTCGTCGGTGGTGTGCTCACCGACCGTTGCGGCGCCAAGCGAGTGCTGATTGCCGGGTATGTCACCTTTCTCGCTGGTCTGCTGGCCCACATGCTGCTGGCCGCGACCTCGATTCCGTTGCTGGTGGCCAGAATCGTCATGGGTGCGGGTGTCGCCGCAATCGTCCCCGCGTCGTTGTCGATCCTCGTGCTGGTCAGCAATGCCGGTCGGCAACGTGCCCAGGCGCTGCTGTTGTGGGCAGGCTGTCTGGCCGCGGGCGTGACAGTCGTTCCGCTGGTCAGCGGCCTGCTGTTGAACAATCTGTGGTGGCCCCGGGTCGCCCTCGCCGATGCCGTGGTCGCGGTGGCGCTGCTGGTCGGCATCGTCAAGTTCGTCCCGCGCTGGCCCGGCGATCCGCAAGCCCCGGTGGATTGGCCGGGTGTCGTTGCGGCGACGATAGGTTCAGGGCTGGTCGCGCTCGGTCTGTTCAAGGCGCCCGACTGGGGTTGGACCGCGGCTCCCGTCGTGGCGCTGCTGGGGGCAGGCGCCGTGCTCTTGGTTGTGGCGGCGGCTACCCGCCGTGGCGGCGAGTTGCCGCACGACATTCTGTTGCGAGCCGACCCGCGGGCGCAGCCCGCGATGTTCGCGCTGTCCGCGGCGGTCGTGGCGGAATTCGGCATTGTCTTCGTGACGATCCAATACCTGCAGGCGGTGCGTGGCACCGACCCGGTCGTGGCGGGCGCGCTCATCTTCCTGCCCGCCTGCGTGGCCTCCGCGCTGGGTGCCAAGGCCGGTGCGATGCTGCAACGCCGTACCGGCGCGACAACTCCGCTGATCATCGGCTTGACGATGGTGCTGGATGGCCTGGCTGTCGGTTTGACCGCGGACGCGGCGGGCAGCCTGGAGCGGATCGTGGGGATGGTCGCGGTGATGAGCGTGGGTATGGGCATTGTCATGGCGGTCGCGCTCGATGCGATCGCTACCGCGCTGCCCCCGACTCGCAACGGCGTCCTCTTCGGGGCACAGTCGGCCGTCGTCCAACTCGGTAGCCTCCTCGGTTTGGCAGTAGCCGGTGGTCTCGTGGACCAGGGATATCGAGCGGAGCTCGTCATTCCGGCCAAAGTCGCCGCGCACGAAGGCATCGTCGCGGTCGGGCAACCGCTCGGCAAGAACGTGGCAACGGCGGCCGCGGTTGGCGACACACTCGGTGGGCCGCTCGCCCAAGCGGTGCAGAACGCGTTTTTGGTCGGCTACCGGCACGCATTGCTGGCCACCATCGTCGTGGTCGTCGTGATGATGCTCGTAACCGTCGCCCTGACCGCGCGCGCCCGCCGGCGGAGTGCTGGGAACTCGAGGGGTTGTCAAGAGATTCCAAAGAATATTCGAGATATGTAAATAATCGCAAAGTCGATATCAAGAATTCGCGGCGAGGTTGATCGCTTTCGATGTGGTGCGCATAATTCATTTTCGGGGCGCATTGACTATTCTATCGAGAGGCTGGGGTTGTCGTGAAAGAGGTTGACGATGGCACTCCCGTTCCGCGCCGGATCCGGCCGAGTGCTGCCACGGCCCGATCGGCTGTGTCGCGAACCTCGGCCGAAGAGATCCTGACCCGCGCGCGAGCCGAACGGGCCCAACTCGAGCAGGGTCGCCACTTCTATGCCCAGCTTGTCGATCAGGCAGAACAGCTACACCACGAGATCCGTAGGCTGCACGAGGAGCAGCGCGAGGTCTATCGGCAGCTGAACAACCTGCGTCGACGATTCACCAGCCTGCCGCCCGTCCCCCGGCCGAGCGGCTATCCGCCGATCGCGGTCGCACCGGCCGCGCAGGCCGAGCCGCGCGCCGGTGCAGGTAGAGCGACTGCCTGACTTCGGATCGCCTCGATGAGGACCGTTGCCGGACAACAATGTTGACCGATCGGCGGCGCTCCACTCCGCGACGGCAGGCGTGATCGTCTGCGGTAGTCTCACCTCGTGTTCAGGTGCGGGTCTGGACGTGTGGAAGGGACCGGGTTCGTGCGTGTGGTGGTGGTGGAGGACGACGCGGGCGTAGCCGGCGCTGTTGTCGACGGCCTCCGAGCGCATGGTTTCCCGGCCGTCGACCATTTGTCACACGGGCTCGATCTGCTGACTTCGCACGCAGGCTACGACGCGGTCGTGCTCGATATCGGGCTGCCCGACGTCAACGGTTACCTGGTGTTGCGCCAGCTCCGCAAGGTCAGCACGGTTCCGGTGATCATGCTGACCGCGGAGGGCGACGAGTTGGCGGTGGTGTCGTGCCTGCGTGCCGGAGCCGACGACTACATGGTCAAACCGCCGCGGCTCGGTGAACTCGCCGCCCGCCTGGAAGCGGTCGTGCGACGCAGGCAGACAACCGAGTCCGCTCCGGCCGTGGTGGTTACCGGTGATGTCACGGTGGATCTGGGAGCTCGTTCCGTCGAAGTGGCCGGTCTGCCGGTACAGCTGACCCAGAAGGAATTCGCCATAGCCCGCGTGCTGGTCGAGCGCGCGGGCGTCGCGGTGGCCCGGGACACGATCATGGACGAGATCTGGGGCGAGAAAACCCCGTCCACGTCTCGTTCGCTCGACGTTCACATGGGCGCGCTGCGGGCCAAACTGAACCGCCCAGGACTGATCGCCACCATTCACGGCTTCGGCTACCGCTGGACTCGGTGACCTCGCCGGATGCGCGTTCGGTTGGTCAGTGTATTCACCTTGCTGGCGGCGATCTGCATGATCTGCTTCGCGATCGGGATCGGGATGGAGTTGGCGTCGAGCCGGACCCAGGCGATGGTGATCGATCGGATCCAGGTCGCCAACCAGTTCGCGGCGACGGCGTCGGTTGATCCGGCACGCCTCGAGGGGGAGGCGCAGAGCTATTTCGAGCAGACCGGCAACGGTGTCCTGGTGATCGCGGGCAGCGGCACGGTGATGGTCGATGTCGGGGTGAACCGCGCCGACCCACGGGTCACCGAGGTATCGAACAACGCACACCGGTTCATCCCGCCGGAGACGCTGTATCCGTGGAGTACGCACCCGATGGTGGTCGGCCAGCCCATCGGAACCTCGCAGCAAGCCGGCGGTGTGGTCGTCATCGCGATCTCGACCTCGGCGACTCGCCGTGGTATCACCGACAGTTGGATTCAACTCGCCTGCGTGACCGCCACCGCCCTGCTGGTGTTCGGCGGCGTGGCGCTCGGGGTATCAGGGTGGATCCTGCGACCGGTGTCCAAGCTGCGCCGCGATGTCGACGCGCTGACCTCGACCTTGCCGGTGCGGCGCGCGGAGCCGCGGGGTCCCCGGTCCAGAGGCCGGGGGCCGCGGGAGATCGTCGAACTCGCGGTCGGTGTCGCGTCGATTACCCGAGCCGTCGCCGACCTGGCCGCGGCCGAGCGAAAACTGGTGGTCGATACGGCGCATTCGCTGCGAAATCCACTGGCCGCGCTCGCGGTTCGGTTGCAGGCCTTACAGCCGATGATCGCCCAGGATCACGCGTCGGCCACCTTCGCCGGTGTGGTGAGCGAAGTGGACCGGCTCACGGAGTTGCTGGACGGCTTGCTGGCCTCGGCGGTGGCCGATGCCGCGCCCGGACACGCCGCCGCGCGCTCGAACACGTCGGACTGTGACGCGGTAGAGGTGGCACGGGATCGAGTGGACGCGTGGCATGCCGCGTTCCAGCGCGCCGACATGACCCTCACCCTCGACGCGACTACCGAGGTTGCCGAAGCCGGTGTTCCGGCGAGTGTGCTCGCCCAGATTCTCGATGTCGCGCTGAGTAACTCCGTACGCTACGCGGGCCGAGATGCCCATACCGCGATCACCGTCAGCCAAGAATGCGAGTCGGTGATCGTGTCGGTCCGCGACGACGGTGTCGGGGTGTCACCCGATGAGCTCGATCAGCTGACCACTCGATTCTTTCGCGGAGCCCAGGCGACGGCCGGCGGTTCCGGTCTCGGCTTGCCGATCGCGGCGACCATGGCGGCCCAGTACGGGGGATTGTTCTTCGTCGACGTAGCCGAACCGTGCGGTCTGGTCGTCACGGCCAGCTTTCCGGCTGCGGTCGCGCCGAACCTTACATCCGGGTGAACGCCTGAAGGTTTGGTGAACTCCGTCGGCGCGCCGCGCGAGCGACACGAGGGCGACGGCACGATCGCCTTGTGGCACCTAACCCTGACGCCGGTAGCAACCCGTTCCTTTCGCTGTTCGGTGAGTCGGGGCGGTTCGAGTTGCCGGCGGGGTTGTCGTTCTTGGATCTGGGTGAGGACTGGCAATCGTCGGGGTTGCCCTGGGATCTCGATGGCGAAGGCAAGCCCGAAGACGGAAAGCGCGTCAAGGACGCGGATAAGGACGACAAAGATAAGGAAGATAAAGACGAGAAGAATCCGAAGGGCGACAAGGACGATCGCGCCCCGGCGCCAGGAGGCGGGTCCGGCAAGGGCGGCTCGGGGAAGCCCGCGCCGAAAGGCGGCGGTGCGGGGCCGAGCGGCGGGCCACCGGTCAACAACCGCCCGAGCGGTGGGAACCCGAACATTGGCGGCAAGCCCAACAGCGGTTCGAACCCCTACGGCGGCCGGGCCAATTACAACTCCGGTGGCGACCCGATCAAGGTCGACCCGCAGGATCTGATCGACAAGGGTAAGCGGCTCGCCGAACTGCCGAGCGCGCCGAAGGGTCTGTTCGACATTCTCAGCACACTGAGCGACTCCTTGCAGCGGCTGGGAAGTCCCTGGGGGGCGGACGAGTTCGGTAAACAGTTCGCCGAGGGCGCGACAGGCTATTCGGCATCGGCCGAAGCGCTGGTGGGCAACGCGAGTCGGGAATCGGACGCCACCGGGGCGATTCCGATCTTCGGACAGCTACTGGTCAACTATGGCACCACAATCGAGCAGGCGGGCAGAGCATTCGCCGCGGGCGAGGACCTCTACGCCCAGTGGATTCTGAAGAACTACGTAGACGAGAACGCCAGTGGCGACCCCGGTCCGTACAAGGGCCCGCTCAGCTCCGATCCGAACTTCGGCAAGAACACCGGAAACAACAACCCGTCCAGCCCGCCGCCGGGTGATCAGGACCAGCAGTCCGGCAATGGAGGCGGACAGAATTCGGGTGGATCCACCGGCGGTGGTTCTGATCCCGCTGGCTCCTCGGCCGGTGACCCGGATGCCGACCGGCCGAACGGGCCTTCCACGCCGAATCTCGCGGCTACCGGTACTCCCGATCCTGCCACGCCACTGAGCGTAGAGGCTTCCTCCTCGACCCCGATCGACGCACTCCCGATGCCGGGACCGACGCTCGGCGGCGTCCCGGCACACCCCGGCGCGCCCGCGCTCCCCGGTGCTCTCGGTCCGAACGTGTACCGCGCGACCGATCCGGGAACGGGTGTGCCAGTTGACAAGACCGGTGGTCCGGCGACCGGCGGCAAGGGTGGAGGCATTCCGTCGGCGCCGCTGCCGCGGGTGCTCGGGGCGGCCTATGACGGGGAGAAGCTGGTGCCGAAAGCCGGTGGCATCGGCGCCCAGTCGCGTGCGGGCGTACTGCCCCAGGCCGCGATGCCGGGGATGCCGGGGACGCCCGCGATGGGGAGTAGTGGTCAGTCGGTCTCTGGCAAGGAGAAGCGGCAAGAGCGTCGTGAGCCGCCGGTCGAGGAGCAGTTCGAGCCCGAGCCCGACGCTGCCGACCCGTGGCATGGGCTCGGTCCGCGAGACGGCGGCCGGTGATGTCGATTCCCGATGCGGTACGGCAATCCGATATCAACCTGCCCGAGGACCTGCGGTGGTTGAGCTGGGTCGCCGGTAGCGCTTGGCCGGAGGGCAGCGAGAACGGCATGTTCGCCCTCGCCGACGCCTGGTCGGAAGCCTCGGCGGGATTGACCGGGCTGGTCTCGACTATCGAAGACGCGGTGGACGACATCCTCTCGGCGTATCCGTCGGCCGGTTCGGGTTCGGCCATGTCGCGCACCCTGCGGAACCTCACCGATGAGTCGGATCAGGCCTCGTTGCAAGCTATCGCCAAATCGCTCGGTCAGCTCGCTGATTCGTGCGATCAGGTCGGTTGCGCGATTCAACAGAACAAGATCATGATCATCGTCGGCCTCGTACAGCTGGTCTACGAGATCGCGCTCGCGTGGCTGTTCCCGCCGACCGCCGGCCCGACGCAGGCGGCGTTGATCGGGTGGTACCGCATTGTCTTCCAATACCTGAAGCAGCTGTTGCGGCAGATGCTCGTCGCCGCGCTGAAAGCCATGGGGCAGCAGGTGATTCTGACGCTCCTGATCCAGCTGGGACAGATGGCGGCCGGACATCGCGACGGTGTCAACGGTAAGGATTTGTGGTTCGCGGCGCTGGGCGGCGCGCTGGGTGGTGCGTTCGGCGCGATGTTCGGCAAGCTCGGTGGTGATCTGTTCAAGCTCCTGGGCGGAAAGATCACCCGTTCGCAATTCGACAGCAGGTTCCAGCAGCTCATGCGCGGCGCCGTCGAGGGCGGCGCCGGTGGTGTCGGCGGAATGATCGGCGGTGGCATCGCCAACCAGGTCATCAACGGTGGCGAATTCGAACTGGACCCGAGGATGCTCGGCGCCGGTGCCGCGGGCGCGTTCAGCTCCGGCGCGGGACGTTGGCGTGGCGCCGGCGCCGGCGGCGGCAAAGTGCACGTCGATCCCGTCGGCGGCCCGCGCAGACCGGCCGGATCGACACCACCGACCGAAGTGCCGCCCTCGGCCTCGGATACCGGGCCCGCGGCTGCACCCAAGAGCGCTTCGGACTCGCCGAATGGCAACGCGGGGAGAGGGAGTGGCGCGCAGCCGAACGAATCGCTGTCCGAACACCGCAGTGGGTCCTCGGCATCCAACCAGGGCGGTGACCAGACCGATGACTCGATCGTGAGCTCAACGCACCGGAACACCGCCGAGGACAACCTGTCGCAGCAGTCGTCGTCCGCGAAATCGGGTGGTGACGACTCTTCCGCACCGAACACCGGTCACGCGCTGGCGAACCATGAACAATCGGAATCGACTGCACAACGGCAGTCTTCCGAGACGGCCGGGCCCGCGTCGCAGCAGCTCGACGGCGGTCAGCTCGTACCGCAGCCACACAACGCGGCAACCGCATCCCAGCAGGCGGCGTCGAACGCCACCGGCGGGGACAAGTCCACGAGTTCGTCGCCATCCGCCCAACGTGGCGCGGACACCAAAGTTGTTGCAAGCCGAGACAACGTGCCGACGGCACCGAAGGACGACGTATCCGGTGACCACTCGGCGCGTGCGCAACCGCGGGCGGGTGGCGCATTCGATGCTCCGGAGTCCATTCAAGCGAAACAAGCCGACTCGACCGTCGCGACCAAGCCGGACGAGGTGCCGTCGAACCCGGTCCAGCGGCGTGCGGAATCCGCGCAACCCGAGATGAATTCGGTGTCCCTGAACCGGCCGGACGCTACGCAGGGAACCCGGCCGACCCTTGAGAATTCGGCCGCGGCATCCGACAAGACAACGCCGGTCAAGGAACCAGCCGGTGCTCCGAATCCCCAGGGCGACAAAGGGGAGAAGGCTCCGGCGCGCGAAACCTCGGCCGCGCCCGTGGCCGAACCGCGGGCCCGCGCGGGCGCCAAAGGCATAAAAGGCGTCAGCGACGACCTGGCTCTCGTCGGAAGGATCGACGAGGCCACCGGCCTGCGCTGGCGGCTGGTCGAGACATCGCTGCTCGATCCGGCCTGGCCGGGCGGCAAGGCCTTCATCCGGGAAGTCCTGGGCTTCGAGCAGACAATGCAGATGCTCCGTGGCAACAAGTCCCCGCACGAAGGCCGGGAGCTGTTCCGGCCATTCCAGGACGGCGACTTGCCGATGCGCCCTGGCTTCGGCCAGAAGAAGACGGCCGACGCCGACGATCTCGGCGAGGGCGCGGGCGGCGGCGTCCGCGGTTACGACGAACGAAACTCCCGGGGTGTGTTCCGGTTCAACACCGACGAGCTGCCCGATCACCGGTACACGATCGACAAGGACGGCCTCTGGTCCAAAGCCTCCGATCCGGAATCCAACGGTAAGCCGGATCCCGGATCGGACGTGATCCCGCGCAAGGGCGCCACGACGATCGAGGTGCCGCGCCAGGGCCCGATTCTGAGGCGCTGGGCCGAAATATCCGCGCCCGCGATGCGGACCGTGGTCGGCGACCATGACGGCAACTGGTACGTCGGCAAGAACATGCACCACGAGCAATTCCACAACGCGGGCGTCTACGTGGCTTTCCAAGCGCAATTCGTCAACGGGAAAATGGTCGCAGTGCACGACTGGGCAGGTGCCTACCAGCCCTCGCCGACTCGGGTGAAAGCCGCGCTGGAAAAGCTCGGGATCTACGGCGACCTGGCCCATTACGACCAGCAGGGACGCAAGTACACCGATTCCGATCGCGAGGGGTGGACGCAGGCCGTCGAACCGACGCTGACTTCGCGAAAGACGTCTGCGACAGAGATTGATTCGACTGAGCTGCCCGAGCCGGTCACCCGTGCCGTCTCCGATGAGCCGCAGCGGGACTTCCTCCGGGAAGCCGAAGACATCACCCGGATGTACAGGCGTGAAGATTGGGAGAACGCCACACCTGAGGACCTGCGGGAGGCGCTGCGAGGCAGCGTCCACCACGATGCGCGCGACGCGGAAAGCGCTGCGAAATATCACCGCGCGGTGACCGCCGCCGTCGAAACCATCCGGCGGGGGACAACGAAGTTCGACGACGACGGTGCGGAGGTGGCGCCGGGCAAGGTCCTGCGCTGGACCCAGGTCATGGGCACGATGGGAATGCGCGAGGGCCCCATCAATATGGAGGCGGGCGAGGGTAAGACGTTCGTCTTCCTCGCCGATTCGATTCTGAAGGCCGCCGCCGGTGACTCGGTGCACGTTTTCACCACTCGCGACACTCTGGCCAACGACGCGGTCAATCTGTACAAACAGGTTCTCGGGGTGCTCGGTCCGGACGTGTTCAACGTGATCAGGATGAATCCGAACGGCGCCGACGAGACCGGCCTCGATCCGGCGAAGCCGACTATCTATATCGGCACCCTCGACGATGCGGCATTCGGGCAACTCCGCGGCAAGTTCATGCGCGGGGATATCGCCGTCATCGACGAGCTCGACGAGGCGCTGTACTACGCCGACACCACCTGGATCATCTCCGACGGCCCCAGCCTGGCCGCGGATCCGCATATCGCCTCCCGCATCATGGCGGCTCGGCACTTCCTCGACAATCGGCTTGCTTCCGGGGATCTGAGCCCCGCGGACTTCGATCGGACGGACGGGCAGGTCGGCGGCCCGGCGAAGCTCAACGCCGAAGGCGCCGAGAAGGTCAGAGGACTGCTCGCCGAGGAGGATCCCGGCGCGAGCCCCGACGACCTCGCCGTCCAGATCGACCGGGTGAATTCCGCCGCATCGGCGCACTGGGAGTTCGTCGAGAACGACCACTACATCGTGCACCGAGGTGGCGACGGCGTCGACAAGGTCTACATCATCGACCAAACCACCCACAAGGTGATGTTCGATCCGGCGACCTCGACCGAGAGCCGGTGGAACGGCGGTCTGGCTCAGGCGATCGAGGCCAAGCACGGGATCACGATCCGGGGCGACTCGGTGTCTTCACAAAGCCTCACCGCCAAGACCATGCTCGCGGAGCGGTACGAATGGCTCTCGGGCGCTTCGGGCACGGCCGAGGGGGTGTCCGGCCACCTGGTCGACAACTACGGGATGAAGCCGGTAGTCACGGTTCCGCGCTTCACGGAATCGAAACTGGACACTCTCGAGGCGAATCTGGCTCCGAACCAGTCGGCCAAGCATGATGCGATCGCCGACAAACTCATCGGTCGGCACGGTGCCCAGGCGCGTCCCGAACTGGTGATCACCAACCGCAACAGTGAGGTCGCCGAGATCTCGGCCCGGTTGAAGCTCGCGAATATTCCGCACGAGGTCGTCGATGCCCGGTGGTTCGCGGACCGGGGCCCCACCGCGGAAGCCGACCTGAAAGCGATCTTCGACAAGGCGGGGCAGCTCGGCAAGATCCTGATCATCAACCGTCAAGGCGGCCGTGGCGTCGATATCGAGATCAGCGACGCCGTCAACGCGGCCGGTGGCCTGCATGTCAGCATTTCGGGCAAGTCGGATGTGCGTGACATCGATATCCAGGCCGAGAACCGCGCTGCGCGCAACGGCCAGCAGGGCAGTGTCGAATACTTCCTGGCCGCCGACGACGCGCTGTTCGCCACCGCTCCGCACCACGCCCAGACCATAATCCGCTACACCGACGCGGTCACCAGCCATGAGAACGCGACCGTCCGGCTCGATGAGGCGTTGGCCACAAAGGACCGCGCGGAGCATGCCGATGACCTGCGTCGCACCGTGCAAACCCGCACGGTCCGGGACGCGGCCCTCGGCGACTACACCATCGCGGAGGACGCGCACCGGGCGGCGACGGCCGAACGCGAAGCCGCCGAGGCCGCGGTGCGGGCCGCGGCGTCGCACCTGCAAGCGGAAAACGCCGCACGGCGGATGGGCCGCACGGTGCTGCCGCCGACCGCCGTCCCCGCGAGCGTGGCAGCACACACATCCGCACGGGACCTGGATATCCCGTCGCCGATACACGAGCAGCGGGCGGACCTCGGGCAGCAGGATGCCGATGTCTCTGAGTCGGCTACCGGTTCGCTGTCGGACGACCTGAGCGGTACCGAACTGCCGCAGCTGTTCGGCGACGATCAGTTCGGTCCGCCGGCGCCGCTCGCCGTCGTCGACTTCCCGGGCCTGTTCGTAGCCGATACAACTGGGCATCTGGTCGCGTTCGGGACCGAGGAAATGCCGGTGGTGCGGACCTATTCGCACGAGCAGAACCTCGTGCACGAGATCGAACATCCGGACTCCGGTCCGGTGGTGCTCGACAGCGCACTGGTGGCTGAGCTTTTCACCACCCGGACGCGCGATGACGGCACGGTGGTGGTGAGCTCGACGGCGACGGGGGCGCATGTCGTCACCGCCGGGACAACGTCGATGTTGCCCGCCGGGTCCGTCTACGGACGTCCTGATCCGCTCGACTCGACCAAGTTCACGCTGTACGGCGGGTCGACTGTCGGCTGGTTGTCCGTGGACGCGAATCGGATCGGCGTGACGCCACGCCGGGCGACCGGCCCGCTCCAGCGTGACGATGTCCCCGAAGCGGCGATTGTCAACGGCCACGTACCCGCGCCGGCGGTAGTGTTCGCGGACCCGCGGAGTCGTGTGCTGGGCGAGCGGCTCGCGGAGCTGACCGACGAGATCGCAGCCAGTCGCAACGATTCCGCACTGCGTGACAAGTTGACGGCGCAGCGGAAGGCATTGCACGACGAGTTGGAGAATCACTTCGCGACACTGCCGGAGGAGCAGCGCACCATCGCTGTGGCACGCGCGAAACAGCTGGGGAGCATCGATCGGCACACGGCGAAACTTGCTGCCGAGCACGAGATTTCGCTTGATACGGCGCGCGCGGAGATGAAGGCCGAGCTGGTCGCGGCGCTCGCGGGCAAAGATATCGCCGTGCGGATCTTCGAGGAGTCGCTGCTGGAAGTACTGCGGGATGGCCGGTTCAAAACGATATTCGATCTGGGCGACACCGACACCGGAATGAATGACCGAGCGCTGCTCGAAGCCCGCTGGTTCGGCCATGACGTGAATGACCATCCGATCGATAAGCGGGCCGTCTACGGGTACGTTCGCGTCGGCGGTGAACAGCCGGTCGGCGAGCTGAACGACGAACGATTGAATGTCTACGGCGACGCCGTGGTGGTCCTGAAGTCCGCAGTGCGGGCCCGCACGACGGTGTGCGTGGGAGATTCCATCGAGCATAAGCAAAATGTCTATCCTTCGAGCCTCGAGGATCCCGCACCGGAGTCCTTCGGCGTCTACCCGCCCCGCAGGCCCGGCCTGCCGGCCGCCCATGTCGGTCTGCGGCGAGACCTGACGCATCCGGACTTCCGGAAGTGGGGGTATGTGGAGGCGCAGGTGCACGGTGGCGTCACCAGTGCCGACATCGATCATGTGGTCTTCAAGTGGGAGCCGGAATCAGCCCTGCGGGATCAGCTCCATGCAGCCGGAATTCCCTGGAAGGTACTCCCGCACACGGCCCCGCCGATAGTGAACAAGCCAGGGCAGGCGGACCACGCGATCAGCAGCGGATGGAAAACCTATCTCAACTCGTCGCGCGCATCCGATGATCCGAATGCGCTGCACGGCAAGAACTTCCTGGGCGTGACGGTCAATTTCACCTACGCCGACGTGGTGACCCAGGACCTGATCGGACCGGCGGGGACGCCGATCGGGGTCAGTTACAAGCACGTCGAGTCGGAGATCGAGGGGGCCGAGCGCTGGGCGGGTGCGCAACAGTGGCACGACAAGGTGGTGCGTACCCGGCCCGGTCAAACCGGCAAGGATGTCTTCGCTGGTCAGACCAGGGTCGGGCACGAGGTCGTCGCGGCGCCGTGGGCGGCCGAATACGGCGGGGTCGGCCGGGAACCGATTTTCGTCAACGCCCACGCTGGTCCGAACGCCTTCGAGATCCGGCTGCGAACCGGAACGACGCTCGAGGTGAGCGGCGCTACATTCGCCAAGCTCGTCGAGCAGTCCCCGGCGCTGGAAGCCGCGCGCGCCGCCGGCGGTCCGAGCTCGGTCGTGCTGGTCGCGTGTGAGCCTGCGAAAGGTTCGGCGGCCACCGACTTCGCGGCTACGCTGCACCAGAGGTTTCCGGCCGCGCCGGTGCACGCCGCCGCCAGCGCGGTCTGGATCTCCAACTGGCAGAACCCGGCCGTGCCCACTGTTCGTTACCGCTACCTCGCCGCCGACAACAATGCCGGGTGGGTGAGTTTGCACAGCGACGGCACCCGGGTCGAGCACGCCGGCACCCGCTATCCCACCGGTGCGACCGGATCGTCGACCACCGCCGCCACCGAGCTCGCAGGGTCGAATTCACTGGGTTCCAGCCGCAATCCGATCGTGCGGCAATGGAAAGAAGTCCTCGATCCACCGGTGAGCTCGCCCCTGACGACGACCACTGCGGAAGGCGTGCGCGGCGCGAGCAAGCGGCACACCGAGTTCGATGTCTCGGACGTACTCACCCGAGCCCTGCTCGACAAGAACGGCACCACGATCGGAGTGTCGTTCGTCCTCGAGTCGGAGGGGCAGCGCGAGGCGATCAAGTGGGCGCGCGCGGCATCCGGGCAGGACAGTGTGGTGCTGACCGATACCGGTCAGGCCGTGGACCAGGTCACCAAGCGGCGCTTGGAATTCGGCGAAAATTTCGTCGACGCGCCATGGAAGACCGACTATGCCCAGAACGGTCCGGGTCCGGTCTATATCGACGCGCACGCGGACTCGAAGGGGTTCATGGTCGAGATCATCTGGAAGAAGGGGACGAAGCAGGAGTCGACTCGATCGGTGCGGGTCGACGGTGCCAACTACGCCAAGATCGTGAAGGCCGCCGAGGACTTCCGGGAGGCGCTGGGGCCAGGTGGTCAGGCGACGGACCGGTCGCTGGTGCTGATCTCGTGCAAGGCGGGCAAGCGGACGGCGGCGACCGATTTCGCCCTGGCGATGCGCGATCTGCTGCCCACCGCCCCGGTGCACGCGGGCGCGGGCGTGGTGCGGGTAGGCGTCAAGAAGGCGCAGAAGACCATCGCCACTCTCGGTGTCAACGACAACCGGGGCTGGGTCACCATCGGTCCCGATGGCGCGAAGGTGGTGCAGCAGAACACGATCAAGCATGCGTCCGCCGCGGTGAGTGGGTCACCCGGGCGGTCTACGGGGACGCCGACCGGCGTGGTGCCCGAGGTTGCCGAGGAGACGGTGGCCGACACCACCGCGGAGTCCGGGGCACTCGTCACCCCGGCGGTGAGCAGTGGCTGGCGCACGTATCTGAACTCGTGGCGGGTATCCAACGATCCGGACGTCCTGCACGGCAAGAACGCCTTCGAGTTGCCGATCAATTTCACCTACGCCGACGTCGTCGCGCACGAGATGTTCGGCTCGACCGGAGCATTGACCGGCGTCTGCTTCCAGAACCGCGATCTGGAACTCGACGCGAATCGACGCTGGGCGGCAGCGACGGAATGGCACGACAAGGTGGTGCGCACCCAACCGGGGCAGACCGGGAAGCAAGCCTTCGACGGTCCGAAAAGGGTCGGACAGGAGGTGGTCGACGCGCCGTGGGTTGCCGAGTTCACCCGGACCGGACACCGACCGGTCTTCGTCACCGCCCACGCGGGTCCGAACACGTTCGAGATCCGGCTTCGGACCGGAACCACGCTCGAGGTGAACGGTACGACGTTCGCGAAGATCGTCGAGTGGTCACCGGGACTGCGAGGCCCGCTGAGCACCGGCGCGGCGACCTCGATCGTTCTGCTGGCCTGCAAACCCGCGAAGGGTTCGGCGGCGACGAAGTTCGCGCGCACGCTACACCAGAACTTCCCGCATGTGCCGGTTCATGCCGCCGCTACCTCGGTGTGGCAGTCGACTATGCGTTATACGGCACGGCCGAATGTCGACTATCGCCTGCTCGCGGCGGACCGCAATGCCGGTTGGGTGACATTGCACAGCGACGGCACTCGAACAGAGCACGCGTCCACTCGCTACTCAGGCCCGGCCGCCGCTTCGAGTGGCGTGGTCGGCTCCGGATCGACCACCGGTGGCACGCTCAGCGCTCCGCTGCGTTTTTCCTCGGACCAGGAAGCCACCGAGGTGGTCGAGGCGGTAACCTCCGCCGAAGCGGTCGCGAACGCCGCTAGCCTGTGGAAGTGGCTGATCCGCAACATGTTCGACGACGCGTTCGATCACGCGGTGCGCGGACGCAGGCTGCGCGACGGGTCCGGTCTCGAGGAACTGTCCGATCTCGAGGATATGTCCGAGGATGCCCGGCACCCGGCGCCGGGCGCGGGCTTGCTCGCCGACACCGCCGAGATCCGATGGGGCGATGACGCACTCGCCGCGCTGTTCGCCGACCCGGACGCCGGCTCGACGGCAACGGCGAGCCCACCCGCTGCGACGGCGGAGCATCACCCACCGACCACGGAAATCCTGGGGGCGTTGCCTTTGCACGTCGCCCCGGCCGCCGAGGCGTTCGTTCGCGGCGATCGATGCGTGCTGATCGACGGACTCGGTACCGCGCACCGGCTCGACGTCGGCAGCGGCTGGCGCGCCGTGCAGGGAACATTCAGCCATCCCGGCACCGGCGCCGAATACATCGGGCTGGTTCCGCTGGATCAGAAGCACGACGCCAGTCCGATCCGGATCCGTAAGACGTTGCTCGCCGAGGCATTCGAGGAGAATGCCGCCACATTCTTCTGGGAGACCACCTACTTCCTGGCCCGTGCCGGTATCGGAATCGAAGGGTCCGGCGGCACCCCGGTCTGGCTACCTCCGCGTGCCGTCGTGGCGGTGAAACACGCGCACAATTCCGATGGGACACCGGATCCGAGCCGGACGATGCTCGGGCGTCCGAAGGCCGCTACCTGGCACACCCTCGACAGCGACATCCTCGGTCCACTCGTCCCCGAACTGCGCCGGTCGAACAATCCCCTCTGGGATGAGATCAGTGGTCCCCGGGTGTCGGACGTGCGGCAGGGCGCGCTGGGCAACTGCTTCCTGGCCGCCAACATGATGGCGCTGGCCCGCAGCCCGCTGCCCTTGCTCCGCGAAATGATGACCGATCTCGGTGACTCCGTCGCCGTCCGGTTCTTCGACAAGAACGGTGACGCGGCTTGGGTGCGGGTCTCCAAGGATCTCTATGTCAACGGCGACAACAGCACTCGCTACGCGGCCGACCTGGGGGTGTTGTGGCCCGCGGTCCTGGAGAAGGCCTACGCGGTCTTCGTCGGTGAATTCGGCTACGCCGGACTCGACGGCGGCAGTCCTGGGGCCACCGCCGCGACGATGCTGCCCGCCACGCTGCCCGGCGGATTGCGGTTCCAGCCGTCCCGGGCGGTCACCGATGCCTATTTCCATCATCCGATGCGGATGGACATCGACGAACTCCGCAGCCTGGCCGGCAGCGATGACGAGTTCGCTCGCGCGGTCTGCGCATTGCGTGGCGAGTGGGAAGGTCGGGTGCGCGACCATCGCGCACGCGAGGCGAATCCGATGGGTGCGGACGCGGATCGCGCGCAGGTGCTGGCACTGGTGGCCGGCAACGGGAACGACGTGTGGGCGGCCGTGCGTGAGTTCTACCGGCTGATCCGGCCGGACAACCCCGGCTCGACCGAGGGGTTCCGGCGCTTCCTGCACCGTGAGTTGAGCCCGCAGCAGCGCACGCCCTGGGCTTCGAACATCGAGCGCCTCGTCGATTCCGTGGACCGGACGGCGTCCTGGCGCACCCGTGAGCTGGACCAGCAGACCGGCAGGCACATCGCCGAACGCGTCTACTTCGCCTTGGGCCGAGGCGATCTGGTGATGCTGGGTACGCGCAACTGGGGTCGCGACGACACCGTCCAATTCCCAGGCCTGGCGGGCAATCACGGCTACACGGCACTCTGCGTGCAGCGAGATGAGGACGGCAACCCGGTGGCGTTGCGGCTGCGCAACCCATGGGGCACGAACAGATCGGCACAACCTCCGCTGCCCGGAATCACCTTCCAGGCCGACGGGGTGGTGGACGTGGAACTGCGGCATCTCAACAAATTCGCCACCCTCGCGATCTGTGGTCCGGGTGCGCGCGGCCTGTTCGGACTCGACCGGCTCGCCCCGCCTGGCGTCGACGATCTTGTCGGAACTCATTCGGAGGCACCGGAACCGGCACAGTCGGCCGACGCAGCCGAACTTCTCGGCGTCGAGTTGCCCGGCGCCGACGAGGGCGACGGTCACGCGGTCGCGCACGTCTCGCATCCGATCGATTGGAAGAAGCACCTCGGTGTACTCGGACAGCTGGGCGGTGGAAAGAAGTTGTCCGGCACCGCGGATCACACCGTGGTGCGGTTCCGCGCGAAGAATCTGATCCAGGAGCCGATCCTCGATCAGCAGGGCCGCACGGTGGGCATCACCTTCCTTTACGGGCCCGACGAGTTGGAGGTGCTGCGTACCTGGGGGAACGCGCCGAACGGCCACGGGATGGTTTTCCGCACTCGGCCGGGCGAAGCCGGGTCCGCCGCGCTCGCCGGTGACCGGAATCGGATCGGGTTGGACCGGTTCGTCCCGGCTCCGTGGGTGGCCGAGTACCAGGAGGGCAAGCCGGGACCGTTCTACATCTCGGTGCACGCCGACAGCCGCGGTTTCGAAGTCCGCTCGCGCGCCGGGCGGTCGATCGCCGTCGACGGTACGACCTTCGCTGCCATCGTGCAGGCGTCGCCGACCTTTCAGGCGGCAATGACATCGGGTCCGTCGCGGTCGGTCGTCATGATCGCTTGTGCGGTAGCGAACGGCTCGGCGGGCGAGGAGTTCTCGGCCGCACTGCACCAGACTTTCCCCGACCGCCGGATCTACGGGTCTCGCGGCGATGTCGATGTCCATGCGGAGAGTGGTCGCGGGGTGGGCCTGCTGGCCGTCGGCGACAACGCGGGGTGGATGTCCTACCTGAACGCCGTCGCGACCGACCACGCCGCGACGAGGTACGACGCTCCGGCCACCGATGGCAGGGCGGCATTCGTCGAACAGACGGCGAATGACACCGATATCGGCGACTGGGTCGAGCAGTTGCGGTCGACGGAGGCATTTTTCGGTGAGGAACCGTACTTCGCGGTGACCAGCGACCACCGGGTAATCGGCTTCTTCGGGGCGGACGTACTCGTCAACCCGATGCTCGATCACCACGGCGACACGATCGGCGTCAGTTTTCATCAGCCAGACCATCTCGCGGGCGAGCTGTTGTGGGCGCGGACGGAGAATTTCCACAACGTGGTCACCAGAATGCGCGACGGCGACGACGATTTGAGTGTGGTGGTGCAACGAATCCTGCGTGAAGAGTCGTCGCGCACCGAAAACGTCCGTGCGCCGTGGGCCCTCGACTATGCGAACGGGAAGAATGGACCGGTATATATCAGTGCGCACGCCGATGCGAACCTCTTCGAAATCAACCTGCGATCCGGGGTGACCATCGACGTCGACGGGCGGACCTTTGCCTCGATCGTCCAGTCCGCGCAACCTTTCGGCGCCGCGCTTGCCTCCGGGCTCGCCGCCGCGCTGGAGACGCCGAAATCGTTCGTCTTGATGGCATGCAAGGCGGCAGCGGGCGTTGCGGGATCCGGTTTCGCCGAGGTCTTCGGCAGGGTGTTCCCGGGGCGCCCGGTCCATGCGAGCACTGGCACCGTCAACTTTCATGTCCTGCGGGTCGACAAGGAGGAGGGGCCGCCGATACGGATCAGCTGGCTGGGTGCGAGCCACAATGCCGGCTGGATGTCCTATCGCAACGGCCAGCAGATCCGGCACGACCATACCCGGCACCCACCGCCACACCCCGATTCGACCGAATCCAGCTGAGAAGACTGACCGAGAAGGGCTCATCAATGACCGAGCAGAGCAACGACAACGACGCGGAATGGCTGTTCCTGATCGATCCGGGCTGGCAGCCCGCCGACGAGGACGATCGCCCGCCCGCACACGCGGTGCTGGGTGGCTGGTTCGTCGATACCGACGGCACCGCAGGCGAATTCCAGCCCAATCCGGACTATCGCCCCGCCGACGAGGCGTCGTTCATCGACCCGATCGACGCGACATTGCGGCTGGTCCTGGAGAAGCGGGCCGAACCGGGCCAGCTGCTGGCGACCCTGCGCGGTGCGGTGGTCGGTGTCGCGGTCGACGAGAACGGCAATCCGGTCGTCGCGGCGTCCCCGGATCAGATCCCCTGCGTGCTGGTGACCTCGGCGCCCGAGCACCGCAGGCACGCGCAGGTCGAAGGCTGGACCGAGGTCTCGATGGCCGAACTCGCCGCGGCGCTGCCGGAGGAGGGCATCGATGTCCTGATCAATCCCGGCGCTCCCGCATCGATGCGGCTGCTCGCCGGCGCGGTCAAGGCGGCGGTCGCGGTCGCGACCTGAGCGTGTGGTCGCTGAGCGGGTGTGCGCCGGCTCAGCGACCGTCGTTCAGAACCGGGATTCCTCGAAAGCGTCGCATCGGCGGCGCATTTCGGCGATTTGCTCGGGCGTCAGGAGCCGGTCGGGTACCGGTTCGTCGCGGCGCGTGAAGCCGGGCCGGGCGAGCAGTGCGGCCAGGGCTAGTACCTGGAGATCAGCCGGCGCCACCGTGTAGCGACCCGCGGCATCGACCATGCGCGCGTCGACGACGATGCACACGCTGCCGACCGCGACGACCGGAGCTCGATCGCCGCGCTCGGCCACGATCCTCGGCAGGTGCGCGGGGACGCTCGGCTCGTTCATCACAGGCCTTTCCGATCGGACCGGATCACAGGGCGGGCAGCTGACAGATCTGGACGAGCTCGCGCCCACGCGTGCGTGACACCAGCATGCCCCGGCCCGGCGGATACTGCGCCGGGCGGACGTCACCGAGCAGCACACCCTCGTCCTTGGGGGTGCTCATCAGAATGCCGTCGACCGACATGTCCTTGAGCGGGCCAAGGACATTGTCGTAGAGCGCACGCGACGCGCCACCGGCTCGCCGCGCGATCACCACATGCAGGCCGATATCGCGGGCCTGCGGGAGCAGATCGATCAGCGGCAGCAGCGGATTGTTCGACGCCACCATGTCGTAGTCGTCGACGATCACATAGACCTCCGGGCCGGTCCACCAGCTGCGTTCCCGAAGCTGCGTGGGGGTGATGTCGGCGCCCGGCATCCGCTGGGACACAAATCCCGCGACCTCTTTGAGGGTCGGGACCGAGGTTTGCGCCGAGGTCGAATATCCGGCCAGGTGCGGGCCATCGATGGCGCCGAGCATGGTGCGGCGGTAGTCGACCATAATGACCCGGGCATCGTTCGGGCTGCAATTCTCCACGATTCCCTGCGCGATATTGCGCAGCAGTGTGGTCTTGCCGCACCCGACGTCGGCGAAGACCAGCAGGTGCGGTTGCTCCTGGAAGTCGAGCACCATCGGCGCCAGTTCCGATTCGCTCAGTCCGATCAGGACCCGCTTGTTGTCCAGGCGCAGGCCCTGCGCTCGCGCGGTTTCCAGCACCTGCGCCCGGTCCAGTTCCAGCGGGAGTTGGCGCACGGGGGGTGCGTGGCGGTCACCATAGACCCGCGCCAAGGCTTCCTTGGCCGCGACGACGCCCTCGGCGAGGGTTCTCGGGTCGACGTCGGTGTCGAGGCGGGGCAGCGCGATCAACATGTGCAGTTTGTCGGGAGTCATGCCGCGGCCCGGGCGATTGATCGGAACGCCCACTGCCGCGCGGCGATCCATCTCCGAGTCCGACGGGTCGCCGAGGCGCAGTTCGATCCTGGTGCCGATCTGGTCCTTCACCACCGGCCGGATCTCGGCCCACCGGTTGGCGCCGAGCACGAGGTGGATGCCGTAGGACAGACCGCGCGCGGCCAAACCGAGCACCTGGCCTTCGACGATGTCGAAATCCTCCCGGAACGCCGCCCAGCCGTCGATGACGAGGAAGACATCGCCGAACAGGTCGGCCGAGAGCGGGTGCGCCGCGCGTTCGTCCTCGGGCAGCTGGGCGAGCTGCGCCTTCAGTTTCCGGAAGTCGCGCATGTTCTCGATGCCGAGGTCGAGAAAGCGGCGTTCACGCTGCCGCAACAGCATGCTGAGTTCGGCCACTGTCCGCCGGACGCGGTCGCCTTCGAGGCGACCTGCCGCCGACCCGACGTGCGGGAGACCGGTGAGCGCGGACAATGTGCCGCCACCGAAATCGAGGCAGTAGAACTGCACCTGCTCGGGGGTGTGGGTGGCCGCCGCGGCCGTGATGATGGTGCGCAGGGTGGTCGACTTGCCCGACTGCGGCCCACCGACCACCGCGATATTGCCCTGGGCGCCGGCCAGATCGATCGTGAGGACATCGCGCCGCTGCTCGTAGGGCTTGTCGACGATGCCGATCGGCAACCACAGATTGCCGTTGCGGTTGCTCTCCGAACGCCAATCCTGTTCGGGCAGCAGCATATCCACGGTGGGCGAGATGTCGAGCGGCGGCAGCCAGACTTCGTGCGCGGGTCTGCCGTGCCCGGTCAACCGCTCGACCACCACCTGCAGCAGTGACTGCTCGTGCGTGGGGGCGGGGGCTTCGGTCGCGGTCTCGCCGAGCAGTTCGCTCAGGTCCGGCAGTTCCACCGGGACCGGCTGCGCCGCGCGGACCGCGACGGCCGCGGCGGTGAAGAGGTCGACCGCGCCCGCTGTGCCGGTCGCCTCGGCGACGGCACGGTCACCGGCGGGCGGCACATAGGTGCCCGACACGTAGGTCGCGTTGAACCGCAGCGGGTCCGAGGAATCGCTCTTGAGATATCCGGCGCCGGGTTGACCGGGCAGGTGATAGGCGTCGGTGATGCCGAGCACCTGGCGGGACTCGCCGGCGGAGAAGGTGCGCAGGCCGATTCGGTAGGACAGGTGCGAGTCCAGACCACGCAGCCGGTTCTCCTCGAGGCGCTGCGATGCCAGCAGGAGATGCACCCGCAGCGATCGCCCGAGCCGGCCGATCATTACGAACAGTTCCGCGAAATCTGGTTTCTGCGAGAGCAATTCGGAGAACTCGTCGACGATGATGAACAGCGCGGGCAGCGGATCGAGCTGGGCTCCGTTGGTGCGCGCCTTCTCGTATTCGGTGACGTTGGCGAAGTTCCCGGTCGCTCGGAGCAGTTCCTGCCGGCGCGTCAATTCACCGGCGAGAGCGTCACGCATGCGGTCGACCATCGAGAGTTCTTCCTCGAGATTGGTGATCACCGCGGAAACATGGGGGAGAGGGTCGAGGCCGAGGAAGGTCGCACCGCCCTTGAAGTCGACCAGGACGAGGTTGAGCAGATCCGGTGAATGGGTGGTCACCATCGACAACACCAGCGTGCGCAGGAACTCCGACTTGCCCGAACCTGTGGCACCGATACACAGTCCGTGCGGGCCCATGCCGCTTTCCGCGGATTCCTTGATGTCGATCTCGACGGGCGTGCCGTCGGGAGTGACGCCGATCGGAACACGGAGGCGTTCGCGCGCGGATCGAGGCCGCCACACGGACTCGGCGTCGATCGTCGCGGCGTCGGGAATCGACAGCAGCGACATCAGACCGGGATCGCCGGAGACGTCGTCGCCGAGATTGACGATCTGGGCGGTGGTGGCGATCCGGAACCGAGCCATGGCGCGCGCGAAGGTGGCGGCCACCTCGGGGCTCAGCCGATCGGGACCCGCGAAATTCTCCACCGACCCGCCGGTGCGCGCGCCGATCACCTCCTCGTCGACGACCAATTGCAGGCCGCGCCGGACCGCGAGCCCGGCTGGTGGCGCGGTCAGGTCCAATACGGTGACCGAGTCGAGGCCCGCGTCGCTGATCGTGCGCTCGGAACCGCTGACATAGCCGTCGTCGATGACGACGACCACGTGCAGCCGGCCCGCGGTGGGCGGTGCGTTGCGCAGGAACCGGCCGCGCTCGAGCAGGTCCTCGCTCAACGCGGTCTCCAGCTCCGATAGCGACTCGTAAACCATGCGCGCCGCGCCGATCCCGTCGCGGTCTCGCGGATGTTGCAGGTGTGGAAGCCATTTCGTCCAACGCCAGGCGTCCGCATCGGGGTCGGCGGTGACGATGGCGAAGATCATGAAGTCCGGACCGTGAAAAGTCGCCAGCTCCATCAGCATCGACCGGAGCAGCGCGCGCCCGTGCTCCCGCGGGCCTTCGATGTTGACCGCGGGGAACGCGCGCAGCGAGATGGCGGTCGGCAGGCCGTGCACGACCGAGTGAGTGCGCACGAACCGGCGCAGCGCCACCGTCGCCACCGGTTCCAGGTCTTCGAGCGGGCCGGTCTCGGGCCTGGCCAGCTTGGTGGCGATGCGATGGCTGCCGACGCCGATCCGGACATGCCCGAAGTCGGAATCGCCGGGCCGGCGTTCCCACATCCGCCGTGTGCCGATCAGGGCGTGCAGGTCGACCGGGTGGGGGTGGCTCCAGATCAACGCCGCCCGCTGCGCAGTGCCGGTGCCGCGGACGTCACGGCGCAATTGATCGAGGTAGCGGAAATAGTCCTTGCGTTCCTCATTGAGCTCGGCGGCCTTCTTGCCACCGCCACCGGTGCGACCGGCGAACATGCCGACCATCGACATCAGCATCATCATCGGAAACATCATGGCCATGGGGTTGGTCAGCATCGACCGGCCGCTCATGGTGAACATCAGCGCCATCATGCCGACCATGGCGACCACCATGACCAGCGGAAGCAGGCGCTGCCACAGCGGGCCGGGCACCGGCGCGGTGATCTCCGGCGGTGCGTTGAGCACCACGTCGCCGCCGGGCGGCCGCGGCGGGGCGATCCGGGCCAGCCGAATGAAACCTTGTGTACTCATAGCTGTTCCGTTCAGTCGTCACCGGGCAGAACGAGCGGCATGCGCTGCTTGCGGCGGAAGGGGATCGACAGCGTCGAGAAGATGGCGAGCAGGGTCAGGCAGATCGCGGCGCCCGTCACGCCGATGCGCCGCGGCCACGGGTTCACCGGTGCGATCGGGGCCGGGCCCGCGATCTGTTCGCCGGTCGCCGGCTCATGGAGCGGCGGATTCGGCAGTACGGCGGTGAGCGCGGCTACCGGATCGACCATGCCCGCGCCGATCCGGGCGTCGTGGCCGTCGCCGGGTGCATGCGCCGTGCCGATGATGCGATCCATCACCTCTTTGGCGGACAGCTGCGGAAAGCGTGCGCGCACAAGGGCCGCCAGGCCTGCGACGTAGGCGCTGGAAAAGCTGGTTCCCGCCACCGGCGATACCTGACCGTCGGCTTGTGGGGTGCCGTTGACCAGGCCGGTGGCACCAGGTTTGCTGTCGAGTGAAATCAGGTTGCTGCCGGGGGCGGCCACCGAGACCCACGGCCCGTACAGCGTGAACGGCGACGGCGAGCCGTCCGGCTCGACCGAGGCCACCGAAAGGACATAGGGCGAGAACCACGCGGGCGTCGCGATCGTTCTGACCGAATCCCAGCCGGCGCCGTTCTGCTGCTTGCACGCGCCCTGCGATTGCAGGTTTCCCGCCGCCGCTACCACGACGACATCGCGGTCGTAAGCGTATTTCAATGCGGCGCCGAGCATCCCGTCCACCGGGCCGGCACCGGCGGGCCGGCAGGACACTTCGGAGATGTTGACGACCGTTGCGTGCAGATCCACCGCGCGGACCACGGCATGCGCCAGGGTGGCGACGGTGCCGTACCCACCGGCCGACATGCCATCGGGCCGGTCATTGCCGTAGCTGTTCTTGGCTTGATAGGCCAGGCTGGTCTGCCGGATCGCGAGCACCGTGGCTCCCGGCGCGACACCGGCGAAACCATCGCCACCGTCCGGGGACGGGTGTGCGGCGATGATCCCGGCGACCAGGGTGCCGTGCCCGTCGCAGTCGGTCGTGCCGTCGGAATCGGAGACGTAGTCCCCGCCCGCGTCGACCGTCAACCGCGGATGGCGAGTGACTCCGGTGTCGATCACCGCGACAACCTGTCCCGCGCCGCGACCGAATTCCCAGGCAGCGGCGAGCCCGAGCGCCTTTTGGGCGGCGGGCACCCCAGCCGGAGGTGGTCCCGTCCAGTTGGGTTCCGAGCACAGCAGTCGCTGTTGCGAGGGTTCCGGCGGGGCCACCGGGGCGCCGGTGATCAGCAGGCCCGGATCGACCCCGGGCGGAGCGACGGCCCTGGCTGGACCGGTGGGCAGCAACGCCGCCGTGATCGTAAGTGCCGCGACGGCGAGCGCGGCCGGTGCCGATCGTGCGTGGTCACGCATTGCGGGCCAGGGCGTAGACGTCGATGATCCAGAACACCAGTGGCCCGATCAGGCAGATCATGAGGTACTCCAGCAGCTCGCCGGCCCGCTGCACGACCGGCGAGATCTCGAGCTTCGGCCCGGCCACCCCGATCAGCAGCGCGAGTGCCGCGACGACGAGCAGCGCGCCCGCAGCGGGCAACGCGGCATCGGTGAGTTGGGTGCCGAGCAGCACCATCGGCGGGATCAGCGCCGAGCAGCCGCCGAGCACCAGCAGCGCGGCCTGGGTGAGGTCGGAGAAGGCACGCCCGCGCCGGGCCAGCACGATGCCGACCGCCACCGCCAGCAACGCGGTCTGCCAGAGGTGGTCCCGGGCCGTCGCGACCACCATGATCGTCGCGATCACCGTCACCGTCACGATCCCGGCGATCATCCCGGACTGATAGTCGTTGGCCCGGCGGGCCCGTTCGCCCAGCCCGGCCGCCGAGGGAATCGAGGTCGCGCCGATCGCGCCGATGCCCTCGATGGTCGGTCGGGGCTCATGGTCGCGCGGATCGATCACTCCGCCCGCGGTCGGCACCGGCGGCACCGGCAGCCGCGCTGCCGCGACCGCGATCCGCGGCGTCAGCGTGATGCCGAGCAGTGCGAAAAAGATGACTCCGGCCGCGGTTTTGGACGGTGCCACCTGCCATACCGTGGTCGTACCCGCGGCGCCGAGGCCGAACGCCGCGATCGTGATGACGGCGGTGAACATGGTTGGGCGCACCGCGATCACCCGCATCGCGATCGTCGCGAGCAGTATCGTGACGGCGCAACTCAGCAGCAGGTGCGGTGCGCCCGGCAGACCGGGCACGAGCGCCGCGGCCCCGGCGCCCATCAGCAGCAACCCGCACAGCGCCAGGACCGTGGCGGGCAGTGTCGCGGCATACCACCGGGCGACGAGCCCGGCTCCGACCAGGACGAGGAGCCCGAACCCGCTGCCCGCCGCCCCAGCCCATCCGCCGGCCCCGTGTCCCGCCGCGTACAGCAACAGGAGGCAGGCGCTCGCGACCGCGGCGATCGCGCCGCCGAGCCCGGCCAGGCCCGCGGACTCGGCGGTCCAGCCGCGAAACGAGTTGTCGGTCAGCCGGGCCACGGCGTCGATCACGTCATCGAAGAGCGCGGGGGAGTCGACCGAATCCACTGCGGCCAGCACCAGCAGGTCGCCGTCGAAGACCTCGGCCTCGGTGAGCGTCCGGACCGGGTCGATCGCGGTGTGGCCCAGCCGGGACAGCGTCCAGTGCCGGGCGACCAGCGGCCCGTCCTCCTCGTGTTCGGACAGGTCCGGATTGCGAGAGGCGATGAGTGTCACCACATCTGGAATGAAAGTGGCGATCGGGATCGTGGCGGGCAGCGCGACATCGACCTGAGTATTCCCGCCGATCACCGAGACTCTGCACAGCTGCGGCTCGATCGCCGTTGACTCGATCACGTGATGACTCCCGAATTCCCTGGTTACGACGATCAGGAAGGTAGCAATCACGGTGCCGCGCGGCGGTGGCCCGAGGCGGAGTTCGCTTTGTCGTAACCCGCGGTGTGGCAACGACATGCGGTTATCGCGTCGAGCCCGCGCGGCGGGGTGAACTGTCCGTGAATGGCCGGTGCTCTCCGTCCGGGTTCGCTGGGCTGGACAGCCGAGTCCGCGCTAATTTCCGGGCATGTCAGCGATTCGGCAAGCGCAACAGGTCTTCGATGCGGGCGTCCTCTCGCTCGGTCTGATGGTCGACGGCCAGCAAGCCGCGAAGAATCTCGAGTACGCCAAGGTCGCCTTCCGCCGGGCGACCGAGCTCGATCCCGACATGTGCGACGCCTGGCTCGGGCGCGTCGCCGCCGGGGACGCCACCCAGGAAGTGCTACGCCAGTTACACCGCACCTCGACGACTTCGCATCTGCGTGAGCAGCGCCGTCTCGGTCTGCCGCCGCGGCAACTGGCCGGTCGGTTCCAGATCGGCCAGTACATCGACTATCCGATCGCCAGCCTCACCGAGATCTGGCTCGCCCAGGCGATGCATCTCGTCGAGGACCGGGATTTCGATGCGGCCGAACGCGTTCTCGACGAACTCGACGAGCGTCGCAGGCAGCTGACCGAGGATCCCGACCGTGCCGTCGACGACAAGGTCTGCGCCTATGCGCGCGGCGTGCTCTATTTCACCGGTCAACTGTGGCAAGAGGTGATGGGCGTGCTGGCCGGGTCGGCCGACTGGCAGGACCAATACATGGCGGCCGGCGCGCACGTCATGGTCGGCACCGCCTGCGCCCACCTCGGCCTCTTCGGCGAGGCGACCCGCAGGCTGGAACTGGCCGAGCGCGGCCCGATTCCGGCGGCCCG
Organism: Nocardia sp. NPDC051929; assembly: GCF_044548645.1. Classification (NCBI taxonomy): domain Bacteria; kingdom Bacillati; phylum Actinomycetota; class Actinomycetes; order Mycobacteriales; family Nocardiaceae; genus Nocardia; species Nocardia sp. NPDC051929. The sequence goes on along the minus strand of NZ_JBIUCG010000025.1, from coordinate 109,115 downwards.
GACCGCGGCCATGTACTGCCGTGGGCTGGCGTTGCGCGAACAAGGCCACGAGGACGAGGCGCGGGCGTTGTTCGAGACCGTCTACACGCAGGTCCCCGGGTTCGCCGCCAACGCCACCGCGATGCGCGATCCCAAGTTCCGGATCATGGTGACCACCAAGGAACAGATCGAATCACGCACCGACCGTTGGGATCCGGCGTCCGCGCCGTCGCTGGCGGAGGCGGCCGAGGAGGAACAGCATCACAGGGCCGAGCTGATCCTGGCCGCCGCCCGCGCGGAACTGGCGGCGCAGATCGGCCTGGGTGCGGTCAAGGTGCAGGTCGCCAAGCTGCAGTCCTCGGCGATGATGGCCAAGATCAGGGCCGAGAAGGGCCTCAACAGCATGCCCCGCGGCCAGCATCTCGCCTTCACCGGCCCGCCTGGCACCGGCAAGACCACCATCGCCAGGGTGGTGGCCAAGATCTACTGCGGGCTCGGGTTGCTGAAGACCGACAAGGTCGTGGAGGCCAAACGATCCGACTTCGTCGGCCAGCACCTGGGTTCGACCGCGATCAAATCCAACCAGCTGATCGATTCGGCCATGGACGGCGTGCTGTTCGTCGACGAGGCCTACACCCTGATCCAGGCGGGCCTTTCCGGTGGTGACGCCTTCGGGCGCGAGGCCGTCGACACCCTGCTGGCGCGGATGGAGAACGATCGCGACCGCCTGGTCGTCATCATCGCAGGCTACGACGGCGAGATCGACCGCTTCCTGGCCAGCAACGACGGCCTGTCCTCCCGCTTCGCCAAGCGCGTGAAGTTCGACTCCTACTCGCCCGGCGAACTCTGCGAGATAGCCCAATTCATCGCCGCCAGACGCGATTCTGCCGTATCCGACGATGCGGTCGAACTGTTGCGCGAGTCGTGCGCGACGCTCTACGCCACCGAAGGCACCGACCAGAGCGGCCTGCCCCGCCGCGGCGTCGACCTCGCCGGCAACGGTCGATTCATCCGAAATGTCATCGAAAGTGCAGAGGAAGAGCGCGAATACCGCCTAGCCATGGACGACAGCCTCGACCACCGCGCGCTCGACGAAGAAACCTTGATGCGCATCGAGGCCGACGATATGCGCAAGGCACTGGAAGTGGTGCTCTCAACCCTGATGCCCTGAGTGCGAACACAACTGGAAGTAGCAGCATCTCGCCGAGCTTGTTGCTGCCCAGACGGCGAAGTTCGCCAACTTGTACGACGTCAGCCACGAGCGCGAGGACGTCGCGCGACTTGTGTCGGAACGGTCGAGGCGGATGCCGGAAACCTTCCACCAGCTACCGCGAGACAGGTATGAAACAGCATGAAGTCACCTCTTTCGTGACCCGTCTGCTGATTCCTTCGACATCTATCGAAGCGCACCTTGGTTGCTTCGCGCCACCCTGCGCGTTCGCAGGGAGCGGGGGTGGGTGGCGTGACCAACGGAGGTGTGGTCATGTCCGGCTCGCGATGAGGCGGCACTGGAGCCGATTCTCGGCGCGTGGCAGTGCTTGAAACTGACGTCGACTTCAACTATACAGATGTCAGGGGCCGCATCGGGTCCAGCTGGTAGTAGGAGCCGTCCGTCCGGATGTGGCGGCGCGCCCCCATCGACACGAAAGCAGGTTCGGTAGTGCAGGTTGCAGGCAAGGTCGCCATTGTCACCGGTGGCGGCGGAGGCATCGGCGGCGCTATCGCGCGGGCTCTCGTCGGTGCGGGTACCCGCGTAGTCGTCGCAGACCTGCACGCATCTACCGCTCAGGCCGTCGCCGACCGGATCAACGCCGACCATCCCGGTACCGCGGTGTCCGCCGGCGCGGACGTATCGGACACCGAGGCGATTCGCCAACTCATCGCGTTGGCTGACAAGCACTTCGGTCCCGTCGACATGTACTTCGCCAACGCCGGAATCGTCGGTGCGCCTGGGCTCGAGGCCGACGAAGCCGCCTGGAGCCTGGCGATCGACGTGAACCTGCGCGCCCACATCCGGGCCGCGCAGTTGCTGGTCCCGGCATGGGTGGAGCGGGGTGCGGGCTACTTCGTCAGCACCGCCTCCGCGGCGGGGCTGCTCACCCAGATCGGGTCGGCCACCTACGCGGTCACCAAGCACGCCGCGGTCGGTTTCGCCGAGTGGCTCAGCGTCACCTACGGAGACCAAGGGGTGCGGGTCAGCTGCCTGTGCCCACAGGGCGTCAATACGAAGCTGCTGTTTGGTGGGGACTCCGGGGAAGTCCTCGGCGCCGCGGCAACCCGCGCCGTCACCAGCGCCGGTGAGGTGCTCGAACCGGCCCAGGTCGCGGCCGACGTGATCGCCGCGATCGACGAAGAGCGTTTCCTGATCCTGCCGCACCCGCAGGTGCTGGACATGTACCGGCACAAGGCCGCCGACTACGACCGATGGCTGCGCGGCATGCGGCGCTACCAGACGAAGGTGCTGGCGCAGGACTGAGGTCCTCCCGCGGCATCGACCTCGTCGAGGCTGTCGTCGGCCACAACGAGCGCCGCACCCCCGATTCCCTCCGGACCCGTCAGGAGTTCTCATGTCCCTGTTCGACATCTCCGAACGCGCCCAGCAGTTGCAGAACGAACTGCTGGATTTCATGGATGCACACGTATACCCGGCCGAGACCGTGTACGAGGAGCAGATGCGCGCGGCCGGCGATCCACATTTCCATCCGCCGATACTCGAGGAACTCAAGACCGAGGCGAGAAGGCGGGGCCTGTGGAACCTCTTCCATCCACATCCTGCCACCGGTGCCGGACTGACCAACCTCGAGTACGCGCCGCTGGCGGAGATCATGGGCCGCAGCCACATCGCGCCCGAGGCGTGCAACTGCAACGCCCCCGACACCGGCAACATGGAGGTCCTCGAGCTCTTCGGCACCGAGAAGCACAAAGAGAAGTATCTGAAACCCCTGCTCGACGGCACTATGGCGTCCGCGTTCGCGATGACGGAGCCAGGTGTGGCCAGCTCCGATGCCACCAATGTCGAACTGTCTATGGTCAAGGACGGTGACGAATACGTCCTCAACGGCCGGAAGTGGTTCGCCTCCAACGCCCTCCACAAGAACTGCAAGGTCATGATCGTCATGGGCAAGACCGATCCGGCCGCCCCGACGCACCGGCAGCAGTCGATGATGGTGGTACCGATCGACGCACCCGGTGTGACCGTGCTGCGCAACTTGCCGGTCTTCGGTTACGCCGACCGAGAAGGTCACGCCGAGATCGACTTCAAGGACGTACGGGTTCCGGTCGAGGACCTACTCAAAGGCGAGGGAGAGGGCTTCGCGATCAGCCAGGCCCGGCTGGGCCCCGGTCGCATCCACCACTGCATGCGCGCCATCGGCGCGGCCGAGCGCGCGCTGGAACTGATGTGCAAGCGCGCCCAGTCGCGCGTCACGTTCGGCAAGCCGATCGCCGACAATGCCAACATCCAGGACTGGATCGCCGAAGCGCGCATCGACATCGAGATGATCCGGCTACTCACCCTCAAGGCCGCATATCTGATGGACACCGTCGGTAACAAGGAAGCACAGACCGAGATCGCCGCGATCAAGGTCGCCGCCCCGGCCATCGCGCTGAAGATCGTGGACCGGGCCATCCAAGTGCACGGTGGCGCGGGCGTCACCGACGACTTCCCGCTCGCCATGTCGTACGCACACCTGCGGACCCTGCGCCTGGCCGACGGCCCGGACGAAGTGCACAAGCGCGCTATCGCCCGCCGCGAACTGCGCCAGTACCGCGACCTGCGACCGGACGGTATCTGAGCATGACTCCCATGCAGTCGCGTGCCGGAGCGTCTTTTCTGGATCTGAGCGGCAGAACCGCGATCGTCACCGGCGCTTCGCGCGGCATCGGCGGCCAGCGGCTCGGCGACGTGGTGCCCTACCGGAACGGAGCGACGCTCGGTGCCTGAGACCTCGGCGCGAGATGCGATCGGCATCGATCCGATGGCGGTCACCCGCTGGTTCGGCGACCTCGGGATCGAGTTCGCCGGCCGGCTGGGCTTCCACCGGATCGGTCTCGGTCAGTCCAATCTCACCTACCTCGTGCGGGACGACGCCGGTCGGCGCTGGGTGCTGCGCCGGCCCCCATTGGGGCACCTGTTGGCCTCGGCACACGACGTCGCGCGGGAGGCGCGGATCATGTCCGCGCTCGCGGGCACTTCCGTCCCTGCACCGCGGATCCTCGGTGTCGCGGAGAATCCCGCGATCTCCGACGTGCCGTTGGTGCTGATGAACTTCATCGACGGCCAGGTCGTCGACACGATGGAGATCGCGGAGTCACTACCTCAGCGACGGCGTCGCGAGATCGCGGAGTCCCTGCCGCGCGCCCTCGCGCAAATCCACGCCGTCGACCTGGAGCGGACCGGACTGTCCGATTTGGCGAGCCATAAGCCGTACGCGCGACGCCAACTCGCGCGGTGGTCCGGCCAGTGGGAGAAGTCCAAGACGCGGGAATTGCCCGAACTCGACGATCTGACCCGCAGGCTGATGGCCGCGGTGCCCCAGCAGACCGAACTCGCGCTCGTGCACGGCGACTTCCACCTGCGCAATGTGATCGTCGCCCACACGAGCGGCGAGGTCATCGGCGTGCTGGACTGGGAACTGTCCACGCTCGGAGATCCGTTGGCCGACATGGGTTCTATGCTCGCCTACTGGCCCGAGCCGGGGGAGGACACGGGGGGAGACTTCCCGGTCTCCACACTCGCGGGATTCCCGAACCGGGACGAACTCGCCCGGATGTACCTCGACGAGACCGGCCGGGACCCGCAGGCGCTGAAGTTCTGGCACGCGCTCGGTCTATGGAAGGTGGCGATCATCGCCGAAGGTGTCCTGCGCCGGGCGATGGACACCCCCGCGAACAAGGCGGCAGCCGGCACCCCGACCGTCGAGCGCATCGATGCTCTGGTCCACAAGGCCATCGTTATCGCCGATGCCGCGGGGATATGAATCCCCGGCCATCGACACTTATCAGGAGAATCTTCTATGAAGGCATGACGCGTCAACGAACTCGGCGGGCCGCAGGACGTCGTGAAGCTCGAGGACGTCGCCAAGCCGACCGCCGGTGACGGTCAGGCAGGGTGAAGGTGTTGGCTGCTCCAGCACGTCGCCTGCGGTTCGCCGCGGCATGATCTGGCGAGCTCCGATGGTTGCGTTGCTATAACTGTTCCCATGTCACGATCGACCGCAGGGGACGAACACGAGGGCCCGCCGCCGTCCATGGCGAACTCCGCGCTGCTGCGCGAGCTTCCGGCCACCGGTCGGGGATTGCGGACGCGCTCGGCCTTGATCGCAGCTGCCCGTACGGTGTTCGAGCGTTCGGGCTACCTCGACACCCGGCTGGTCGACATCACCACAGAGGCCAAATGCTCGTCCGGCACCTTCTATACGTACTTCTCCAGCAAGGAGGAGATCTTCGCGGCTGTCCTCGAGTTGGCGCAGGAAGACATGATGCATCCAGGAATGCCGCATGTGGACCCCGACGCCGACCCTGCTGGGATCATCGAGGCGAGCAACCGGGCGTACTTCGAGGCGTACAAGCGCAATGCCAAGCTGATGGCGTTGCTCGAACAGGTAGCCAGCATCGATCCGGAGTTCCGCAAACTGCGTCGGCGGCGCGCGGAGGCGTTCGTTCGGCGAAACGCCCGCAGCATCGAGTCCCTGCAGGCGCGGGGACTCGCAGACACGGAGGTCGATCCGCTGTTGGCCTCGCGCGCACTGTCCGGGATGATCAGTCGACTCGCGTTCGACTACTTCGTGACCGGTGAAGGCGCACCGGAGGATCTGAGGGTCGACCTGGACGAACTGACGCGCATCGGAACCCGGTTATGGGTCAACGCGCTGCGCATCTCCCCGCTGTGAGCCAGGCCCGTCCGAGCCGCACAAAGCACCTTTCAGGCGACCTCCGCGCTGAATGGTGCTCATCATTTCCCGCCTTTTCCGGTCGTTTCTGTGTGATTTTGTGTGTCGTGTGACCGGTCGCAGGCCGGTGTGCCAGACGGTGGTACTCGAACTTTCGGCGAACGGCGAACCGTCGTCTTCGACAATATAGCTCCCGGCCCACCGGCCGGGGTCGCCCCCGGCAAGGTCGTCGAAGCCCCCCGTGAGCCCTGCGGGTAGGGCGACAGCCGACACCGGCGCCTCCGGGAGTTCCGCCGTTCCGGCAGGACCGTAAATGACGTTGATTTCGGATCGAGACTTGACGTAGGTCACAACTTGATGTTGAGTTCAGCTTCAATGTTCGGCCCGCCGGAGGGAGGGTCGAAGCCCAGATCCGAAACAACGACGATCGAGGGAACCGCATGGCCCCACTCCTGACTGTGAACGATCTGTCTCGCAGGCTTCTGGTCGCGGGCAGGCCGCTTCGCGAGGTCGGTGTCGCACCCGCCGCAAGCGAGGGAGCCGGCCCGGTCGGCGAGCGGCGATGAGTTCCGTGACCTTTCTGCCAGTCGAATTCGAAAGAATGACGATGTCCACTGTTTCGCCGGAGACCGCCCGGCTCACCTTCCGTGCTCTCGAACTGATTCACGGGATGATCTACTTCAGCCCGCACGGGCAGGAGTGCTATGCCGAAATCGGCTTGCAGGGGCGGGCCCCGACATATTTCGCGCCCCGCTCGGCAGCGATGGGCCCGGTACCCGCGGAAGTCGCCGTCGCGACATTCTTCAACTTCAATCCGGTGGCGGTGCGCTCCGCGCTGCCCGCGGCCTGGCACACCGCCACGCCTGGGCACGTCCTGGAGGCGCGGTACGAGGCCGTCGACCGCTCGCTGCGCCAAGCATGGGGCGACGACGTCGACGGTCCAACGGTTCGGGAGGCGGCCGATCTCGCACGCCGTGCCGCGGAACGCGCCTGCGATCGGCCTCAGGGACGTCCGCTGTTCGCCGGACACGCGCAGCTGCCGTGGCCGGACGCTCCGCACCTGGTGCTGTGGCACGCGCAGACTCTGCTGCGCGAATTCCGAGGCGACGGACACGTCGCGCTGCTGTTCACCGAAGGCCTCGATGGTATGGAGGCGCTGATCACGCATGCCGCGACGGGGGCCATCAGCGCGGAAGTCCTCCGCGTCAGCCGGTACTGGAGCGAAGAGGAGTGGGCTGCGGGCATCGAGCGGTTGCGTGCTCGCGGGTGGCTTCTGAATGGGCCCGGACTCGCCCTCAGCGAGGAAGGGCGGCGGCGCCGGCAATCGATCGAGGACCGGACTGACCAACTCGCCGTGTACGCGTACGAAGCAATCGGACCGGAGGGGTGTTCGCGACTGGGCGAGTTGGGCATGCCGCTGACGAAGGCGGTTGCGCAGGCCGATCTGGGTTTCCCGGCCGAGCTGATCGCCCGGTACCGGGACGGCCGGTGACCGGGGCGCCGAGGCTCGAGCAGGAGGAGGTGCGGATGACGGTCGATGTTGCGGCGTGGCAGGCGCTCGGATCTCGGCGGATCGCCACGAACGGGATCGAACTGCGGGTCGTCGATCATGGCGAGGGACCGGTGGTTGTTCTCTGCCACGGATTTCCCGAACTCGCATTCTCGTGGCGTCATCAGGTTTTCGCCCTCGCCGAGGCCGGGTATCGCGTGATCGCCCCGGATATGCGCGGCTACGGAGGTAGCTCGCGGCCGTCCGAGATCGAGGACTACGACGTATTGACGATCTGCGCCGACCTGGTGGGACTGTTGAACGCCCTCGGCGTGGAGGATGCCGTGTTCATCGGACACGACTGGGGTGCCGCCGTGGTCTGGCAGATGGCACTGGCCTATCCCGGCCGGGTGCGGGCGGTGGCTGGACTGAGCGTTCCACCGGCGCCGCGCGCGCCGGTTCCACCGCTGGGGATTCTGCGTTCCCGGCTGGGAGATTCGTTCTACATGTGCTGGTTCCAGGAGCCGGGAGTCGCGGATGCCATGCTCGCGCAGGACGTTCGATGGACGCTCCTCAATAACGACACTCCCTCGCCGCAGGCTCTGGCACGGCGGCCGAGCGGAGAACTACCGCGTCCCCCGTGGTTGTCGGAGGACGAGCTGCGGGTATTCGTTGAGGCGTTCGAGCACACGGGCTTCAGCGGAGGACTGAACTACTACCGGAACATGGACCGGAATTGGGAGCTCACGGCCCCGCTCGACGGTCACGTCATCACGCAGCCCTCGCTTTTCCTGACCGGTTCCAAAGATGCGGTTCGCATGTTCATGCCGGCCGAAACGATGACATCGGTCCTCGCGGATCTGCGCGAAAACATTGTGATCGCAGGCGCCGGCCATTGGATTCAGCAGGAGCGACCAGCGGAAGTCAACGAGGCGCTGGTGAAATTCCTCGATTCCATCTGATGTGGATGGAGTCGGGCGCGATGCGCGGGAGCGGTCGGAGACGGTTTCGTCGGCGGAACCGAATCGAATCGCACCCGTGCGTGTTCGCAGTCTCTCGAACGTCTGGTTCGAGGCACAAAGAAGAAGGAAAAAGATGAGGAAAACGATTGCAGCAGCGTCGCTGCTCGTCTCGACGCTCGGCATAACCGCCGGAACGGTATCGGCGGCACCGGCCGATACCGCGGCGGTCGGTTACAAGGTATCGGTCGGAGAGCGGTCATCGGTGATCGATCTCGCGGCCGGCGCGATTGCCGTCGAAGAGGGGGTGCTGAAGATCAAGGCCCCCGGCGGTGCTGTGGTGGCGGGTTCGGAATTGTCTTTCCGGGTCGATGATTTCGTCTTCCCGATCGCCGCCGATATCCGCGACCGCACTGCTACCTTGACGCCGCAGTTCGACCTCGAGCACGCCGCCTACAAGCCGGTGGCGCTGCCCTACGAAGACCAGGCTCCCTGGAAGACCCAGTACGACCGGGAACAAGCCGCTTGGGCGCGACTGTCCTCCACGATCCTCATGGGCGCGACGATCGGTACCGCCGTCGGCGGCATCGGCGGCGCGGCTGTCGGTTGCGTGCTGGGCGGGATCGCCGGGGCGACCGTCGCTTCCGCGGCGATTATCGGCTTGTTCGGAGGCTTCATTCCGGCAGCCGCCATCGGATGTGTGGGCGGAATCATGGCCCTCGGCGCGCTGGGGACGTTGGCAGGCCAGATTCTCGTCACCGCTCCGGTCGCGATCATGGCGGCAGTCCAGTACTTCACGACGATCAACCAGCCGATGCCGGCCCCGGCCCCGGCGAAGTGACGCCAACCCTGCCCAGCCGGTTTCGCCGGCTGGGCAGGGTCTGGGCTTTCATGACAGACTTCGCCGCCACGAAGCTGCCGAACCTCGGCTGGAGTGCGGACGAGGCCTCTTCGGTAGACCGTTAGCGGCTGTTCTGGTCGCATCACACGGTTTCCTTGCCGATGCGGTTGTCGCAGATTTCCCTTTTGACAGTTATTGAACTTGACGCCGAGTTCAATTACGGTGCGAGGGGGATTACCAGCTAGGCCAGAAGGAGGAATCGGATGGTCAACGTCGCCGGTCCGATGTGGAAGAACGCGCTCGATCGGCCCGAGGCGATCGCGATCAGGGCGCAGGGCGAGGAATGGAGCTATGGCCGGCTGAAGGACTCGGTGGCGGCCTTCGCCGGTGCACTGCGTGCCGCCGGGATCGACAGTCGCGACCGCGTACTGCTGGTGGCCCCGAGCGTCCCCGAATTCGTTGTTGCCTACCTGGGTGCGCACCTCGTCGGCGCCATCGTCATCACCATGAACACGATGGCGACCGGAGCCGAAATCGGCTATGTCCTCGACGATTCCACGGCACGCCTGGTGATCGCGTGGCACGAGGCGACGACATCGGCCGAGACGGCCACGCGGGAGCGCGGACTCCCGCTCTGGGTGCTCGAGCCGGGCGCACAGCGTGATCGGACGGAGCCGCTGTCCGAACCCGTTGATCTCGCCCCGGATGATGTCGCGGTTCTGCTGTATACCTCCGGTACCACCGGCAAGCCGAAGGGCGTAGAGCTCACGATCGCCAACCTGCACGCCGCGTCGACGATCTTGATCGACTACCTCGGGGTGACGAGCGAGGAGCGGATGGGCACCGCGCTGCCGCTGTTCCACGTATTCGGACAGTCGGTCGTCATGAATACCGCTCTGCACCTGGGTGCGTCGCTGTCGCTGCTGTCGCGGTTCGATCCCGGCCGCATGCTCGAGATGGTGCGCGCGGACGAGATCACCCTGATGTCGGGTGTCCCGACGATGTGGAACGCGATGCTGCACGCCGGAGGGGACTTCGGGCCCGAGCAGTTCGGGAGTCTGCGGATGGCTTCGTCGGGCGGTGCCTCACTCCCGGGGGAGGTCATCCGAGCTTTTCGCGCCCGGTTCGGCTGCGAGATCATGGAAGGCTATGGGCTTACCGAATCGTCGGGAATAGCGACGTTCAACCCCGTCGGGAAGGACCCGAGGGTGGGTTCTGTGGGTCTTCCGTTGCCCGGCATGCGAATCGAAGTCCGGGACGCCTCGGGCTCGGTACTCGCTCCCGGTGAGGTAGGCGAGTTGTACCTGTCCGGTCCGACGATCATGCGGGGATACTGGAACCGGCCGGAGGCCACCGCATGCGACCTGCGCGACGGCTGGCTCGCCACCGGGGATCTCGGCAAGGTCGATGACGACGGCTATGTCTACATCATCGACCGGGCCAAGGACATGATCATCCGGGGCGGCTACAACGTCTATCCCCGTGAAGTCGAGGAAGTGTTGTACGGGCACCCCGATATCGTCGAAGCGGCGGTGATCGGTGTGCCCGACGAGCACTACGGCGAGGAGGTCGCCGCGGTGATCGCCCTGGCGCCCGGAGCGGAGCCGACACCGGATGAACTGCGGAGTTGGGCCAAGGAGCAGCTGTCGGCATACAAGGTTCCACACCTGTTCGCGTTCGTGGACCAGTTGCCGAAGGGCGCCACCGGAAAGATCCTGAAGCGGGCGATCGACTGGAAGTCGCTGCCAGGCCTGAACGATCCGGCGGACAGGGGAGCGGTTGCCCGTCGGTGAGCTGGGCGGCTTACGCCGTCGAGGTCTCCCCGCGCCTTGATGGGTGTGACGCAGGTGTCGGCAGGACAGGCCTGTCGTCCCTGCGTCACCCGGCTCGTGAAGTCTGTGCCGAGCCGTGCGCGCACTCTGATATGGAAGATGTGGGTGCGACGCAGAAAGTTGCTGGAACCGACTCTGACGACCTTGCCGCACGGGCCGCACAGCCTCGCTCGTGATCTGGTGACGGGGTCGCAGCGTCAGCGGCTGTTGTTCGGTGTGACCGTCGTTGTCGCGGATCGCGGCTATCTCACTGCGACGGTCGCGGATATCGCTGCCGCGGCGAAGGTTCGCGCTGGACGTTCTATCAGCACTTCCCGGACAAAGAGGCGTGCTTTCTCGCCGCAGCGGAGACGGGTCGCGATCTGATGATCGATCATCTGGAGCAGGTGATGAGGCAGGTGCTCTCCGAACCGGTGGAGCCACTCGAGGCCCTCCGGCGCGGGATCCGGGCGTATCTCACCCTGTTGCGTGGGGAACCGTCGTTTGCCCGGCTCGTTCTATTTGGAGACCGCCGTGGCCGGGTCTCGTGCATATCTGGCGGTGACCGAGGCGACCAACGAGGCCGTGCGCCGGATCTTGCGTGACGGCGGGGATTTGCTCGCGCTCGAGGACGCGGTGATGTACATTCACCGCGCATTACTCGGGCTGGCTACGCCTGCCGACTAGGACACGACTGTGTCGCCTGCCCCGGTGAACTCGCAGGAAGCGTCGTCGCTGGTGTCGCCACCCTCGGAGACAATCCGCGCGAACGCCGTCGCGCAGTTGGCCGATGCGATACCGGAGATATTCGCCCTGATGGTGGAGTTCCGCACGGTCGGCGCGGTGACGTTCAGGTCTCCCGTGGTCGGATCGGCGTTGCGGCACTGCACTTTCTGCGGGTCGGGCGGTATCGCCAAACATAGCGGCCGACCGGCACCACGATCGTGCTGCCCGGACGGGCATTGGCCACCTGCACCGCGGCGCGCAGGGTGCAGGTACCAGAAGCGGTGCGGCACAATCGGCTTCCGAGATCGGCCGCGGTTTCGTCCGCAGTGGTGTCGACCGTGATCACCACCGGCGTATCCCCAGCGGGCGCGCTGTCGGCATGGTCCGTTCCGGGGAATCCGCCTGCGGTTCCAACGGCCAGGGCTGTGATGGCAGCAGCGCCGGCCACCGCGGCGGATGTTCTCGTCCTCATGGGGGTCTTTGATCCAATCATGAACCTGAAGTTGTAAACGCTCGCGTATAAGTCGGGTACGTGAGCGTTTACAACTTTGCAGCAGGCCAACGCCCAGTGGTGGCGTTTACGTGAATCCTGTTGGCAGTTAACCGGATTGATCAGACGATGCTGATCAGGACGGAACGGAGACGGAGGCGTTCCCGCCGGCCGTCGCGGGCTGACCGGCCGACACGGTTTCCGGCAGTGCCCATGCGCAGCCGAGCGTGCACAGCGCCATGACCATGAGGAAGGCGGAGACCGACGCTGTCGAACCGGTTGCCGCCAGCAGCGCGGTCATGAGGAAGGGCGTGCCACCACTGACCAGGATGGCGGCCAGCTGGTAGGACAGCGTTATGCCGGAGTAGCGGATTCGGGGCTCGAACAGTTCCGCGAGATACGCCGCCAACGGGCCGTACACCAGCCCGGAGCCGATGCCGCTGCCGACAGTGGTTGCGATCATGATCGCCGTGAGTGAGCCGCTACCCACCAGCCAGAAGAAGGGGAATGCCCACAGCGCCATGAGCGCTGCCCCGATCAGTATCAATGGGCGGCGACCCACACGGTCGGACAGCGAGCCGGCGAGATAGATGATGGGCACTCCGATGGCCGAGGAGAGCAGAGAGACGGCCAGCAGGCTGTTGCGGGCCAGGCCGAGTTCGCGCACACCGTAATCGAGCACACCGGCGACGCTGATGTAGAAGATGGCGTTTGTTCCGAACAACAGCCCGGCGCCGAGCAGAACCCGCTTCGAGCGCGTGCGCAGTACTTCGAGAATCGGGGCCTGCGCGACCGCGGTCGAGGCCACGGCGGCTTTGGTTTGCAGCCGGCGGAACTCGGGGGAGTCCTCGATGCGGAGTTGGATGAACAGCACCACCGGGAACAGCGCGGCGCTGGCCAGGAACGGGATACGCCAACCCCAGCTCAGAAAGTCGGCACCCTTGACGTATGCGCTGACCAGAAGGAACGCGCCGGTGCCCAGTAGCAGTCCCAAGGGCACGCCCATCTGGCCGAAGGTGCCCGCTTGGCCCTTGCGGTTCGGCTTGGTGGTTTCGGTGAGCAGCAGAGTGACCCCGCCCCACTGGCCTCCCACGGCGATGCCCTGGAGGAACCGCAATGCCACCAGCAGAATCGGCGCGGCCACGCCGATCGTCTTGGAGGTGGGCAGCAGGCCGATCGTGCAGGTGGATGCGGCGACCAGGATCAGGCACGAGACCAGTGCCGGCTTGCGGCCGAAGGTGTCGCCGATGTGCCCGAAGATCAGTCCGCCCAGTGGCCGTGCGATGAAGCCCGCCCAGAAGGTGCTGAAGGACAGCAAGGTGCCCATCAGCGGCGACGCATGGGGAAAGAACAGCTTGCCGAATACCAAGGCAGCGGCTGTTCCGTAGATAAAGAAGTCGTACCATTCGATCGAACTGCCCACCAGGGCAGCGGCCATGAGGCGCCGTAATTTCTTCTGGTCCGGGCTGCCGGAATCCGAATTCGGAGTCATATCTATCTCCAGGGTGAGAAACGAACCTGATGTGACGCGGGTCACCGTCAGTGGTCGGCACGCTACTTGAAGTTGACGTCGTATTCAATAGATTCCGCGAGATTCTCGGCATGCACTCCGGCATGGGCCGGTCCGGGGTGTGATGCTCGCGCGACTGTGTGAGCGGGGAACCGGCCGGGCGCTGGACCACACGGTGATCCCGTTCCACCGTGCGGAGACCGGGCATTCCTGGTTTCACGAAAACTGAACGATTCTCGAAGACGAGCTTGGTTGTTCCGGCTACCGGCGCTGTGCAGACTGCACTGTGGATCGCCGGTGCGGTCCGCTGTCCGTCGAGCGGTGAAGGAGCGTGACCATGCGATTCGCGGTGTCCACGCGCTCGGCGGTGCGGCAGGCGTTCGCCGACTGTTGTCGCTGACGCGAAACCACTTCGCGCGCCGCCCCGGACGGTTTGTTCCCGGGGTTCTCGGCCACCACTTCGCCACCCACGGCATTCGCCGCAAGGGGACGGCCACTCGTCAGGAGTTTGTCAGATGTCATCACGCAGGTTCTCGAGGGCGGCGGCGCTCATCGCCGTCACCATCACCGCCGCGGTGCTGGCCGGATGCGCGGCGCCGGCCAACCGGGTCGCGGGCGGCGGCGACGGCGGCACGCCGGTCGCGGGCGGGACATTGCGGTTCGCGGTGCTGGACGCACCGGCCAACCTCGATCCGCATTCGGGCAGTTCCTACCCCGAATCGCTGATCACCAGCAATATCACCGACAAGCTGACCTACCAGAACCCCGAGACCGGCGCCATCGAACCGTGGCTGGCCACCTCATGGGACATCGATCCCGAGCTCACCCGATTCACCTTCCATCTGCGCGACGACGTCACCTTCAGCGACGGGTCGAAATTCACCGCGGATTCGGTGAAGGAGAACTTCGACCTGCTCGGTTTCGGCAACAAGGAACTCGGCATCGTGCCGGTGACCGCGTACTGGGTCGGCTACTCCGGCACCCGCGTGCTCGACCCGCGCACCGTCGAGGTAGCCTTCACCCGCCCGAATGCGGGCTTCCTGCAGGCGCTGTCGCTCTACTTCTCCGGCATCCTCGGGCACACCACCCTGCAGCTGCCCAAAGAGCAGCGCAGCTTGCCGCAGAATCTGGTCACCACCGGGCCTTTCACCGTCACCGAGCACGTCTACCAGCAGAAGACGGTGCTGAAGAAGCGTTCCGGGTACAACTGGGCGCCTGCCAGCCGTAAACACAACGGCGAGGCGTATCTGGACGCGGTGGAGATTTCGGTGATCCCGGAGGCCGGTGTGCGCACCGGAGCGCTACGAGCGGGCCGGGTGGACGCGATCCTGGATGTGAACAACACCGACGAGGCGCCGCTGACCCGCGAGGGCTACCGGATCGTGCCGCAGCTCATTCCCGGTCGCGACATCGCCTTCGACTTCAAGACCGACCTGTTCCCCACCAACGACCGCGCGGTGCGCGAAGCGGTCAAGCTGGCCTGGAATCGCGACGCGCTGAGCAAGACCGTGCTCACTCCGAGCTACAAGGTGTCCAGTTCGGTGCTGTCCGAACGGGTGCCGGGCTACGTCGACTTCTCCGGCACACTGAAGCAGGACCAGCGCAGGGCCGAGCAGATCCTGGAGGACGCGGGCTGGCGCAGGGGCGCCGACGGCATCCGCGTCGACCGCGACGGCCGCAGGCTGGAACTGGCGCTGATCGGCATCAACAACCTGGTGAACAACAAGCCTGCCTACGAGCTGATCCAGCAGGACCTGCGCAAGATCGGCGTCGACCTGAAGCTGAACGTGCTGCCGATCCCGGACTACCAGGCCGCCATCACCCAGCCGCAGCGCTGGAACATCCAGGTGGCCAGCCAGAGCCGCGCGGACGTCGCGGTGCTCGAACAGGTGTACTCGCCGCAGTTCGGCAACATGGCCAAGCTGGCCCAGGGCGATCCGGTCTACCAGCAGGCGATCGACACGCTCGGCGCGGTCAGCAAGACCATCGACCCGCAGCGGCGGGCGGCCGCGGCCCAGGCGGCGCAACGGTTCCTGTTGGAGGACCAGGTGCTCACCGTGCCGGTGTACAACCCGGCCCAGGTCACCGCGGCGAATCCGAAGGTGCACAACGTGGGCTACGAGGCGCAGTCGCGAAACGTCTTCTACGACACCTGGATCGAGCCGAGGTAACCGATGTTCCGCTATGTGCTGGCCAAACTCGGCCAAGCGGTGTTCGTGGTGTGGGGCGCGTACACCGTGACGTTCGTGCTGCTTTACGTGCTGCCTTACGACGCGGTGGATCTGTTGTTCGACCCCACCCAGGGTGACCTCGTCACCGAGCAGGACAAGCAGAACGCGAGGGAGTACTACGGACTCGACCACGATCTGCTCGGCCAATACCTGAACCGGCTGTTCGCGGCCGCCCGCGGTGACTTCGGGGCATCCACCCGCACCGGCGAGCAGGTGTGGCCGCTGATCGTGTCGGTGCTGCCGCAGACCGCGCTGCTCGCCGCCTGCGCGCTGGTCCTGGCGGTGCTGCTGGCGCTCGCGGTCACGTTGATCTCCGCCTACACGCGCGTGCGGTGGCTGAGCGGCCTGTTCGCCGCGCTGCCCGCGGCGGGTGTGTCGGTGCCGGTGTTCCTGGTGGGATCGGCGATCCTGCAGGTGTTCTCGTTCCAGAGCCGGGCTGGCGAACGTGCAACCGGAAAAACAATTCGATTCCCTGGGTGTAGGCGCGTGCACCGCTGAGCGCGATCGCGATGTCGTCGGTGCGCACGAGTGCAGCATCAATGCCCACGGTCACGGGAAGCTCGTTCGACGGTCTCGTACGCCTCCGAAAGCCGGACGCCTGTTGCCCAGTGGCGGAGAGCCTTTCGTCCAATGATGCCTCCTTCGTCTTATCGCCCGTTTCGGTGCAGGCGCGTATCAGGCAACGGTAGCGTTCCCCTCCGACAGCCTTAATGGCGCTGGCTCTACGCAATGGGGCTTTCTGACATAAGCGGCGGGGCCAGAACTGCCCGGCGTTCAGCCGCCGGAATGGTCGTGTGCGGAAACCAGCCGACTACACGTGGTGGTTGCACTGGTCCAGTACGGCCGCATGGTCTCCACCGGAAGAGCATCCTCATCGAGCCTCGGAATCCGCTCTGTGTCAGGTTCTGGCTCATCTCTCCGATCAGGTGTTTCGTGGTCGGGGTGGTTACCCGCAGCGGGCGCCGATCGGCAAGCACCAAAGCCCGTAGTACAGGGCCAGCTCGATGCTGCTTGTTCTGGTCTATGAACCGCATTCGGTCCTCCGAGTCCATCGGCAGGCTTGGGCACGCGACGACCGAGTGCCCTGGCGGACGCATCGCGGCCTTTGGCGATGAGGTGGACGAACCGGGCGAGATAGGTTTGAGGGCGCGGCCGCCCACTGCGCTCGTCGTGCGAGCCGGTCCGATCACCAGGCTCCGGCCGCGTACACGATGCCACCACGCCGATCGAGGTGTACCGGAGGCGCCTCCAGCAAGTTTGGCAGCAATGACCTTCAGAATCAATGCGTGTCTGCGGTATTCGGCTCAGCACGTCTAGCGTGTGCTGGTGAGTCGCAGCTGGTCGCAGTGAGTTTCTGGTGTGGAGGCCTTTGGTTACCGGGTGCCGAGACGAGGGGGCCGGCCGTTTACAGCGGCGCGGTGGTGCTATTCGGTGAAGGACACGACATAGTGCCTCGACAACGGCTTAGACAACACGATCAAGGAGGTTCACGTGGCCGAGAAGAGCTACCGCTCCGCCGATACCGGCGAATACGTGAGCGAGGAGACCGCAGCGGAGAACCCGAAGACCACCCTCGGTGAGGATGAGCCTCACGACGGGGACAACCGGCGCGACCGCTCAGCAATTACTGGACATTTCGTCAAGCCTGACACCAGCCGCCGTCACCCCGACACCACCGTGACCGAGAACGGATGACGCATCGAGTCGCGCCACCGTTCGAGGCGGCGGCCAGTCCGGCATTCGATGGGAACTGCTCCGCGACAACGGCGGTTCGGTGTTTTTCGGTCACCCGGTGTTCGGGCGTGTTCAGCAGGGCGGCCGATAGGGACGGCCGTGTAGGTAGAGTCCCCAGTCGCCTTCCCAGAGCGGCCCGCTGACCTGCGCGCAGATGCGGGGGATGAGTTCGTCTGGCGTGGTGTCCCACGATATAGGTGGGTGATCGTCGTATTGGGCGTGCACCCGTCCGCGCTCGTCGAACCGAAGCGCGCGCAGGTGGACGGACAGCTCGGCGGGTAGGGACCAGGCGAACAGTTCCTGCGGTGCGGAGCGGTCGCGCAGGTCGAACAGTCGAACCGAACGATTGTCGCCCACTGCCAGCACGGTCGCGTCCGAGGACAGGCCAATGGCATACGTCGAGAGACCTGACGGGCTGCCGATGGATGCGGTCAGCCGCGCCTTGTCCGGATGTGTCAGATCGAATACCCGTATTCGGCCGTCCTCGTCGCCGAATACAAGCACACGACCGTCGCGGCTGAGGGTCGTCGCGGAGACCCGGTTCTTCTTGTCCGGGTACGTGGCGACGATCCGGGGAGTTCGCGGGTCGGTGGCGTCTACGATCGACATGCTGCCGTCGCCACCGGCGATGAGAATCAAACCCCGTTCGACGGCCTCCACCCGGCTTATTCGGAACTCGCTGTCGAGCGTGCCCAAGGGCACCGGATGGGTTCTGTCACCGACATCGAAGATCTCGAGTCCGTCGGGTACGCCAATCGCCAGTTCGGTACCTGTTGGGTCGAACGACAGCGCTGCACTGAGCCCGGTCATACTGTTGCGTATGTTCACGGTCCCGACTTGCACCGGGGCAGCCGGATCGCCTACATCCCAGAGGAACACGGAGGTGTCGTAGCCGCCGACGGCCAACGTGCGCCCATCAGGGCTGAACGCCAGTGCCACGCCGGTAGCAACAGGCAGGACGGCGGTCACCACTGGTCGGTCGACATCGACGAGATCCCGGAGCACCACCTCTTGGCTGCTGCCGGATGCCAGCAGCCGTCCGTCCGGACGCACCGCGATCGCGGCGGCCTGGTCCGTCAGATCGGTGAGCGCGGGGCCGTAAAGACGCCAGGTACGGACCCGCCCGCCGAAGGAAGCGGTCACGACATCGCGGCCGTCGGCGGTGAAAACGGCCCCTGACACCATGTTCACGCCGTCGTCCAGAACCTTCTCGATATGAATCCTCGCCAGGTCCGCGGTGTTCCACAATCTGGCGCTGTCGCGGCTCGCGGTGACCAAGTGGTGACCATCGCGACTGAAGACCGCAGTGCATACAGGACTCTCGTGCTTCTTCACTATCGCAGGGGCGGCAGGACCCGCGAAATTCCATACCGCCACCCGGCCGTCGTTACCGCCAGCCACCAGGGACCGTCCATCCGGTCCGAAATCCGCGACGCACACTCCTTCCGGACGGCCTGACAGAACCGCGCCCGGCGCCGGGGAGAGGGGGTCGGCCACGTTCCACAGGCGGATCGCGCCGTCGGGAGCTTCGACGGCCAGCATGCGCCCATCCGGGCTGAAGGGTATCGACAGAACACCGGATACACCGTCGGTGATGCTGCCGGCCCGGCTCGGATGCGCGGGATCAGCGATCGACCATAGGTCAACCCGCCAGCCCTCGCGCCGGATCTGCCCGCCGACCGCCAATGTGCGGCCGTCTGGACTGAATCGAAGTGATACGACAGGCGGGCCGACGAACTGCGCGACAGCAATTGGGTCGGCCGGATTCGTAATGTCCCACAGACCAACGGTGCCGTCGAGACTGCCGGTGGCCAGCAGCCGGCCGTCCGGGCTGAAAGTCACCGAATAGGTGAATCGAAGGGCCAGCCTGCTCAACGCGTTGGACCTGTCCGCAGCGGTCAGATCCCACAGTGTGACGGTTTGTGACTCGCCTGCGGTAGCCAGCAGCATCCGGCCGGAATTGATCGCCGCCACGGAATCGGTGAAACCGAGGTAGGTCTCCCGTGGGGTGGCGACCGCGGCCAGCAGTCCGGACCACGCTTGGGAGGTCGGCGCGTACCGGTACGCCAGAATGTTCAACTGCCTGGCGAGGTTCTGCTGCGTCGGTCGAACCCCCGCGGCATCCGCCGCGAGCCGACGCGAAAGCGCAATATCGCCCTGGTTTCTGGCTTCCAGCAGCTGCTGTCCCGCGAAGACCACAGCCACTACCGTCGCCACGGTCGAAAAAACGACGATGACGAGGGCCGCTCGGCGCAGCCTCAACCCTCTGCGATCCGCACTGTCGAGGTCGTCCGGGCTCCTGTCGTGCACGGGTGCGGCCAGTTTGCCTATCGCGGACCGAAATGGACTGTTGCGCAACGTGAGCCGACGGGAATCGAGGTCGCGCAGGTCGACCCACAGCGGCTCACCGCGGAACCATCCGTCGAGCTGCGGTGGTAGCGCCGTGGTGCGCGATCGATCGAAGTCGCCGAGCCGCTCGTCCCAGTGGATCTCACCGGCGGCTACGACTATCAGGAATTTCTCCGGCGTGCCGATCTGCTTCCAGAACTCCACCTCCCGCCGCACCCCCTTGGACGCGGCGGCCTGCGGGGAGGCCAGCAGAATGAAGAACTCGGACTTCCGGATCGCGAGTTCGAGGGTGGCCCACAGGTCTGCGTTCGCGGGCAGACTCGTGTCGTCTCGGAATACCCGCAACGCACGTAATGTGTACCAGCGCCGGGCCAAACGGTGCAGACCCTGCTGTACCGCGGTCGCAACCACCCGGTCTTCGCCGTGGCTGTAGGAAATGAACGCGTTGTAGTCGTATTGTCTGCTCCGCGAATCGGCCACCGCACCAGCATGGCGCACCCAAACCCGTGCCGGTGCCAAAGACTGCTGAAAGCCCCTACACCGGCTTCACGGGCAACGTCGGTCGAAGCGCAGAAGCAATCCGATGGAACAGCATCTCGGAACTGATTATCGGCGAATGACGCGGCAAATCGGCCACTGAGTCGTAGCTGTTGAATCCGCGCAGGTAGTTGTAGATCATCGCTCGCGATACGCCGATCAGTTTTCGGGACCGAGGAGACGGTCTCCTCCGCCTGGCACGGGCCTGGTGGATCTGTTCGGCGGTAATCGCCGGTGGTGTGACGAGGTGTTGCCGGTGGGTCCGTGCGGCGGGCCAAGCCCTACTCGGTGCCGTCGATGATCAGCTCGCGGATGAATTCGGCCAGCGCGGCGAAGGAGTGGAAGACCAGGCGCCCGCCGGAGATAAGGTCCTGCAGCGATCTGCCGAACCGACTGAAGAGCAGGGTGGTGATGCTGCCGGGGATGCGTCGGGTTCGGGTCAATTTGTGCATCACGGGTCCGGTCGATGCAGGCGGTGTGGACAGGGCCGGCGTCAGCTGGCCTTCTCGACGAAGGCCGAGCTCCAGGCCGTATTTCCGGTGTGGGCTTGCTCGCGGGCCCAAGTGAAGTGGTGGCGGGCCGAGGCCAGCAGCAGTGGCCCCGCGGCTAGGCCGGCGGCCGCGAACTTCAGGTTCTCGCGGCGGGTTTCGACGAGGATGCTGCCCAGGCCGCCGGCGAACCACGTCCACAGGACGATGTTGTAGGCGGGTAGCTGGTTGGGGTGCAGGCCCTCGGCTTCGTCCAGCCAGGGGAGGAACCCGTACCGCAGCGACCACGGCCAGTCGGTGAAGTGGACCAGAACCGAGGCCACGGCGATCCCGGCGTTGAATGCCAGCGCGGGCCCATCATCGGGTCGATTGCGGAAGACTTTGCGCCACATCAGTACTGGCGTCAACGACCATAGGACGTTGGTGGCGCGGCGGCCGAGCTCGGGTTCGAGGAAGACACCGACTCCGGCCCAGCGCTCGAAGGCGTTGTGCCCGAAACCTCCGAGGGTGGCCAGCGCGTTGAACAGCGGCGGGCGCGGACGCGCGGTGTTGTCGCGGCGGGTGAACAGTGACATGAGGGTTCTCCTATCGGGCGGCGATCGTCAGGACGTCGCGATGAGCGTCACCAGCGCCACACTGGCGACGAAGGTGACAACAGCAGGTAGATACGCGCTGGCCTGGTCGTGGGCCAAGCGGTGGTAGATCAGCGCCGCAACCATCAGTGTGGCGGCGGCCGTGGCCGCAACGGCGCTGAGCGGGGGCACCACCACTCCGATCGCCAAAGCAGCGGCGAGGGCGAGTTCGAACAGACCCAGCAGCCGGAATCGATGCACCGGAATGGCGAAATGTTCGGCGTCGGTGCGTGATCGGCTGGTCGCGAGGGCCTTGCTGGCACCGGTGACGATGAAAAGGAGCACCAGCAGTGCGGTGATGATGGTCGCGAGGGACATGGTGGCCTCCTACTCGGCCGTGCAGGTGTTGCGTAGTTCGCCGAGCCCTTCGATAACCGAGCGGATGGTGGTCCCCGGGGTCAGGAAGCGGGCCGGGCTACGTGAGTAGCCGACGCCCTCGGGCGTTCCGGTGAAGATCAGATCGCCCGGCAGCAGTTCACACACTGAGGACAGGTAGCTGACCAGCGATGCGACGTCGAACATCATCTGGCTGGTTCGCGCGGATTGCACGACCTCGGTGTCGAGCACGGTTTCGATGGCCAGGTCGGTGAGGTCCGAAATCTCGTCGATGGTGGTCAGCCAGGGTCCGATGGGGCTGAATCCCCTGTAACTCTTGGCGAGGCTGAATTGCGGTGGGCTGCCGGCCATCTGCGCGGTCCGTTCGGAGATGTCCTGGCCCACGCAGAGCCCGGCGAGGTGATCGAGCGCGGAGACGGCGGGGATGTCGCGGCCACCGCGGCCGATCACCGCGACGAGTTCGACTTCCCAGTCACAGGTGTCGGTCGGCAGCGCGATGTCGTCGGCCGGACCGGTGATCGAGGAGGTGAACTTCGTGAACACCAGCGGTTGGGTCGGCACGGCCAGACCGGTCTCGGCGCTGTGTCCGGCGTAGTTCAGTCCGACGGCGAAGATCTGGTATGGGCGGACAACCGGTGGCCCGAGGCGTTCGAGTTGGGCGAGCAGATCGGCGCGAGTCAGGCTCGCATCGGCTTTCGGACGTGTGGTGTCGAACCACACACGGATCCGGTCGAGGTTCGCGATCGCGTGGTCGAGGTCGCTGGGCAGCGCGCCGCCGGAGGCGTGAGCGATGTCGATGACGCCGTCGTCGGTGACGATGGTGGCCCGGCCGTCGAGGTTGGCGAGTCTCATTGTGGGTGTGCTGCTTTCGATCTGATCGGCGTTGCAGAAGCGCGCGGATAGAGCCTGCCGACGTGTGCCGGTGATGCTCAGTGCCGGGCGGTGCCGGCGTGAGGAGTGCGCGCGGCGTCGAGGGTGTCGAGCCGGTCGCGGCACCATGTGGCGACGACGTCGGCATATTCGCTGGTATGGAACAACATCAGCTGGTGGACGCCGTCGGGCTGGATGTAGAAGTCGACCGGTCCACTGGTCGCGTCGACGACCGCCTGCGCGACCGGGCCGGGGAATATAGGGTCCTTCGCTCCGACGGCGTAGAGGATGGGTTTGGTGTTCTCAGCCAACGGCACCGCAGGGTCGTAGCGCAGGATCGACGCCCACGAAGCCAGGTCGTAGGACCAGGTGTTCAACGGGTCACGGCGCTTTTGCGCGCCGGCGCCGCGAAAGCCGTAGTCCTGGTCGAAGTCGATGAAGCGATCGATGTCGAACCGCAGCGCGGCACCGAAGTGGGCGACCATCTGATCGAACACCGGTGAGCGGAAGGGGTTATCGGGTGGGATGAGGGGCGAGGAGGGGATGACGAATCCCATCAGGATCGCCCCGGAGTACGCCTCCGACGCGGCGTATGCACTATAGGCCGCGGCGGTGCCCAGCGACGAGCCCTTGATGAATACCGGCAGCCCGGTGGCGGCACGGATGTGGTCGGTGACCTCCAGGGCTGCGTCCACCCATTCCGCGAGGGTGAACTGCCCGGCAGGGCGGTCGGTGCACGAGCGCCCGTGCCCGGGTGCGTCCATGGTCCATACCTCGGCGCCCAGCCTCGCGTAGTGCGCCCCGAATCGGTCGTAGATCCCTCCGTGGCCTCCTGTCCCGTGCTGCACCAACAGCACGTGATCGGCATCCGGGCCCGGATATCGGTAGGCGAATGTGTCGCCGACTATGTGGTCTTCTCGCTTCATTGCGGACCTCCATCGCGTCATGACATTAAATTGATGTTCATCAATTAAGCATAGATGTTGATGATCGTCAATATCCTGGCTAGTGTTGACCGCATGACCAGCAAGCCACGTAGGGGCCGCCCGCCGGCAGATCTGTCACCGGCGTCGCTGACCAACATCTTGTCCGCGGCGCTGGACGTCTTCGCCGCGTACGGATTCGACGGCACCTCGGTGGCCGCGCTGAATCGGGAACTGGGGGTCAGTCACAACCTGATCCATCAGCGCTTCGGGTCCAAGGAGGGGCTGTGGGTCGCCACCGTCGATTGGGCCTTCGGGGAAATCGACAAGCGTATGACCTTGGACGCGCAGTTGGCCGCCACCGATCTGCTGGGTGCCGTGCGGGAGACTATCGTGCGTTTCCTGTGCCTGCACGCCTCCCACCCGCAGGTGCTGAGGTTGGTCTCGGTCGAAGCGGCCACCGACAGCCCCCGGCTGGCCTACCTGGTTCAAACCCACGTCGAGCCGCTCTACAACCGCCTGACCGGCCCGCTGAAGATCCTGGTCGACCGGGGCGTGCTCACCACCGCCGACATCCGCAGCCTGCATTTTCTCGTCGCGCACGGAGGAACCGCCCCGTTCAGCCTGGTGCCCTTCGCCATAAAACTCGACCCACTCGATCCGCTGGCCCCGCAGGCCATCCGCGCGCACGCGGAGTTCGTCGCCGACATGGCGGTTGCGGGCTTGCGCGCCCGCGGTGCCTGACACGAGGAGCCCGATGAAGGTCACGCTGAGCTTCGACAACGGCCCCACCGAAACCACGGGCGAAGTACTCGACACCCTCGCCGAGCGAGGGATCCTGGCCAGCTTCTTCGTCGTGGGCGCCGAATTGGAGAAACCGGGCCGGCGCGCCCTGACCGAACGGGCCGCCGCCGAAGGGCACTGGGTCGGCAATCACACCATGACCCACTCGATCCAGTTCGGCGACTGCGACGACCCGACCCTTCCCGCGCGCGAGATCGGCCAGGCGCAAGCACTGCTGGGGCCACTCGCCCACCCGGACAAGCTGTTTCGTCCCTACGGCGGCGGAGGCATCCTCGATCGGCGGCTGCTGAATCCGGCCGCGATCACCTATCTACGAGCGAACGACTACACCTGCGTGCTGTGGAACAACGTCCCGCACGACTGGGATCGACCCGACGACTGGGTGTCACAGTGCCTGGCCGAAATTCATGCACGACCATGGAGCCTGGTCGTTCTGCACGACCTCCCCTCCGGGGCGATGCGGCATCTCCCGGCATTCCTGGACGAACTCGATGCGCGCGGCGTAGACCTTGTCCAAGAATTCCCCGAGGCCACCGTGCCGATCTACCGCGGAGCCCAACGCGAATCCCTCGCCGATCTCAGCGTTTCCTGAGGCACTCGGCTGCGCCAACCCTGCACCGCGGTGGCCACTCCGACACGAATCCAGACACGGCAAACTGCACAGGAATACCGCCGGACAAAACTCATCCGGCAGCCGAGGCAACGCGCCAACCACCGCACCCCGCCAGTCGGCCATGCCCCTCCACCTCGAACGGTTCGTTGTTCTGCAGCCAATAGACGGTGGCCTCGTCGAGCGCGCCGATACTCGACCGCATCATCATCCGCAGGGCGAGGTTTTCAGGATCGAGTCCGAGTAGCGCGGTCCACGTCTCGATGGCCCGCCAACGCCCGGCTTCGAAGGGACCTGATCTCGATCTCCCCACAGCGGCATCCTCGGCACCGGCAGGTGGCCGGTTCGGCGGTAGAGATCGTGGCGGCCGCCCAGCGGAAAGTCGGCGATAGTGGCAGCCGGCGCGTAGACCGAGCCTTCGAATTGGTAGCACTCCCGCGCCGTCGCGGTGAGTGCCGCGGGCTGCTGCGGATCGCGCACGTCGGCTGGCCAAGTTCACCGGCCTGACGATGACCGAAGGCGGAGAACTGGGTAACCGCCTGCGTAACCTCATCGCACCGCGACTGCGCGTCGTGCCCGGCCTCACCGGCATGGTCACCAGCGGAGAGTCCCCGCCCCTCCGCCGTTCCTCGCTGGTGGAGGCGCCGCGGATGCGTAGAGGTCTGACCGGCCGGCTCGTCCCGAACGACCGCTTGGCCGATGGGCGGCGCGTGGACGACGTCGTTATAGGGCGATACGCCATCATCACCACGGCCGAATTATCGCCAGGTGATCAGGCGATCGTGAAACAACGCGGCGGTGTCGTGCTGCGCCCCGAGCCGCATACGGATCTGTACCGCTGGATTCGCCGCGGCCACGTGAGCGCGCTCCGGGTCCGGCCGGACGGCATCGTGCAGAGCTGCCGGGGAAGCCTGCCTGCTCTGTGCGCGTCGCTCCCGCGGTTCGCGCCGAGTATTCCGCGGACACGTGCGAGCTGAACGTCGCGGCCAAGGTGACCGAGCAGCAGGTGACCGGCCAGATCGAGCAGGTGATGTCCGGACTGAAGGGGTTGTCACAGGTCGCCGCCATCGTGGATCCATACAACTGTGGTCTAGGGCTCGCCGAGCGTCGTCCGATCACGCTTTCGTCATCCTCGAAGTAGCCACCGGTTTCCACCGCCTCGCGCCGCACTCTGATCAGTGCCCGATGCCGCTCGTTGCGCCGAAACCTTGCTCGGTGTCTAGCGCATCGGCGGCGATATCGACCCGTTCGATTCGCGATCCAGCCGTGCGGTGATTTCGGGGTCGGTCGATGCTCTACCGCACGTCATCGGCGACATCAGGCGCCGATGACGAGTGAGCGTTCTCCAAACCGGCTGCGATGACGGCGATTTCGCCCGCCTGTCCCGGTGGCACGCCGAGTGCGACCAGGCAGGCGCGGGCAGCCGCCACGTCGGGGTCGGCCTCGGTCCAGCTTCCGTCGGTGCGCGCCTCGAGCAGTGCCAGAACCAGCCCGGCGAGCGCGCGGGACAGCGCTTGGGCGGGGAGGTGATCGGAGTACACGCCGAGCTGCTGGCCGTGGCGCAGCATGGCCGCGCCGTGCTCGTGCACAGGCGCCAGCCGCTCCTCGATCCGCGCGCCCAGGTTCGTCTCGGTCAGCTTGAACAGCAGGCGGTATTTGTCGCCGACCCGCCAGAGGGCGATCGTGCACCGGGCCGAGGTCACCGTCACCGGCTCGTCCGGGTCGAGCGAGCGCAGCGTGTGTGCGATGTCCTCTGACGCCAGGTCGAGGAGGCCGTCGATCAGTGCCTCCCTGGTCGGGAAGTGGCCGTAGAGAGTTCTGCGCACGACGCCTGCGGCCGAGGCGATCTCCTCCATGCTCGCCGCGGGATTGCGGGCCAGTTCGGCTGCCGCGATATCGAGGATCCGCTTCCGATTGGCCCGCGCTCGTGTGCCCGGGGTCGTCGAGGAAGTCGTGCTCCTGGTCGCTGTCATGTGAGTCCCTTCACGTCGAAGCCTTCCACAGTTGCGCATCGTTGTGCAAATTCTATACATTGCACAGCAATGTGCAAATGCACAATGGTGTGCAGATAGTGAGAGGAACGGATGTGTCTCTGCTAGTCACCTCACCGGTGGAACCGGGTGCCGTATACAGCCGCCGCTGGGCCGCGCTCGCCGTGTTGTGCCTGAGCGTGCTGATCGGCGTCATGACGAATACGTCGCTGATCGTGGCCGCTCCCGATATGACCCTCGACCTAGGTTTGTCCAGCCAGGACCTGCAGTGGGTCGTCGACGCCTACACCATCCCGTATGCCGCCTTGATGCTGCTCATGGGTGCGATCGGCGACAAGTACAGCCGCCGCGGCATGCTGATCCTGGGTCTGGCCGTCTTCGCGGCCGGCGCGGTGCTGGGGTCGGCCGTCGACAGCGCCGACTGGGTGATCGCCGCGCGGGCGATCATGGGGACCGGGGCGGCGATGATCATGCCCGCGACCTTGTCTTTGCTCGTGGCGACCTTCCCGAAGCGGGAACGCGCCGTGGCCATCACGATCTGGACCGCTACCACCGGCCTCGCGATCGCGGTCGGTCCGTTGGTAGCGGGCTGGCTGCTCACCGACCACGGCTGGGCGTCGACCTTCCTGATCAACGTTCCCATCGCGGTCATATCGATAGTCGCGGCGCTGATAGTGGTCCCGCCGTCGCGGGCGCACACGACACAGCGATTGGACCTCATGGGCGGCGCACTGTCGGTCGTTGCGGTCGCGGCGCTGGTGTACATGATCATCGAAGGTCCGCGCAACGGCTGGCACACCTCCGCGGTGCTCGCCGGTGTGGTGGCCGCTTTCGCCGCGGCGGGGTTCATCGCCTGGGAACTGCGGCATCTCAACCCGATGCTCGATATCCGCAAATTCCGCGATCGCGCGTTCGCGGGTGCGAATCTCGCTGTGCTGCTGTTCTTCCTGGCCGCATTCGGCGCGATCTACTACGTCACGCAGCATCTGCAGTTCGTGCTCGGATACGACGCCCTCGCCACCGGCGTGCGGCTGCTGCCGCTGGCGGGCGCGGTCTTCGTCGGCTCGGCGATCACCGGCGTGCTGACGCCGCGCCTCGGGCTTCGGGCGATGGTGGTGGCGGGCATGCTGCTCGGCATCCTCGCCTTGGCGGCGTTGACCCAGGTCGACGCCGAGTCCGGCTACTCGGCGTTCGCCGGGCCACTGGTGCTGATGGGCCTGGCTATCGGACTGAGTGTCTCCCCGGCCACCGACACGATCATGGATGCCTTCCCGGAACGGCTGCTCGGCGTGGGTGGCGCGGTGAACGACACCTCGGTGGAACTGGGCGGCACGCTCGGCATCGCGATCCTCGGCTCACTTCTCGGCACCGCCTACGGCGACGAGATCGCACCGATCGTCACCGGCCGCATGCCCGCGGAAGCCGCCGGCGCGGTACAGGACTCCATCGGCGGCGCGCTCGTTGTGGCCCAGCGGCTCGACGAAGCCGGGATGCACCAACAGGCAGCCCAGTTGGTGTCCGCCGCCGATGCCGCCTTCGCCCACGCCGTGTCACACACCAGCCTGATCGCGGCGATCGTGCTGGCGGTCGGCACCCTCGCCGTCGCCGCACTGCTGCCCGGCGGGCGCAAGAAGGGGTCCGTCGCCGCTTCGAGTGCGGTCAAGGAAGAGATCACGGTCGGCTGACGCGGTCTGCGCTCCAACCGCACAGCGTGGGCACGCAGATGCGTGCCCACGCTTGCGCTGTCGGTGGAGAGGGCGTCTCTGTAATCGGTTCTCACAGCTGTCGGGGATTCATGTGTCGATCTCCGATCCGGCGACGTGGAACGACCTCAGGTCGGGTGCCGGTGACCAGGATGGTGGCGGTGAAGTGCGGCGATCAGCGTGTCCGGCGAACCCCAGCCCCGGTTGGTGCCGTCCAGCGCTTCGGCTCGGTCGGGTCGGGTGGTCCGACGCGTTGGATTGGCTGTCGTCGGGCACGAGCAGCGCATCGCGATGTGTCACAGATGAAGGTCGTCGGGTTGCCGACGTCGCCCGCGCCCCAGGAGTCACCGAGGCCACCCTGTACCGCTGGAAGCGGCAGGCCCTGGTCGACCGTGGTCGCGCACCCAGCGGATGAGCGTATCCGTGGGTGTGACCGGCGCGGTTTCCAGACGTTCGGCAAGGTCTGCGTGACGCTCGCACCCAGCCTCCGACGATGATCCATGCGCCCTGGCAGTGGTCACCCGTGGAGTGCCGTGGCGACGTCGGCGCGCATTCGCGATTCGATGTGGCGAATCAATTTGGCTAGGTCGGCGCAATACACCGAGGGATTACGGAAGCCGTCGCCCGCACGGTATCGCGTGACGTAGTGACCACCACCGCACACGGTGTGTATCGAGCAGGCGCGGCAGGTGTCGCTGAGCGCGTCCGCGCCGATCTGGCGCGCCACGATCTCGGGTACCAGCATCGCCTGGTCGAGCGGATTGCGTTGGCCGGAAGGCAGTTTGGTCGCACCCGAGAAGGTCGCCTTCAAGTCGTCGATCTGCGCTACACTTCCGTCGGTTTCGATCACCGCTATGCGGGTGGGGCCGAGGCCCCATACCTCTGATTCCACGGTCCCGCCCAGTATCAGGTCCATGATGTTCTCGAACATTCGGATCCGCGTGTCCAATTGCGGCGCGCCATACCAGCGGTCGAAGATCGGGATCAGCCAGTCCGCATACGGAGTGGCTCCGGGATCTGCGGATAACCCAGGCGGCGGCGTCGTCCAATTGCCCAGTGGAATCTCGAAATTGACTTTCGGGGGCTGAAACGCGAGTAATCCTTCGTAGGCCTGCAAGGGGTCGTTTGCGAGGTCGATGACGCAGAGCAGACCGTTGAGCAGATGCCGCCGATCGCCGATCCTCAATTTCTCGAGGGCGGCAGCCACCCGGGAGTAGCTGCCCGCGCCGCGGCGGTCTCGGCGATGGCGGTCGTGACTGCGCTCATCGCCGTCGAGACTGACGGTGATGCCGATGTCCCAGTCGTCGCAGATCCTCAGGAACTCGTCGTCGAGCAGCACGCCGTTGGTCTGCAGAGTGAGGTTGACAGCGGTAATCGGCTCCAGCGCCGCCCGCGCCTGCGATGCGAAATACTCGAGATCGG
This sequence comes from Nocardia sp. NPDC051929, assembly GCF_044548645.1. NCBI lineage: Bacteria > Bacillati > Actinomycetota > Actinomycetes > Mycobacteriales > Nocardiaceae > Nocardia > Nocardia sp. NPDC051929. Next base: position 78,789 of record NZ_JBIUCG010000025.1, on the reverse strand, counting down.
CATGACCCGCCATGAGCGGTTCGCCGCCGAAGAAGACGAGACTCACCGCGGGTGGGCCGAACCTGCGAACGTGATCGGCGATTGTTCGCAGCGCGTCGTCGAAAACCTCCCGGCGCATCGCCTTCGGCTGCTCCCGCCAACTCTGGTCGGCCATTTCGTAGATGTAGCAGTAATCGCACGCCAGATTGCATCGACTGTGAATCTTGAGGAGAAACTCCGTAAACGGAAGCGGCTCGAATCCGTTGCGCTGCAATTCGGCCACGTCGAGTCCCGTCTCGGGCCATGACTTCCGCACTGTGGGCAGCCCCAGTGCCACCGATGTCGGTTCCATTGTGTGCTCTCGATTCCTGGTTTCAGATATCGGTGCGTGGGCGGTCGGACAACCACCGCACCAGCTCGACGACGTCGGTCTCGGTGCCGTCGGACAGCAGCCGCTGGTACAGGCGCGCCGCCACCTCGGCCCGATCGTTGAGAACGCCGAAGTCGGTGTCGGGAAACAGTTCCGGCAGGCTCGAGGCCAGACCAGCCCAGAGCTGCGGGAGCAGCGGGTCGACGCGCAGATCCAGGGCGTACAACTCGACGGCCTCGGCAGGCTCGCCGGCCAGGTAGGCGCGAGTGCCGCGGGGCAGTTCCGCGGGCGCGACGCTCGAAGCGGCGGCCGGGTCGTGCATCCTCAGCCGTACCGGAATATGCAGATCGCGGTGGCGATCCGGGATCGTCTCCTGATCCACGTACCGTATGGACGGCAGTTCCGCGGGAGGTTCCGCTCGCGCGACCCACAGCTCCGCCAGCTCGGCCAGCTCGGCGTCGTCGGATGTACGATTGCGCACCTGCCAAGAAGTGCGATGTGCCACCAGAATCTCGGCCACCGCGTCGCGAGCCTCCGCCGGCACGTCCTCGTCGGCCCACGGCCGGACGCCTGCGGTCAGCGCGCTCAGGAACTCCTCTCCACTCTCGGTCAGCAGGCCAGAACCGGATGCCTGCTCCATCGCGGTCGCCAGTTGTGTACGCCCGCGCTCGAATTCGATGTGCGCACGCATCGATCGGTGGCAATCGGCATGCCGGTGTACCCGCCAGAAGTCGGTGACCCCGAAGAAGGCGTAGATCCCGTGCAGCAGACCGAGGATCGGCCGTGGATCATCGCGCCACGGCGCGTAGAAGCGACACGTCGGGTCGGGATCCACGATCAGCACCTGATCGGCGAGCATGGCGAGTTTGCTGTGCTGGATTTCGTGAATCAGCGACACCGCCATTTCGCAGGAGTCCTTCGGGGCTGTGGTGTACACACAGCCGGTCCCGCTGAAGGCGGTGTGGCCGACGGTCGCCGCCACCGGTCGCGCGGTGAGCGGCGTCAGTAGCCGCAGGCAGGCACGCATCGGCGTCAGATAGCCGGGGAAGTCTCGTTGCAGGACGTGCCAGGCCTGCGCGAAATCCTCTCGCCAAGTGCGGAATTCGTCGGTCGTCAGCCGCGGTGCCGTACCCGAGGGCAGGTCGCGGAACGGGTCGAGATCATCGAGGACGACCTCCGGTTCGCCGTTTCCGCCGTGCAACCGCCGCAGCGGCAGCCACGCCGGGTCGGACTCGTCGGCAGGCGACGCCACCGAGATCGGGGCGCTGCCGTCAGCGACGATGCGTATCGCGCCATCCCCCCAGTTCAGCATGCAGTGGCCGTAGTCGCCCGCGGATCCAACCCGCGCCATCCCGATCCCGGGCAGCATGACTTCGCCGTTGCGTACGACAACCCGCATCGATCCGCTGGGCAGATTGGTGACCACGGCGGCCGCCGCCAACCAGCCGAGGTAGCCGCAGTCGGCCCACAACGGAGTTGGTTCCCGATCGTCCGAGCCGTTGCGCAAGCGCTGGAGCACGCGGCCGAGCCACACCCCGGTGTGCGGGTAGGCCAGCAGTGCCTCGACCGCGCCAGGATGTGACTCCTCCAGCTCGGTCAGGACCCGATAGGCATCGGAAAGGTCGGCGGCGTCGTCGATTTTCGGGTGGTGAGCGGTGACTTCGGTGATGAGCGCGCGTAGTAGTACGAGTCGTATGGTCAGCATGTCCGAAGTCATCCGGACGACGGCTGCCTCCGTGCCGTAACCGGTGAACAGCTCGGCCGCTGCATGGTCGATACCGATGGTCGGGGCGGACATGGTTGCACTCCTGTCGTCAGTGATCTGCGGCGGCGAGGTCGGTGCGGACCCGCGCTCCGATGTGGTGGATCAGCTTCGTCAGGTCCGCGCAATACACGGAGGGATTGCGGAAGCCGTTATCGGCGCGATACCGGTGCACGTAGTGCCCGCCGCCGCAGACGCTGTGGATCGAACATGCCCGGCAGGTTTCACTCAGGGCATCCGCGCCGATCTGACGAGCGACGATCGCGGGTTCCAGCAGTGCGAGGTCGAGCGGATTGCCCACGTTCGCGGTGCGCAACTTGGTGGCCCCAGCGAAGGCCGACTTCAACTCGTCGACCTGCTCCAGAGTGCCGTCGGTTTCGATCACGGCCAGCTGTATGGGGGCCAGCCCGAGTAATTCGGATGTCACGGAGCCGCCCAGCAGCAGGTCGATGATGTCGTCGAAGATCCTGACCCGGGTCTCCAGCTCCGGAGCCCGGAACCAGCGATCGAACACCGAAATGAGCCAGTCGGCGTAGGGGGTAGCGGTGTGGTCGGCGGTCCGCGCCGGTGGTGGCGTCGTCCAAGTGCCGTGCGGAAGCAGAAAATCGACCGCCGGGGGTCGACAGGCCAGCAACGCTTCGTAGGTCCGCACCGGGTCGTTGGCCACATCGATGGTGCAGAGCAGGCCGGCGAACAGGTGCCGGTTCTCGTCCGCAGTCAGTTGCGTGATCCCGGCCGCGACGCGCGTGTAGCTCCCGGCGCCCCGCCGATCCCGGCGATGCCTGTCGTTACCGCTCTCGTCGCCGTCGAGGCTGACTCCTACGCGAACATTCCAGCGCGCGCAGATGCGCAAGAACTCCAGGTCGAGCAGCACGCCATTGGTCTGCACGCCCAGCCGCACCTCGGTGATCGGCTCCAGTGATTCGCGCGCCGACCGGGCGAAGTATTCGAGATCGCGATGTCCGACCAGCAGCGGTTCGCCACCGTGGAACACAAGATCCACCGCGGGCAGCTGGAAGCGGCGAGCATGATCGGCGATCATCTGAAGGGCCTCGTCGAAAACCCTGCGGCTCATGGTCTTCGGTTGATCGCGCCAGCTCTGATCGGCCATCTCGTAGACGTAGCAGTAGTCGCAGGCCAGGTTGCAACGGCTGTGGATCTTGACAACGAATTCCGTGAACGGCAGCGGCTCCCAGCCACGGCGGCGCAGTCCTTCGACATCCAATCCAATTGCGGGCCAGGACGTTTGCACCACGGGTACGCCCAACGGCACCGGGCCGGACTCCATATTCGCTCCCTCGAGCTGCGGGAACGGCCACGGGCGCGCTGCTACCGAGTCGCCCGTGGCCGCGTGATCACTTGGTGGGGTTGATGAACGACTTGAATCCGCCGGGGGCCCTGTCCTGCGAACCCTTGGCGTAGCGCTCGAGGGCGGCTCGCATGGCCGGAGTGCAGTGGGTGGCCAGCTCTTCCGTGTTGAGCGCCGCGAGTTCATCGAGTCTTCCCATTTACGGGACCTCCTTTTCTGTATTCCCGTAACGGCGCGGCAAATTGCCAGGCGTTGCAAGAATTGATCGGCTCGACAATGCCGACAAGTGAAACGGGATATCTATCAATGGGCGACGGTTGTCGTCCCGAGAATGATCTTAATCGCGCGGAACGTACGATCGCTCACGCCTGTCCCCGTTGTTGGGAAGGACATCTCGCACTCGTGCAACAGCTATTCACGGTGATGGGCGAGTGCGAGGTCGTATGGAGCTCAGATTTGCAGGGGGCCGTTGGGTCAGCTCTTGATGTCGCTTTCAACTCGAACCCGCTTCGCTGCAAAGATGCGTGCAAGCGTGAACCGGCCCAGTTCGACAGAAAGTCGCATACCGCCCATTACGGACAATTCGCCAACTGGCGGCAATTCCTGCCGAATGCCCGCGCAGCGGCACGGTGTGCAGGTTGATGGGTAGCCGTCAATTCTGTGGGGCCAAGTCCGCGAGTGCGCCCCCGATCATCTCGCGCAACCAAATCCGCCGGTTCCACCTCGAAGGTCGCGGTCTGCTCCATGGCGCTGCACAACTTTCGTGTCACCGTGGCCAAGGCGGCTCCGAAAGTCGCCGATAACACCGAAATAGCAACCGACGCGGCCGTCACAGTGACGTAACTCGCCGCCATGGCGGGCAAGGTCTGCCAACTCCGCGACCTTGGCCGTCACGGTCGCACTCGCCGCGATGTCCAGCGCCTTCGCCACGCCCGGTTCGGGTCCGCCATATGCGGGCGTCTATGCCGCGACCAACTGCTCGTGCGAATGTCCTGGTAGACCCCACCCATATCCTTGATCGCACCGGTCACCGTGCCGCAGCCGGATCCCTTCCCTTGGATCAGGGCACTCGCTGCCGTGCCGCGTTCGCCGATGCTCTCCGGATACTCCCGATTCCCAACCATGGGAGTTTCGATTGTCAGGAATCCCATTGTCTTGCAATAGACTTCAGCCAACGGGGCCGATGGCATGTCGTCCAGCGAAGGTAATCTCCCAGAACGGTCGATTATCCGACTGCGCGATCGGCAATTTCACTGTCCGTACACGGGAGTGAAAGAAGGAGGTATCTCGTGGAGCATCTTGCCGTACCCGCCCGACAGGAGCGGCGCAGTTGATGGTAAGTAGTCCCGCGATATAGAGATTGACCACGGGTGGTCTGGTGCAATGCTACCCGTGGTCGTTCACGCAGGTGGACGGAGCAAGAGATGGCGCCGTTGCCTGTATCGATAGGACATTTCCGGGAGCAACCCTTCTGGTCCGCGGCGGGATTGGATGCGACCCGGCTACCTTGGAAACCGGCGTGCGATTCTTCGGTGACATCATCGATCTTCTGCTCGGCGGACATCCGACATCGGAATTCGCTGGACTCACGCCCATTCGATTTGCCGTGATCTCGTGTCGGTACGGACTTCGACTCTGCCATTGACACCTAGCGACGGGACACCCATATGCCAACGATAGTCACCGGGATCGACGATGTCACGGCCAGCTCGAGTTCCGGATACGGAACCGAGCCTGCTATCGCGACGCTGACCGAAGGCGCGCTGTTGATGCGGCTGATCCTGCTGCGCACTCTCATCGCCGAAACCACGTCGCGGCCGGAAATTGCCGACGCCGCAGGACTTTCCCTTGCCTACCAGACGCTGGCCGAATTGCAACGATCCCATCCGGCCGAGGTCGCTACGCTGTTGTCGTACCCGCACGTCGGCCCGTGGCTCGCCCAGGTCCTGCAGCGCCTCCATGCCGAGCCCGACGACGCGCCGACCCCACTGTGGGCCGACTGTGGCTACCTGGGCTGGCTCGCCGCGGCAGGCTCCATCGCCTGTTTGCCCGGAGGTTCCATCAACCTCGTAGTGCGGAACGGCGTGGTGATGTTGCCCGGGATCGGCAGGGCCGAGCTCGGCCCTGCCGAGGACAACGGGCACTGCGAACTGCACTGGACACGGGACGGCGCGCTGCGCTTCACCCGGGGAACCAGCACAGTTCTGGTTCCGTCCCAGGATGACGAGTCCGATCCCGCCTGGCTGCCGCTGCGGCGATTGCGGGGGGCGGATGCGGAACGGGAGGTGTTCCTCGACGACCTGGACCCGTTCCGATACTTGCTGGACGGTCAGCAGCCACCCCGGCTCACGACCGCCCAAGCCGGCACATGGCAACAGGATTTCGCGGCGGCCTGGGAACTACTGCGCCGAGACTTCGACCGGTACCTCGTGCCGATGCGCAGTTGCTTGCAGTCTTTGGCGCCGCTGAGTGCACAACCACTCGCGGCGAGCACGAGCCACACCGCATTCAACGGAGTCGGCTGCGTCTACACCACGGCCCCCGCGGACCCATGCCAGCTGGCGCTCACGCTGATCCATGAGGTCCAGCACACGAAGTTCACGCTGCTGACCGATCAGATCGTGCTGTTCGATCCCGACTCGGTGTGCCGCTTCTACGCGCCGTGGCGCGACGACCCGCGTCCGATCATGGGCCTGCTGCACGGGATCTACGCATTCTTCGGAGTCACCGACTTCTGGCGAATACATCGTCACGCCGACTGCCACCGATCGATGGAAGCGAATGTCGATTTCGAATTGTGGCGTCTACAGGTGGAAGGTGCCGTGGCGCAGGCATCGACCTCGAGTCTGCTCACGGAGGCGGGTTCGCAATTCCTGAACGCGCTCAGCGCTGAAATGCGCCCGTGGGGAGAGGAGGACGTGCCCACGGCGGTCAGGGTCGCCGCGTCCGAGGTGGCGATAGCGCATCGGACGTTTTGGCAGGTGCGGAACCTGACACCGGACGTCGCCGGCATCGCCGAGCTGGCCGTGCGCTGGATCGCGCGGGCGCCACGGCCCGACGGCCTGCCGCCCGCGGATCAGGTGGACCAGAGCACCGTGCCGAACGATCATCGCCGCCTGCACCTTCCAGCGCAGCTGAAGCTGCTGGACCACGCCGCGGCCGAAGCTCTGTCGATCCCCGAGCAGCCGCGCGGCGACCGGGCCTATCTGGCGGGTGACATGGCTGCGGCGGTCGCGCTGTACACCGAGGAACTGCGCGTCGACCCGCTCCGGCCACAGTTGTGGGCGGGCTTGGCGCTGGCGTTGCCGAAGCTCCACCCGGACGATGACTTCAGCGTTCTCGATGACAGGGCCGAGGTCGCCGCCCACCTGTGCCAGGTACTGCTGGCGGATGCCGAAGGTGTCGAGATCATCGAGCTGGTGCGGTGGTTGTCGAGGTATCCGCGCACTCATGGGTAGATCGGGAATCCACGCCAACCGGAACTTCCTGCTGCTGTGGTCCGGAAACGCGACATCGCTGGTGGGCTTCCACGGCGTCCGAATCGCCTATCCGATGCTGGTTCTCGCGGTGACCGGCTCGCCCGCCGCGGCGGGATGGGTCGGTTTCGCGTTGAACCTGCCGAGTCTGATCTTCCAGATCCCTGCAGGCATCGTCGCGGACTATTCCAATCGGATCCGGACCCTGGTGATATGCCAGATCACCGGGTTGATCGCGGCCTGCCTGGCTGCCGGGGCGGTCGCTGCCGAGCTCTCGAGCCTCGCGCTGATAGTCGGTGTCACGGCGTTCATCGAGGGCAGTGTCTACGTCTTCGTCGGCCTCAGTGAGCTGGGCGCGATCCGCGACGTGGTGTCACACGCACAGCGACCCGCCGCGTTCTCGTTCCTCGAGGCCGAGCAACCGATCGCCATCCTGGTCGGACGAGCAGCAGGTGCGGCGGTCTACGGCGTGGCCCGCTGGCTGCCGTTCATCGCCGACGCCGTGTCGTATCTCTACTGCCTCGTCGCACTGTTGCTGATCCGTCCGGACTCGACAGCACCGCAGAAAGCCGCCGAGCCCGATCGTCATTCGGTCCGGCGTACGATCGCCGACGGCTTCCGTGTCGTTTGGGCCGAACCTTTCCTGCGGACGTCGACGGCGATGATCGGACTGTCGAATATCGTCATTCAGCTCGTCTTGCTGCTGATATTGGTGGAACTGAAGAACGGCGGCGGTCCCGCGTGGACCGTCGGCGTGGTGCTCGGCGCCGCGGGCGTCGGCGGAGTACTGGGCGCCGCCGCGGCAGCACGGCTCACCACTCGCTTCCCTCCTCGGAATGTCTATCGGGGCGCGCTGTGGGCATGGACGGCGCTGCTCGTTCCAATGGCGCTCAGCGCCGATCCGTTTGTGCTGGCCGCGTGTTGGTGTGGCATCGGCGGCGTGGGGGTCGTCAGCAACGTCGCGTTGACGATATCCCGGCTCGATGTGATCCCCGAACAGACCCTCGGTCGCGCGGTCGCGACGATGGCACTGTTCTGCGACGGCGCGGTCGCGCTCGGCGCGCTCGGGGCGGGCTATCTGTTGTCCACAGTTGGCGCCGTCGCCACGCGATGGTTGGCACTCACGGCCATGTTCACACTCGCCGTATACGCAAGTACTCGCACCACCCGGTCTCGCGATCTACCGCTTGCGCTGACATCACCCGATTGCTGAGGCGCGAGCCTGCTCGTCCTAGTGGGGCAGCAGTGCCGCTCGGGCAGCGCGATCCATGATGAGATTCTGCTGTCTGCTCTCGATTTCTCGCTGAGCCGACCGCGCCGCCGACCAGCGAGGGGCGAGCGGGAGGCTTCAAATCGGCTCGATGACGTTCTTCCGTAGGTGTCCGTAGACCACTGAGGTGCGTACGTCTGCGAGTTCCTTTCGCTCGGTCAGCTTGTCCAAGACCACCGAGTGCAGATGGTCGGTGTCGCGAACGGCCACATGAAGGAGGAAGTCGTCGGTGCCTGTCAGCGTGAAGATTTCGATCACCTCGGGCATTCGCGTTACGAAGGCTTGGAACTGTTCGATGACCGCACGTGTAGGCGGTCGTATCCGTACGGCGATGATCGCCTGCAGCCCCCGGCCGAGCGACGGGAGGTCTACCTCGGCGTGGTATCCCAGCAGCACGCCGCGCTCACGGAGGGAGCGAATCCGCTCCAAGCAGGTCGAGGGTGCGATGCCCAACTCCTGGGCCATGTCCCGGTTGGTGCGCCGACCGTCCAACTGCAGAAGCCGAAGTAACGCCGAATCTAGTTCATCCATATTCCGTCTCTCTGGTAAAACTCCGAATCTAATTCGGACATACTGCCAGGCTGCCCGGCTGATTGCTACCTTGATTGCCATATCCCCGTTCATAATTCGCCTCCGATGAAGCGGACGAACAGAGATCAGAAGTTTTTGGACGGTAAGGAGCACGGGAAGTGGATGAGCGGCAGGCCGAAGTCTTGGCGATCTGTTCGGTCGTAATGGCCGCGCTGTTGTGGAGCAGCTCGTACGCGGTAACCAAACTGGTGCTGACGGACGTCGGCCCGCTGAGCATCGGGGCCATCCGTTTCACGCTCGCCGCGGTACTGCTCGGGATCATCATGTTCTTGCGCCGCAACCCGGCCGTCAGACCGGATGCCCGTCGGCGGCGGCTGATCTACCTCAGTGGGTTGCTGGGCATTACGGCCTACTTCGTGCTGGAGAACATCGGCGTCGAGCTGTCGACCGCCTCCGACGCCTCGTTGATCGTGGCCACCTACCCATTGATGACCATGCTTTTGGAGCTGGTGGTCTTTCGGAGCAGAATGCCGCCGCTCCGGGTCGGCGGTGTGCTGCTGGCTACCCTGGGGGCTTTCCTCGTCGTTCACAACGGGGCGGATGTTGGAGGCAGCGGTCGCTGGTCCGGCGACATTCTGCTGTTGCTCGGCGGACTGGTGTGGGCCGGGTACAACATGCTGGGCAAGTATGCGGGGCACGGGCAGGACGCGGTGACCCTCACCTACTACCAGACCATGGCCGGCGCCGCCGGCTTCCTGTTCGCCTCGCTACCGGAGTTGAAGCATTGGCGGGTACCCGACGCCACGGCCTCGGCGCTGCTCGTGTATCTGGCCGTCGCATGTTCCGTCGGCGCCTTCCTGCTCTACAACTACGGCCTGCGCCGGATGGCCTCGAGCGTCGCGGTGAACATCCTCAACCTGGTGCCGGTGTTCGGTGTGCTCGGTGCCGTGGTGATCAATGCGGAGACGGTCCGGCCGGCGCAAGTCTTCGGTGGGGTCATCATCATCGCCGGGGTGACACTCGGATCGGTCGAGCACCGCTCGCCCGCCGGGAAAGTCGCAGTTCCCCGAACCGACCCGGCCACCGAGTGCGTGCGAACGAGTTCGTCCTGCAGGGTTGCGGTCGAGTCGTCGTCGGATTCGGCCCCGTCAGTGATCGACGAGAGGATGCGCCTGAACCGGTAGGGGAGTGGGCTTCAAGATCACGATCGCGTCCTGCTCGGTCGACTGTGCCCGAATGTCTGTGGCTCCCTGCGCCGTCGGACCTCGACGCCGAGCTACCGAGTGAACCGAGCGATGTCCTCGGCAACGCGCTCTGGTGCTTCGAAGGGGAACGCGTGACCGAGCCCGGGGTAGATCAGCAATTCCGAACCGTTGATGTAGCGATGTAGCACGATGGAGTTGGCGGCGGGTTCTTGCTCGTCGTTCTCCGCGCCCAAGATGAGGGTGGGCAGCTGCAGGGCCGGCAAGCTGCTGATGACGTTGGTGGTGGGGTTGATGAGCCAGTCGGTCATCGCGGCGCGTTGACGGTTGAGGCCGGTGAGGTTCGTCCCGATCCTGTTGAGGCGCAAGCCTGTTCGTCGACGCCACGCTGACAGAGCGTCGGGGTGGCCGCTGAAATACAGTGGAATGACCTGGTCGGCGGGCGCAAGCGGGTCGAACGCGGGCAGGCCTCGGACCAGACTGGGCAGATCGGGCAGCACCTGCTGTGTTCCGCCGGGGCCGGTGCCCATCAGGACCAGGGCGCCGACGTCATCGGGATGGTCCACGGCCATGCGTTGCGCGACGAATCCTCCGAGGGAGAAGCCCACCACGGTGGGGCGGCCCAGGTGGAGCGCCTGGATCAGGGCTGACGCCTGATCGGAGAGCTGAGGGACAGTCGAGATGGCCGAAGAGCCGGCCGGGGTTCGTCCCACGCCGTCGGAGTCGAAGATGACGACGTGATTGGTCATGGCGAGGCGGTCGAGCAGTGCCGGATCCCAGTCGTCCATGCTGAGTCCGAGACATGGGGTCAGCAACAAGGTCGGTCCATGTCCGAAGCTGCGGTAGGCGATCGGCAGCCCCGCGACGGTGACGACGTGGGTGGGTGCCGTCAGCGACGGCGACCGGTCGAAGTGATCGGCCGTTGTCGACTCGATGTCGGTATGGGCAGGCGGGCGGGCCGTAGGGGCGGCGTCAGCGGCGGTGGGCGCGACCAGCAGCATGCTGGTTGCCAGTGCGGCCACGACGGCCGAGGCGGGCACCGAGCATCGCGAGACGGGTCGCCCACGGTGGGGCATCGGCCCGCTGCCGGGTGTTGCCGGAGTTGGCTGCCGTGGATGGTGGGCGGACATGCGGGCTCCTCGCCGTTGCGGGATGGACTGAGTGGATGTGCTGTGATGGGCGTAGGCGTGCTGTTCGGACACACGTCCACTGCCTCTTCGGGTCTGAATGGTCGTCCCCGCGCATAGGAGATGCCGGGGGCCCGAAAGGATTCACAGCTGTCATCTGCCAAGAGGCGAAGCGGCGACCACGAGATCGTCACCGATGCACCGCGTCGGCGGCGACAATCCGAGTCGGCCGGCGTATTCCGGTGCGACACCTGCGAGGCAAGGGCAATTTCGTCGCGCTGCTTCTCACATTCGATGCGCCACGTTCTGCAACATTCGGCCGGTTATGGGCTGCGCGGCGCGGCCGCGCCAGGACAGCGTCCCAGATTGCCTGGGCTGGGTGCGCGCCGTATTGACAAGTCCCCTGATCCCACGGGTGAGTCTTTACGCCCGAGTTCGGAAAACGACGGCGCACCCCGTCGAACGCACTGAGATGCCGCCGGTCGATCGATTGACTCGGTGATCGGCTGTGGCGCAGGACATCCGCTCGAGTAGCCGATTGAGTGCGTCTCGCGCCGAGCTTTCCATCCGGCTCGTGGACCGGGTCGCCTTCACTGCCGAGGCGGGGGATCGAGGTATGCGATCGTGGCTATCTGCACGAACGATCGGATCAGGGGGTTGGCGTCACCTTCATTCCAGGCAACCACCACTCTGCTCGGTGCCATGTCGATCAGTGGGACCGTGCCCAGTCCCTCTGGCACACTGTGCCCGAGCGGGGATATGCCGACGGTGCCGTTCCAGAGCACGGCCTGCACACATTCCTGAACGACCCGCACTACCGGACCTTCGCGTGTCCGGCCCCCGTTCCAATAGGTCTGCCAGGTGGGATCGGTGCCGTCGGGGAACTGGAACCAGTGGCGGCCGGCCAAGTCGGCCAGCGTCAGGTGGTCGCGGCGGGCCAGTGGATCGTCGGCGCGCAAGACGGCCCCGACCGGGTCGGCACGCAGTTCATGCACGGTCAGGGCGGTGTCGTCGAACGGGGCCCGGGTCACTGCGACGTCGACCAGGCCCGCCCGCAGTCCGCAGGTGGGGTCGGTGAGATCGGTGTCGCGGATGCGGATGTCGACCTCGGGATGCTTGTGGCGGTAGGCCGCGGCAAGCCTGGTGACACCGGGGTCGGTGCCGTCGCCCAGGATGCCGACGGTGAGGTTCGCGGTTCCGGCCGCGGCGGCGACCCGCACGGTGGCGCGCTCGGCCTGATCGAGCAGGGCGCGCGCCTCGTCGAGCAGCACCATCCCGACCCGGGTGAGGCCGATGCCCGTGGGCGACCTGTCGAACAGGGGCGCACCGACTTCCGACTCCAATTGCCGGATGGCGCGGCTCAGGGGCGGCTGGCTCATGTGCAGCCGGGCGGCGGCGCGACCGAAATGGCGTTCCTCGGCAACAGCTACGAAGTAGCGCAGCGTACGCAGCTCCACGCTGGCACGATACCCGTCCGGTATCGGCATCGCAGAACAGGTCTTGGACGCCCACGACAACTCGGCGGTGCAATCGAAACATGTCAGACGACAAAAACAACTCCGGCACAACCGTTTCGGTGGTGGGCCCGGGCGAGGGAGAGCTGATCATCCTGGGCGCCACGCGAATGCGCGTCCTCGAGGACGGCAGCAACACCGCGCACCGCCTCGGTCTCGCCGAATCCATCATTCCCCCACACACGCCCGGACCACCGCAGCACCGGCACGCCCAGCACGACGAAGGGTTCTACATCATCTCCGGCACGCTGCGGTTCACCGTTGGCAACACCGACTACGACGTGACAGCGGGCACGCTGGTGATGGTCCCACCCGGCACCCCGCACACCTTCGCCAACATCACCGATCGACCAGCCGTCATGCTCAGCACCTTCACCCCTGACCTGTACGTGCAGTACTTCCGCGACCTCCAAGACATGGCCGCCGACAGCCGGGGACTGACACCGCAGGTGAACATCGAGGTGATGAGCCGCTACGCCACCGAGCCCGCCACCGACTTCGCCTGAACCCCAGCGGGCCGGGGCGCTTTCGCCTCGGCCCGCACATGACACCTCTGGATGGAATCGTGAACATCGCATTCTGGATCACTGCCGGTCTGCTCGCCCTCTTCTACCTCTACGCAGGCGGACTGAAGATCACCCGAAGCCGGGATCAACTCCGGCCCATGATGTCCTGGGTGGACCACATACCACTGTCCGTGATCCGGACCGTCGGCGCACTCGAAGTACTCGGCGCACTCGGGCTGATCCTTCCACCTCTGACCGGTCTGACGCCTGGGCTCGCCGTCGCCGCGGCCATCGGGTTCGTACTCCTGCAACTCGGTGCGATCCCGGTCCATCTGACCGGCGTGGACCACAAAGTCGCCCTCAACATCACCCTTCTTCTCATGGCAGCCGTGACCGTTTGGCTCGCAACCATCTGGGTGTGATGCGAGATTATCTCGGAGTCGGCTTCGCACCGCCCGACATGTCGTGTTCCCAGCTGCCGCGCGTGTCGACGTCCGCAGCGTCCGCCAGCGCCTCCAGCTCCGCGATCTCCTCGTCGGCGAGTTCGATGCCGTGAGCTCGGACCAACCCGTCGATGTAATCCGCCTTCGTGACCCCGATGATCGGGGTGGTCCCCTTGGCGATGGCCCAGGCGGTGGCGACGTCGGCGGCGGACGCGCCTCGGTCCTCGCCGATCGCCCCCATCCGGTCCGTCAGCGACTGCAGCTGGGGGAGGATGCCGTTGTACACGGCCGCCCGGCTGCTGCCCTCCGGCAACGGGTGGGCCGGGCTGTACCTGCCGGTCAGCGCCCCTTGTTCGAACCTGATCACGTACACCGCCGAACCCGGCCACCGCACCCGAAGACCGGCTCAAACTCCTCGCCAGCTGGGCAGCTACGCAATCTCGGGCAGAAGAGCCCACCCGCCACTCTCCTCAGCCCGGGCCGCTCTGATCCGTCGCGGTTCACCCGGCCGGGAATCCGGGGTACGAACTCGACCGGCCCGCGCGAAGTTCCTATACCCGCTGATTCACTATGTCTCGCGCGGGACGCGCGGGGGCCATGCCGGTGTGAACCGGATGGCCCGAGGAGTCGAAAGTGCGAACCCCCGTACTTGGTTTCGCCTCACACTGTTTGTTCGTCATCCGCTCGACCGGCACCCGGTAGTGCACCTCACTTCGGTGCCTGGAAGCCGCCGATCTTCTGCTCGAGGAGCTCGGCCAGCCGCAGCGGGGTGCGGTCCTCGAACATCGGACCGATGAGCTGCACTCCCACCGGCAGGCCCTCGGGTGAGCGGCCCGCGGGTATGGCGGTGGCGGGCAGGCCGGGCATGGTGGCCATACCGGCCCAGACGAGCTGGTCGAAGTACGGGTACTCGACGCCGTCGATGTCGATGTGCCGGTCCTCCAGACCTCCGTCGTGGTCGTGCGGGAACGCGGGAGTAGGCGTGATGGGGCACACCACGGCATCGAACTCGGCGAACAGTTGCCGCCAGCCGTGGCGGTGGAGTTCGCGACGATTGTTCGCCTCGACCCAGTCGCGGTGGCTGAGCACCATGCCGCGCAGCCGCGCCGCATCGAGGCTCCGGTCGTCCGCGCTCAGTGCGGCGGCTTGGGTCCGCAGCTGTCGGTACACGTCGAGGGGAAGACCCGCGGCGGCGTTCGACAGCATCAGCTGCATATAGAGCGTCGCCGCTTCGATCGGATCAGGCAGCAGCGGGCTGTGCCGTTCGACGCGGGCGCCCTCGTCGACGAGGGCCTCGGCGACCCGGTTCACGCCCGCCCGCACCGCCGATCCGGTCGGAATGAGCGGATGTTCCTCGATGATCAGGACACGGAAGTCGGCCAGCCGTTCGTGGCGCGCGGGCGGCAGCGCGACGTCGTAGGCGACGCCGTAGGTTAGCGGGTCCGGTCCGGCCATCACGTCGAGCAGGAGCGTGAGGTCGCGGGCGGTGCGCGCCATCGGACCGACAACAGCGAGGTCGAGATCGACCGGCAATGCCGGCGCCGGCGGTGCGCCCATACCGCGGGACGCCACCAGTCCGAGTGTCGGCTTGTGCGCGTAGATGCCGCAGAAATGCGCGGGGGTGCGCAGCGAACCGGCGAGGTCGGAGCCGATGGACAGCGCGCCGAATCCGGACGCCAGGGCCGCCGCGGAACCGCCGGACGACCCACCCGACGTGCGGCTGTGGTCCCACGGGTTGCTGGTGGTTCCGTAGATCTCGTTGAAGCTTTGGATATCTCGCAGCGTCAACGGCACATTGGTCTTTCCGAGCAGCACCGCGCCGGCGGCCTTCAGCCGCGACACCTGTACCGCGTCCTCGGCAGGCACATAATCCTTGTACTGCGGCATGCCCCAGGTCGTGGGCAGTCCGGCGATGTCGTAGGACTCCTTGACCGTCACCGGAATACCGAGCAGCGGCCGATCCTCGCCGCGGGCGCGCGCCTGGTCGGCAGCGCGTGCGGCGGCCCGCGCATTATCGAAATCCGGTACGCAGATCGCGTTGATCGCCTTGTCGTCGCGCTCGATACGCGCGATCGCCTCGTCGGTCAGTTCCACCGATGTCACTTCACCAGCATGCAAGGCGGCCGCGAGTTCTTCCGCCGACTGAAAACTCCAATCCATGAATCCGACGGTATTGGCCTGCCGGACAGGACATAAAATGCCGCTTCGCGCAATGGAAAGTCGAGCGGACACCATGCACCGGTGAAGTCATGCGCTCGTTCTGCCATCGCCGGACATTCCACCCCAGGTCACAGCGTCGGCAGCGGGCCAACTCCATGAGCGCGGGGCATAAGAATGCCGCGCCGGGCAACGGGATATATGTCTCATATGCTCATCCGCGGTCAACGCGTTCGTAATCACTTCCGCCGACCTCTGGCTTAACGCACACACCGACTGAGAGAAACCGCCGGAAAACACCGATACCGAGATTGGCCCGAGCGTCGCCGCGCCCAGTAAGAGCCCGGATCAGGCCCCTTCCGGTGATTCGGCCGTGCCGAGGCGGCGGATAAGGGCGCGGAGTTGAGTGCGATAGTACTCCTCGAATTCCGGTGAGCCGGGAGTCTTTCCGGTGGCTCGCAGGGCGGCCTCGGGGAGCATCAGGGGCGCCAAAACCATGCTCATGACGGCCATGCGGACGAACGCGGGATCCAGCTCCGGGGCTATCTGGCCGCGCTCCTTTGCTCGGCGGAGGTTGGCCAGATCGGTGTCGATGACCGTGGCGTCGTCGATGTAGTCGGATTCGGTGCCGCCCCCGGTCAACCCGCGCCAGATGACCAGGCGGGCCGGGCGTGGGTCCGCCAGCGCGGCGGTGAGGTAACGGGCGGCGGTCTCGTCGAGGGGGAGTGCCGGATCGGCACGCTCGGCCTCGGCCTCCGGCCAGTGCCGTTGAATCTCTTGATAGAGGTTTTCCTTGCCGCCGAAGTAGTAGGCGATTAGCTGTTTGTTCACCCCCGCGCGAGCGGCGATGTCCTGGACCCGCGCACCGTCGAAGCCCTTTGCGGAGAACTCATCCAGGGCCGCATCGAGCAGAGCCTGACGGGAGCGCTCCGCGTCGCGGCGGCGCTCGTCCGCGCTGGGGGCGCGGCGCGGACGGCGGGCCGGGCCTTCGGGCGTCGGATCCGTGCTGCGGGCCATGCGAACAGGTTACCGGTTCGGGTGACTGGTTCAACCAGTCGGATGCATTGTCATCCAATTGGTTGACAGAGTTTCCCGTGTGGATAACACTGCGAAGGTGACTGCTTCCAACGTTTCCGACGGCGTGACCACCGGGCTGAGCCCGCAGGCACGTCGGGCCGTGGTCGTCGTATTGGTCGGCGCGGTGCTCGCCTTCCTCGACGCCACGATCGTCAATGTCGCTCTGCACTCCCTGGCTACGGCCCTGAACGCGTCGCTGGACGCCATCCAGTGGGTCGTCACGGCTTATCTCCTGGTGCAGGTGGCGGTGCTGCCCGCCAGCGGCTGGGCTGCCCGCAAGATCGGGCCCAAGCGGCTCTATATGAGCACGCTCGGCCTGTTCACCGTCGCCTCGATCGCCTGCGGACTCGCGGACTCCGTGGGTACCCTGATCGTCGCCCGCGTCGCGCAGGGATTCGGCGCGGGGCTGATGATTCCCGTCGGGCAGTTGATCCTGATCACCAGCGCTGGGCAGCGCGGCATGGCGCGAGCCATGGTGGCGGCGGGACTGCCGATGGTGCTCACACCCGTCATCGGGCCGACCATCGGCGGACTGTTGTTGCAATACGCGGGCTGGCAGTGGATCTTCCTGATCAACGTGCCATTCGGCGTGCTGGGCCTGGTGCTGGCGTGGCGACTGCTCCAGCCCGACGAGCCGACCGAAGCCGCGGGTCCGTTGGATGTCGTTGGACTGGTGATGATTTCACTCGGAACAGTGGGCGTCACTTTCGGATCGGCTCGCGCCGGAGTCCGGAATGTGACCGATCCGCAGGTGCTGGTTCCGGTCCTGGCCGGCGTCGCCGTCATCGGCCTTTTCGTCGTGCACGCGACGCGATCCGCGCATCCTGTTCTCGATCTGCGGCTGTGGCGGGATCCGCTGTTCCGTGCGGGTGCGGTCACGACGCTGGTGCTGGGCGCGGTGACCTTCGGGGCGATGGTGCTGCTGCCTCTGTATTTTCAGGTGATCCGAGATCAGGATGCCGCGCACACCGGAATGCTGCTGGCCCCGCAAGGGCTGGGCGCGGCCGTAGCCATGGGGCTGTCGGCACCCATGGTCGAGCGGCTCGGCGGGCTCACCAGCGTGGTCGGTGCGGTGATCGGTGTCGTCGCCACGGTGCCGTTCCTGTTCGTTGCCTGCGACACGCCGTACTGGCTGCTGGCCGCCGCGATGATCGTGCGTGGCCTCGGCATCGGACTGGCCGCGACACCTGCCATGACGGTGGCGCTGCGCAACCTCGGCCCGGCTCAGATGGCGGATGCCACACCTCAGCTCAATATCATGCAGCGCATCGGCGGATCCATCGGCACGGCCGTGTTCGTGGTGATCCTGCAGCAGGGGCTGAGAGACAGCGGGATCCAGCACTCGGAGCAGGCGGGGGCGTTCGCGACCACTTTCACCTGGGTGCTGGGAGCCGCGCTGGTCGCCATTATTCCCGCGGCCGCGTTGGCCGCACGTGGCGGACGCCTCGACGCGGCCGGTGACTCTCTCGGCAACGAGCCATGATCCGATTGGCAAAGCTCACCGGGGTGGTGATGACCGACGGTGGCGAGCTCGGCAACCGGCTGCGCGGCATCATCGCACCACGGATACATCGACTGCCCGGCCTCGCCCGTGTGATGTCCAGCGGCGAGACACCACCACTGCGCCGCTCGGCGCTGGTGGCCGCTCTACTGCTATGGCGCGGCTCGGCAGGGCGTCTGTTGCCCAACGATCGCCTCGAGGACGGGCGCCGCCTCGACGAGGTCGCGGATAGACCTGCGCCACTCCGAGCATGACGATGCCACCGGAACTATGGATCGGGCACTAGCTGCGGCTGCGGCTGCGGGGGCAGGGGGTGGGAGACGAGCTTCTGCGCCGAACGCTTGTTCATGCCGAACATGCGCAGCACATGGAAGGTCATCTCGTCGGTCAGCGCGCCCGCATCGGCCCCGGGTTGGGCGTCCAGGAGTTGCAGCAGGCCCAGCAGCGCGCCGCCTGCGGCCATGACGGCCATGTCCGGGTCCATCGGCTCGAACCGGCCCGCCTCCTGGGCGGCGATGATGTCGCGGCGGGCACGCGGGGCCAGGCCCTCGTCCCGAAGCAGCACCGGCATGCCGGAATTCAGCAGCACCCGCACTATCTCCGGCGCCTGCCGCTGGAGACGGCCGGTCATCCGGAAACTCACCGCGAATACCTCGGCCGGGTCGTCGTACAGCTTCACGATCTCGTCGCGCATCTCGCTGTAGACCTGCAACACCGAGCGGACGGCTTCGTCGAACAGCTCTTCTTTGGAGGTGAAGTGGTTGTAGAACGAGCCGAATCCCACGTCGGCGGCGTCGGTGATCTCTTGGATGCTCACCGCCGAACGTCCTTCCGCCAGGAACTTCCGTGCTGCGCCCAGCAGTGCGTTGCGGGTGCGTTCCCGGCGGCGGTCGATGCGATTTCGCACCACGGGGTCGGCGGACATGGATCCCTCTTCCATCGGCGAATGTCACCGTAATCGTATCTGATGGCTCCATCAGATACGATTACAGTGGTGACGGCCTCCCGGCGGTGGTCCATGCGCCGAACGCCGGGTGTCCTGGATGCGCTCGCCCGGCGTGGCTCGCTATGGATGCCCACGGTGCGCTCGATCCGCCGTTTCGCTCGGATCGACGACGACGGCCTGCTGAAACTCGCTTACCTCAGCGTCTTCAGTGCCGCCGCGTCGTACGGCTTCAGCTCGTCGATCCGCCCCGCCAGGACCTTGGACGCCCACTCCGGGTCCTGGAGCAGGGCGCGACCGACGGCGACCAAGTCGAATTCTTCGCGCTCCAGGCGATCGAGGAGGTTGTCGAGGCTGCCGAGTTCGGCGCCCTCGCCGGTGAAGGCACGGAGGAAGTCACCGTCCAGGCCGACCGAGCCGACGGTGATGGTGGGCTTGCCGGTGAGCTTCTTGGTCCAGCCTGCCAGGTTCAGGTCCGAGCCGTCGAACTCCGGGAGCCAGTAGCGACGGGTGGAGGCGTGGAAGGCGTCTACGCCGGCTGCGGCGAGCGGAGCCAGGATCGCTTCCAGCTCCTGCGGCGTCTCGGCGAGCCGTGCATCGTAGGCCTCCTGCTTCCACTGCGAGTAACGGAAGATCACGGGGAAGCCGGGCGAGACGGCCGCACGAACAGCGGCCACGATCTCGGCGGCGAACTTTGTCCGGGCCGCGATGCCGCCGCCGTAGGCATCATCACGGCGGTTCGTTCGCGCCCACAGGAACTGGTCGAGGAGATAACCGTGAGCGCCGTGCAGTTCGACGCCGTCGAAGCCGATGCGCTCGGCGTCCGCCGCGGCCTCGGCGAAGGCGCCGATGACGTCGTCCAGGTCACCCTGGGTCATCGCCTTACCGAGACCCTCGGTGCCGTCGACGCGAATACCGGAGGGGCCGACGGCGGGCGCATCGGGGTAGGGCGCGTCCCCCTGGTTGCGGACCATGCCGATGTGCCACAGCTGCGGCACGATGGTGCCGCCTGCCGCGTGAACGTCCTCGGCGACCTTCGCCCACCCCGCCAACTGCTCTTCACCGTGGAAGCGCGGCACGCGGTCACTCTGCCCAGCGGACTCGTGGCCGACGTAGGTGCCCTCGGTGACGATCAGGCCCACGCCTGCGGCGGCGCGGCGGGCGTAGTACGACCGCACATCGTCACCGGGAACGCCGCCGGGGGAGAACATGCGCGTCATCGGCGCCATCACGATGCGGTTCGGGACGGTCAGGCCGTTCAGCGCGACGGGCCGCGAGAGGATCTCGGCTGTGCGCGAGGCGTCGGACGCGGTGACGATCACTGGGTACTCCTCGTTGGTACGACTTCGATGGTTGAGAACTTCAAGCAATGGCCACACACGCTAAGGGTAAATATTTGAGATAGTCAAGTTTCTGCGGATAGGCTGGTTGCCATGGCAGAAGCTCCCCGCGTCGACACGGCCCAGTTGATGGAGCTGCTCTCGGTGTCGCTCGGCGTCTACTACGGCGACTTCACCGTCGCGGCGGCGAGCGAGAACTTGACGGCGAGCCAGGGCAAGGCGCTGACCGTGCTGCGCCGAGGGCCCGTCGCGATGCGCGCCTTGGCCGAGACCTTGGCCTGCGACGCCTCCAACGTCACCGGGATCATCAACCGGCTGGAGAAGCGTGGCCTCGTGCGACGAGAGGCCAGCGAAGCCGACCGGCGCGTCACCAATCTCGTCATCACGCCCGAGGGCGAACGGATAACCGACACGATCCGGGCGAAAATGCGCGCCACCCAGGACGGCCTGAACAGGCTCAGCGACCAGGACCGCGACTGTCTGTACGAACTGTTGGAACGGGTCTTCGTCTCCCGCCTCGTCACCCGAGCGGACTCGCCTGCGTCGGTCGCAGGTCGATAAGCGCCGGCACACCGACCCGAAAGAGCTGTTCCAGGCCAACGACCGACGTTGTCTGGAAATGCGACGAGCACGCCCCTCCAAGCACTACCGACGCCGCGACGCTGCGCACCGACGGCCACGCCGGTCGGATCCAGCTCGGGTGGGGTGCTGAGTCTGGGCCGGTCAGGGTGTGCGCTTCGGAGGACTGCGGGCACGTTGGACGGAACGTAATCGGGCGGTCTCCGCCTTCTTTGGATGTAGACGCTCCCCCAGAGGCCTCTGGGGGAGCGTGCATCAAGCGGAGCCGCGATTCACAGGACATCGAATCTCGGATGGATGCTCAGACGAGGTGGAGGTAAGTGTCGCCGCTGAACACCGAGCTGTAGATGTCCCAGCCACCACTGATCTTCCTCCCACCCGCACCGGCCGTCCACGTCGCCGTGCCGTCTCGCCACCCGTCGTGGCGATACCAGTGCAGATCCCCGTTCGGCTTGATGCCGTAGATCGCGCCGTCGTAGCCGCTGAACACCTTGTCGTAGATGTCCCAGCCGCCACTGATCCGGTTGCCGCCCGCACCGGCGGTCCACCTGGCGGTGCCGTCTTGCCACCCGTCGTGCCGGTACCACTGCAGGTCACCGTTCGGCTTGATGCCGTAGAGCACCCCGAGGTAGCCGCTGAACACCTTGTCGTAGATGTCCCAGCCGCCACTGATCCGGTTGCCGCCCGCACCGGCGGTCCACCTGGCGGTGCCGTCCTGCCACCCGTCGTGGCGGTACCACTGCAGGTCACCGTTCGGCTTGATGCCGTAGACCACGCCTCGGCCGATGCTGAAGACCGTGCGGTAGATGTCCCAGCCGCCACTGATCCTGTTACCGCCCGCACCGGCGGTCCAGAAGGCGCCGCCGTCCTGCCAGCCGTCGTGGCGGTACCACTGGAGATCGCCGTCCGGCTTGATGCCGTAGATGACGCCGCTGTCGCGGCCGCTGAACACCGTGCTGTAGATGTCCCAGCCGCCACTGATCCTTTTCCCGCCCTCACCTGCTGTCCAAAAGGCTCCGCCGTTCTGGACACCGTCGTGGCGATACCACTGCAGATCGCCATCGGGCTTGATGCCATATAACGCAGTGCCGACAACCCTGGTCATTTCTGTTCCTACCTTTTTGTCGCGAGTGATACTGCTGTCGTCCCCGACATTTCGGCCGCTCGGCCGAACTCCTGGCGATAATTTCAGGACGCTGGATCGCGGACACCAGTAGTCGACTACTCGTTTCGGGGCGTAGCTGATGAATTGCCCTGCAGGGTGTGCGACAGCGTCGCGGCGGCTCGGCTCCCTGGATCGGCCGCCGGGAAATGTCAGCTCGAGGCGAACGCGTCAGCCTGCGGTCGGCGCCCGGGGCACGATGATCGCCGTGGACAAGTGGTCGCTCGGGACTCCGGCGGCGTGCATCGCGGCCGATAGCGCCACAAGGAAAGACCGTCGGCGCGGCTAGCTGCGCCCGGGTCACGGTGGTCGATCATGCACGCTGGATTGCCGCGGCCGGGCCCGGCGAACACGCCGTCGGGCCCGGCCGTGAAGTGGCCGTTTACATCAGCGTCCCGCCACACCGGGACATAGGATGGGCACCGGGCGAGTATCTTCAGGAACCCGGCTCAGCCTGGGGTTCGAATTTCGCAACGAGCCAGACTCTCTTGATTTCCCCTTCGGGATTTTCGAAGTACGGCTTCACTTCATCCTTGTCATCCAGGAAACCGCTGATGGTCACCAGGTATTCGGTGCCGTCGACGCGGACGATGTCGTTCTCGTGGACTACCGGCGGTCTCACCACATCGGCGACGTCACCCGGCTGGTTGGGCGTCTCGTCGTGACGGAAACGCAGGGTGAACGTATGGTCGAATCCCTCGTCCTGGAAGTCGACGGTGACCTTCAAGAAAACCGAGAACTGACTGTGTGGCAGATGAATTCGACGGTTGTAGTGTGCGAATATGCCGAGCCTGAAGTTCTGGCCGTCGAGGCGCGCGTCGACATCGGTGAGGCCGGTGAAGTCGTAGCCGCTCTTCTCCTCGTCTTGGCTGCCGCCCCATCGGATACTCGATTTGATGCCCGCGCTCGACCTGACTCCGGGCTGTCGCAAACCCTCGAACTGCGACTCGTCCACGCTGACGCGCGTCCAAACACCTCTGGTGTCCACTTTCCCCATGACAGACATGCCCCCTTGTTTCCGGACCGATCGGCGAACTGCCTATCTACCGTGAGACACATCATCCCCCACAGAGGGCGACCTGTCATCGAAATCGGTTGTGCGACAGGAATAATTGGGCCGAGATACTACTCGGAGATCTTCGCTGCACCCATGCGCGCCGAAGACGGTGAAGGCAGGTTGGTGCGCGCATCTCAGGGGTGTCGTAGCCACTGGTCGAGGGCGTGCTCACCGACGAAGGTGAGTCGGACCATCCTGTTCGGCGACGTGTTCGCGTAGGAGTGCTGCTGGGTGCGCATCGATCGCCAAGTCCAGTTCGTCGCGAACATCTTTCGGAGCTGTCTTCGAATGCTATGAGACCAAAAGGAACTACGGATCGGTTGCGCGGCCCGGCGTCGTGATATGTCGGCGGCGGCGTGGTGCGCGACGCGGATCGCGGCACGCCGCAGCCCGCGGCGCCCAGCGCAGAAGTGCTGGCGCCGCGGGGCAGCGAGATGACCTCGGCCGCATATACGCGTTGTGCCGCTACGGAATTCCAGGGGTCGCCGGGTGCGGGCCGACGCAGCCGAGTATGAAACAACCCGGTGGCCAATTCGCGAACGGTGCGGACATGGGTTTACCCAGGCAGGACAGCGGGTTGCAACCTGGGTAGGCCATCGGGCCGATGCCGAGTGCGGCGAGTGTCGCGTCCGGGTTCGAGATCATCGGATCGGACAGTTGGACATCGGATTGCTGTTCGTAGGGCGCCGCAGCGGGTATGCGAGGGTCCCGGAAGGCGGCGCCGACCGCGCGCAGGACATCGTGCGGGAAGCTCAACGCGCTCCCCGGCACCGTGACACCGGTCCAACTGACCATCAATCCGAGGCTCGGCACCACGAAATTGTCCTGGCGCATCATTCCCGACATCTGCATCGCATCCGGCGGCAGTCCAGGAAAGTAGTTGCCGCAGTCCGGCCCGTTCACCACGAACAGGAAGCCATAGCATGGGTTCGTCGGGGCGGGCCGGCCTGCCTGCGCGAGATATTCCGCGGAAATGATCTGGTGACCGCCCCACTGGCCGCGATTGGTGAGCAGCAGTCCGAGCTTGGCGAAGTCGTCCGGTGGCAGCAGTAGATGCGCGTAACCGTAGGTGTTTCCACTGCGGTCCCGTCCCCAGAAGTAGTCGGTCGGCGGAATTCCCAACGGATCGAAGAGCTTTCGTTGCGCGTACGTCTGAAAGTCCTCATCGACCGCACGCTGGATGACGTACACGAGCAGATCGACAGCGCGCTGACTGTAGCGCCACTCGGTGCCCTGCTGTTGATCGATCGGCATCGCCAGCGCCTGCGCCACCACATTCGGGTCGATTTGCGCCAACCCGGTGATGCCCTCCGAGGCCACCGCTGCCCGCATGCCGCTGGATTCGATGAGCAGATTCCGCACCGTGATCGCGCGATGTCCGGCATCACCGAGCTCGGGTGGCAGATAGGCGCCGATCGGGTCATCGAGCCGCAGCCGCTGCTCGTCGACCGCGATCCCGGCTACCATCGAAACCACACTCTTGGTGCTACTCCATAGATTCCACGGCACACCGGCGGCCCGCGCGGTGTTCGGGCCGGTCGCGATCAGGCAATTGTTCCGAAAGATCTGCAGCGTCGTGCGGGTCGAATCCGCCGCGAGCGCCACCGCCTGGCGCAGCGCGGGCGAATCGAGTCCGACCTCCTCCGGGGTCGCTGTTTCCGGTACTCGTCCACTGCTGACCGCGCAATGCCTCAGCCCGTCCGGTTCGGCATGCGCCGTCACCGGCGCACCGATCCCGAACATCGACATTGCCGCCGTAATAGCGACCACCGCAACACTTCTCATAGCTCGACCCACGCCGGCCTCCGCTCTCGACGAACTCCACCTGGCTCATCGCCCCCACCTCACCCCCGGTTACGGCCCTGCGCGCCCCTACTTGCAGGGGCGGCCCCGCACCGGCCCGCATCCGCTGGTGGTCGCGGCTGTGGCGAATCATGTTGAAATTCGGCCGACACCGCAGGGTCGCGTTGGCGACTCTCGCCGGAGATGGGCATTGTCACCGAGGATGCGTCGGTCATTCGGCCGGCACGGTATCCGGCTCGATCCCAGTGGATCGCAGAGCGGCCACCTCGGCACGTAACGCTCTGATCTCTGCGACGAGTTCGGTGATCTCCCGATCGGTACTCTCCACATTCGCCTCGACGCTCTTCAGCTGATCCATCACCCAGCTGGTGGTGGTGCCGATTGCGAAACTGATCAGGCCGATGCCCAAGGTCATCAGGATCAGCGAGATCAAACGGCCTTCGGTGGTCACCGGATACACATCGCCGTAGCCGACGGTGGTCACCGACACCATCGACCACCACAGCGCGTCACCGAAATTGTGGATCTTGCTGTCGGCCGCCCCGTACTCGGCGTCGAAGAATGCCAGACTGCACAGCAGCAGAAGCAGTAGCGAACTAGTTCCGACGAATACCGCGAGCCTGGCTCTGGTCGTCGTGTTCCGGTTCAGGGTGCCGATCACGAGCATGGCCGCCCGCAGCAGCCGCAGGGGGCGAAGCGGCGGCAACACCACGATCAACAGGTCGACCGGGTGGGTACGCAGGAATCGCAACCGGTTCCCGGACAGCACCAACCGCACGGCGAAATCCAGCGCGAACGCCGCCCAGATCAGCACGTCGACCCGGGTGAGCCAGGCGTCCAGGCGAGGCGATGCCCCGGTATCGAGCACCTGCCAGGCATAGACGCAGAGAAACGCGACGGCCAGCACCATCAAGGGGATGCCGGTCGTCCGCTCCCAGGACTCTCTGCGGGTGCACTCGGAATGTGTTTCGGTCATCGGACTACCTGTGTCGCTGCTCAGCGGTGTCGGCGACACCGCGGGTTCGGCCGCCGAGTCCCGAAAGAGACCGGCCGTTCTCCAGCCGATTCTCACACGGAACCCAGGTCACCGTGCCTATCCCGGTCGTCATTCCAGCGGCGAGTCGGCCGGCGCCATCCGCGACGGCCGCCGCCGGCGCGGATGGCGGTGATCGAGTCGCGCATATTTTCTTGCGCGGCGCTGAGCTGGGAGTTCGGTGAGCGGCTCAGGGCTTCGCCGAAAACAAGTCTGTTTGTTCGGGAATTGTCTCGGCATCCTGGCACGGCGATCCAGGGAAGGGAGATCCGACGATGACAATGCCGTCGCACGCAGCCGTGCCGCTGCATCTGGCCGGGAACAACGCGCCGGTCACCGAGGAATGCACCGTGGAACCAGCGGAGGTGATCGGAGAAATACCCGCAGACTTGAACGGAATGTTCGTGCGTAATGGTCCCAACCCACGGACCGGTTGGTCACCGCACTACTTCGCCGGGGACGGCATGGTCCACGCGGTCGCCTTGACGGAAGGACGCGCGCGCTGGTATCGCAACCGCTACGTGCGCACCCCGCTCTACCACCACCCGGGCCGATCGCGCTTCGAACTCGGCTTCGACCCGGCGACCGCGACGATGGATTACCGGGTCACCACGGCCAACACTCACGTCGTCAGCCACGCGGGCCGACTTCTGGCGCTCGAGGAAGGCGGCTTCCCCTACCAGCTCACGCCGGAACTGGAGACCGTCGGACCGTTCACCTTCGACGGCGCGCTGCGAACGCCGATGACGGCGCACCCCAAGATCTGTCCGGAATCCGGCGAGTTGCTGTTCTTCGGTTACCGACTGCGCCCGCCGTATCTGACCTACCACCGTGTGTCACCCTCCGGCGAGCTGCTCCGGACCCAGCCGATCGAACTTCCGCGCGCCACGATGATGCACGACTTCGCCGTGACCCGGCACCATGTGGTCTTCATGGACCTGCCGGTCGTGTTCGACCAGGTCACCGCAGCGTGGCGCTGGGACGACGGACATCACGCGCGGTTCGGGGTGATGGCCCGCGCCGGTGGCCCGGTCCGCTGGTTCGACATCGAACCCTGCTATGTGTGGCATACCCTCAACGCATTCGAGGCCGACGGCGCCATCACCCTCACCGGTACGCGGGTGGCAGCATTGTGGCGGGACGGCAGCGACGATATCGGCGGCGGGCTGCCACGCCTGCACCAGTGGCGCCTGCTGCTTGCCGAGGGCACCGTCACCGAACAGCAGGTGGACGACGCGGTGGTCGAGTATCCGCGCGTCGCCGACAGCATGGTCGGGCTCCACCACCGCTTCGGTTACCTGGTCAGCTTCTCGCTCGAAGCCGAACCGAGCCACTCCCGCATCTACCGCTACGACTTCGCCGACGGCGCCTCACGGCGCACTCACCGACTGCCGGAAGGGCGTACCTGTGGTGAGGCCGTGTTCGTCCCGCGCGCCCAGGCGACGGACGAAAACGACGGATACCTGATGAGTTTCGCCCACGATCGTCTTCACGGAAACGGCTACCTTCTGATTCTGGACGCCGCCGACCTCGCCAGCCCTCCCATCGCCGAAGTCCACCTGCCCGTCCGAATCCCCACCGGCTTCCACGGCAGTTGGATCCCCTCTTGACTCCATCTCCAGCTGTTGCGCCGACCGCCCGCGCGGTCTCCTCCAATCCGTGTGTCGAGGCAGCGCGGCGCGCAGGTGTGCGGCCGATGCCGCGGTGTCCGGGACCGCCGTCGCGGACGGCGGGGAGCGTTCGATGCTCTACTGGTCCGACAACGCGGGCGGAGGCTCCCCGACGCCGATCTCGCGGCGTCGCGGTCACCGTAGGTGCTGGCCGAAGAACGTGAATACCCTCTGCCACGCGTCCGCGGCGACTTTCTCGTTCTCGCCGAACCCGAAGATGCGCGCCACCGCCTGCACGGGAGTGCGGTCGGCGAAGCTGTGGCCCGCGTCGGGGTAGGTCTTGACGTCGTGTGGAATCTTCTTCTGGGTCAACACTTCTTCGAGGCGCGGGCCGCTACCCCGGTTCATCGGATCGCGTCGGCCGAAGCTGGCGACTATGGGGCATGCGCCCTCGACGATTTCGGCGTACTTGCTCTGCAGGGGCGGTGGATAGAACGGCGCTGATGCGCCGAAACCCTTCGTAGAGGCGACGAGGGCGAACCCGCCGCCCGAGCAGAATCCGGCGATGCCGACTGCACCGGTGCAGTCGGACCTTTCTGCCAAGCATTTTCGTGCCGCCGCGATGTCGTCGAAGGTGCGGCCTTCATAGGCCATGAGATCGTTGAACATCGAGCGCATACAGCGGATCATCCCGCCGCGGGAGTACAGGTTGGGCACGATCGCCAGATAGCCGTTGCCGGCGATGCGACGCGCGATCGCCCGGTGGGGGTCGCGGAGCCCGAGGGCGTCGTGGATGACGACCACGCCAGGCCAAGGTCCCTCGCCGGACGGAATTTCGAGCACCGCGTCGATGGTTTCGTCGAGCGTCTGGATGCTGATGTCTGTCATGGCGCTCTGACTTCCTTCGGTGGGTCGGGGCGAGTTTGTCGGGACGTCGAGCGGTGGACATCCACACGGCCAGCTGAATGCGGTGTCGAGTCTGCTGCGCAAACTCCGATTATCCCAGTTCAGGAGCCTTTTCCAGGTCGACACGCCTGTGCTCGACCCAGCCGGTCGAACAGAAGCTACCTCACCGCCCGCACCATCGAACTCGAATTGAAACCAGCACTAAGTTATTGCGATCGTCGGCGCTTCCGGCTGTCGAACGTAGGGGTCCACCGCGGAAGGCAGGGGATGATGGGGCCATGGCAGTACCGACGCCGCCTCTGAAACCGATACGGCCTGTGAATCCGATGGAGCGCGTCGAGCCGAATCGGGCGGTCGGGGGCTGGGAGGTCCGGCCGCCGAGAAATCTTTCCGGTGGCGCGGGAGGGGCGAATCGCCGGGGCGCGGAGACCTGGCGCTGGATTTCGGTGACGCGATCGCTCACGGCGTCAGGACGATGCGACCGAAAACCTCTCCGGCGTCCATCTTCCGATGCGCCAGCTCGGCCTGCTCCAGCGGCAGCAATTCGTGCACTACCGCATCCAGTTCCCCGCGAGCCGCGGCGGCGAACTGCTCGGCGCGGATCGCTCGCTGGGCGGTGTGGTCGATGGTGTCGGCGCTGAAGGTTGCGAAGGAGAGCGACTTCTGGAACGCCGTCATCATCGTCATACCGAAATCGGCCGGTGGATAGCCCGCGACGATTCCCACGACCACCATGCGGCCGTTCGGCGCGAGTTTGCCGAGGAACGACGGGACGGCGGCGCCGGCGACGATGTCGATGATGACGTCGTAGTCCGCGCCGCCGGTCCCGGCGCGGTCCAACACCTGGGTGGCGCCGAGGGCGCGGAGCCGATCGGCTCTCTCCGGCGAGGAGGTCGTGACCGCGACCGCGGCGGCGCCGGCGCGAGCGGCGAGCTGCACGGCCGAGATTCCGATACTGCCGCCCGCTCCGCGCACCAGCACCGACTCGCCTGCGGCGAAGCGGGCGTGAGCGAGACCGAAGTGCGCCACGACTCCGGAGCTGCCCAGGGTGACCGCCGCGGCCGGAGACAGGTGCTCGGGCAGCGCGAGGATCTGCTCGACGGCGGCAACGGCATGTTCGACATATCCGCCGCCGACCCCGGTGAACGCCCACACCCGCCGCCCCACCCACGAGCGGTCGACACCCGCGCCGACCGCGGTCACGACCCCGGCGACCTCGCTGCCGGGGATGTGCCCCTCCCGGAAGCCGTAACCGCCGAGGGTGCCGCGCCGGATCACCGCGTCCACTCCACCGACGCCGATCGCCTCCGTGGTGACGAGCACCTGACCTGCGGCGGGCGACG
This sequence comes from Nocardia sp. NPDC051929, assembly GCF_044548645.1. NCBI lineage: Bacteria > Bacillati > Actinomycetota > Actinomycetes > Mycobacteriales > Nocardiaceae > Nocardia > Nocardia sp. NPDC051929. Next base: position 48,789 of record NZ_JBIUCG010000025.1, on the reverse strand, counting down.
GGATGCGAATGTCGGCCACTGCCATGCCGTCAGGGCTTCCGAAGGTCCGGATCTCGATGGCTTTCACTGGCTCTCCTCGTCTCCCGTCAGCCCCCCGAGCCGACGCTAACGGACGCATGCGTCCGCTTAGCTAAAGTGAGAGCGGTGGCCGACCGTTTGCCTCACACTCTGCGTTCGGATGCCAGGGACAACCGCGAACGCATCCTGGACGCCGCGCGGGCTCTGTTCGCCGCCGAGGGAATGACCGTGCCGATGCGCGATATCGCCCGCCATGCCCGGGTCGGGCCCGCGACGCTGTACCGGCACTTTCCGACCAAGGAGATCCTGGCAACCGCCGCGTTCGCCGGTGAGATGCGCGCCTGCCGCGCCCTCGTCGAGCAAGGACTGTCCGACCCGGATCCCTGGCATGGCTTCTGCCAGTTCATCGAGAACATCTGTGCGCTGCACGCCGACAACCGCGCCTTCACCGAGGCGTTCACCTCGACCTTTCCCGACGCAATCGACTTCGCCGCCGAACGTGCCGCTGCGCTACGGGCGGTCGGCGAACTGGCCCGCCGCGCCGAGAAGACCGGGCAGCTGCGACCCGACTTCGCAGTCGCCGACCTGAGCCTCATGCTCATGGCACACCGAGGAATCCGGGCCGGCTCGCAGACCCGGGTGGCGGCCTCGCGGCGCTTCGCCGCGCTCATGATCCAGGCGTTCCGCGCCTCGCCTGAGAACGGTCCGCTGTCGGCAATGCCGCGTGCGCGGTAGGAGTCGCTTTCCGCCGCAACGCAACACCGCGGGACGGTGGCAGCGCGCTGTCGTGCCGGTCGGTCGACCGCGATCACAACCGCTCGGCCTGGTCGGGCGTTTCCTCGATGATGCGACGGTGCAGTTCGGTGGTCATGGCGTGGATGGCGCGGGTGAGTTCGGTGTTGGTCTTGAGTTCGAGCTCTTCCTCGGCGAAGTCGTGGTCGGCTTTGAGCTGCTGGAACTCGGCCGCTCGGTTCTGTCCGATCATCACGAACGTCGAGAGGAAGATGGCCTCGAGGGATACCACGAGAGTCAATGTCGGCCAAGGGCTTTCCTCGCAGAGGAGCATCCAGGCGGCGAATCCGGCCGCGTGGAGGTAGACGAACGGCATCGATCCGGCAAAGCGGGTGATCGAGTCCGCGAGGCGTAGTTGCCAGTTGTCGCGGCGGCGGGTGTGGAAGTCCACCACGACCGGGTGCTGGGCGGGATTCGGCGGCTGGGACATAGTGGGCTCCCCGGCAGGAGGATTGTGGGCGACGACGCCGGAATACTATCGGCCGCCGCCTGCACACCCTCCGACTCCCGCTACCTCTGCGGCAGCGGACGCATCCGTCGCCAGTGCTCGACACCGCTGTGCGCACCCATCGAACCGTCGATCGACGTGGATCAGCGAATGGCCGGCCTCACGAGAACGCGGCCCGGCACGGTGATTCAGTCGGCCGCGGTCAGCAGCGGCGCGAGTTGGCGCAGCGAGCCCAGATAGTCCACATCCAATGCCTGCAGCGCAATGTGATCGGCACCAGCCTTCAGATGCTCGACCAGTTGCCCGGTGACCTCGACGGGCGTGCCGTGCACCGTGAGCACATCGATGAGACGGTCACTGCCCGGTTTGGTCACATCGTCCTCGGAGAAGCCGAGACGCCGCAGGTTCGAGACGTAATTGCGCAGGCCGAGATACATGTCCACCATCTGCCTGCCGACTTCGCGCGCCCGCTGCGGATCGTCGTCGAGCACGAGCTTCTGCTCCGCGACCAGCAGCGCGGAGCCGAGGATCCGGCGCGCCCGCGCGGTGTGCTCCGGCGGAGCCAGATACGGCAGCGCGCCGGCGGTGCGCTCGCGCGAGAGTTCGAGCACCTTCGGCCCGAGGGCCGCCAGTGCGATCCGCTCCTTCGGCACCCCGGCCTTGTCGAGCTCGTCGAGGTACTCCACCAGCGCGTCGTACGGTTTCTGATACGGCTTGTTGGCCTCCGGGTGCCCCACGCCGATACCGAGCAGGAAGCGGCCGGGGAATCGCTGTTCGATCCGGTGGAACGATTCGGCGACCGTATTAGCCGGTGCCGTCCAGATATTCACGATGCTGGTGGCGACGATCAACGTCTCCGTCGCCTCGAGCAACGACTCGACCACCGGCAAGTCGGCGGGCGGCGACCCACCGAGCCACAGCGCGCTGTAACCGAGACCCTCGAGTTCGGCGGCATCCGCGGGAGCGAATCCCCGGTAGCCGCGCCATACTCCGTACCGTCCGAGACCGTCGATCGCCATAAACGTCCGAACCTTCCTTTTGCCTCCGCTGGTCAGCGACCCGCCGCTGAAGGTATACCGTTTCGCGTCCCGGCCCACACGGGCGTGGATGCCGGCGGGCGAAGATTTCCTCAGGAAAACGATAACGGTGCGGACGACCGGCGCCTACGACCTGGGGGCAGTCCGACCACTCGGCCGTGTCCCTGGTCCCGCGCGACAGCTCTGGATGAGTTCCGGATGCCGGCTCGGGGACGATCCGTCCGGCGGTCGGGCTGTCGCACACGCCGAACACCGGTCACGGTTCGTGCTCGGCGGTCGGATCAGTGCGCAGTATCGCGTGTCGCTCGATCCGGCAGGATCCCCGCTTGAACGAGTTCCTCGTAGATTCGCTGCTGCTCATCGTCGAGATTCGAGTACAGCATGGTGTACGCCAGCTCTTCCTCGGCGAGCACCGCGACCGGATCCCAGTCGTCTCCGAGCGCCGCCAAGACGGCGCTGCGCCGTCGTGCCTCGTCCAGCGTGAGGTCGTAAGCGAAATTATGGTCGGCCATTCGGCATCTCCAACCAGGTTCTTTCCAAAATGAATGGACGACGATGCCCAACCACACCCTTTGGCGCAATGATCTGCATCACGTTCTGTGATATGCCTTCGTCACATTCGATGTCCGTACATGCGCTGGACGGCGGAGTAGAGCGAATGATCGGAAGCGTATTCGGCCGGCGATTGATCCAGGCGCGGAATCCCGTTACCGCTACCCGGCGCCCTCGCAACTGGACGCAACGCAAGCGGGCGGGTCATCCGGCTGCGCCGGGGCCCGGCAGTGTGTCGATGTCCTCCGCGTGCATCGGCTCGCCGCAGTGGGCGCAGCGCAGGTCGACGTCGCTGATCCGGCCGCACGCGTGGTGGCGGTAGAGTACCGGCGGGCCTTCCTGGCCCGAGAGCCATCTGTCACCCCAGCGGGTCATGACCATGAGCAGGTCCACCAGCTCGAGACCCTTCTTCGTGAGGTGGTACTCGTAGCGTGGCCGCTGGTCGTAAGGACGCCGGACGAGCACCCCCTGATCGACGAGGTGGTTCAGCCGCTCGGTCAGGACCTTGCGGGAGATTCCCAGGTCGGCCTGGATCTGGTCGAACCGATTGAGCCCGACCCACACATCCCGCAGGACCAGCGGCGACCACGGCTCCCCGATGACGTCGAGCGTCCGCGCGATCGAGCACGCCATCCCGCTGAAGTTCGTGCGCTGCATGGAAACAGCTTACCCATTGGGGTTCCTTCAGGGAACTGAAGGTGCTACGGTTCTGAAGTCTCTTGAAGGAACTCAGAGAGGAATGTGGAGATGAGCAAGGTTTTCAGCGCGTTGGCGGTATCGGTCGACGGATATATCACCGGCCGTGACCCCGGGGCCGGTCGCGGTCTCGGCGATGGAGGGACGCTGTTCGTCGTCAGCCACCCGCCCGCGCCGGAGATCTCCGACCGCCAAAACCTCGTCACCACCGGCATCGAGGACGCGATCGCGGCAGCCCGTGAGACCGCAGGCGACAAGGATGTCGCCCTCATGGGCGGCGGCGTCGTGACCGAGGCGTTGAAAGCGGGACTCGTCGACGAAGTGGTTCTGCATCAGGTGCCGGTCCTGCTCGGCGAGGGCAGGCCCTTCTTCCGGGCGCTGCCCGAGCAGGTGCGTCTGCGTCTGGTCGAAGCCGTTCCCGCGCCGGGAGTCACCCACCGCCACTACGAGATTCAGCGTTGACCCTTCGATATCGATACCGAGAACTCACGCCCAGGAGATGACAAGCATGCTCGACCCCGAAGTGCGCCGCGTGCTCGAAGGCACCTCGATCGCCCACCTCGCCAGCATCCTGCCCGACGGCGCACCCCACTCCGTCCCCGTCTGGACCGGCACCCACGGCGACCATATCGCGATCATCACCGGCCCCGGCTATCGCAAGACTCGCAACATGCGCCGCGACCCCCGGATCGCACTGTCCCTCACACCGGTCGACAACCCGCTCCGGCCGGTCGTCATCCGCGGCAGGGTCGTCGCATGGCTCGAAGGCGACGCCGCATGGGAGATCGTCGACCAAATCTCGACGAAATACACCGGCAACCCCTACTCGCGGCAAGAGGAGCGGTTCATCGCGCTCATCGAGCCGACCCGTCAAAGCATCGGCTGAAACCGCGGGGAATCACTCCGGCCGGATGTCCCTGCCGTCCATCGCATCGGGGTAGTCGGTGGTTGTACAGCCGTCAGGGCGCATCCAACACACTTGCCGGAACCCCGTAGGGCAGGAACCGCACCCGACGGCGATCATCGGTGTTGTCGCGATGCGCGCGCAAGGCCTCGAGTTCGCTCGGAAAGACCTGCTCGACCTTGGCCTCGCCGATGTCGTCGACTCTGTAGATCACCCACACCCCGCTGCCGGTCTCCCCGGTGGTCTCGCCCTCGGGTTTCGGTGGACGCGGCTGTTGTGGCTGGACGAACTGACCGAGCAGCGACGCCAGTGAACCGACGGTCGCGTGATCTACGCGATCCAGGTATACACCGGCTTTCCCGAGCAGGTCGCGGAGCTCGGTGCCCGCCCCACGCAGTGCGCGTTCGAAATCTTCCGGATCGATGCCGAAAGGCCCGTTGGTTGGCATCGCATGTGCTCCTGGGGACGAGTTGGGTGCTACGTCCTCAGTGTCCTCGCCGAACGCCGACTCCGCCACGTCGAACGGCTGCGGGTCCGGGTCGGGTGCCGTTCAGGGGCGGCTACCGCGGCATGACAGTTGTCATGCCCGACATGTGACGGTTGACAGATCCCGGACGGCTCTCGCGTTCGTAGATTCGATTCCTGTCCGGCCCGTTCTTACAGGAGTTGCCCACCATGATCGTCGACGACACCGTTTCCCCCGCCGCGCAGGTTGCCACTGGGCGTCCGGACCTGCGAAAACTGTTCGCCCCCGTGACGCGCGACATCCTGGTGCCGATAGCGGCCTACTTCGTGCCGCACGCGCTCGGCTGCTCCGATTTCATGGCGCTGCTTGCCGGGGCGCTGGCCTCCGCGGCGACCGTGCTCGTGGAGGTGGCGCGGAATCGCCGGATCGACCTGTTCGCCGGAATGGTCTTGGGCGGCTTCGTGATCGGACTGATCGGGTCGCTGCTCAGTGGCGACGCCCGCACGCTCATGGTGCAACAATCCGTGGTGACCGCCGGTATCGGCGTCACAATCCTCATCGGGCTGTTCTTCGGCAAACCGCTGACCTACTACGCCGCCCGCCGCGTCATGGCGACCGGCGACCTGGCCGTCATCGAGCACACCTACCGCACCAATGCGCTGGCCCGCCGCACCCACGTCCGCCTCTCGGCATTGTGGGGCGTGGGACTGGTCGTCGAGGCCGCGACCCGGATCGTGTTGGTCTACCGGCTGTCGGTGCCCACCATGGCGTGGTTGTCCACGGTGCTGCTGACGGCCACGTTGACGGTGCTGGTGGTCGTCACCGTCCGGATGGTCGAGCGGATGCGCAAGACGCTCAGGGGCTGACCGGCACGGGTCGGTGCGGCACCTTCGGCTGGTACTGATCCATTGTGTCGTTATCGTGGTGTGCGGCGAACCTTCGATCGTGCGACCAGTTCGGTGGTCACCGCTACCGCGGATGCTTGGGCCAGCAGCAGGCCGGTGAGAACCAGCATCTGTACCGCGGCGGCTTGCAGGGCTGAACCGCTGGCGAGCAGCACACCGATGAATGCGCCGGGCAGAGTGACCAATCCGACTGTGCGGGTCTGATCGACGCCCGGTAGCAGCGCATCACCCGTACTCGGACGGACGACCTCGAGTCGTGCTTCGCGTTCGGTGAAGCCCAGACTCATCGCCGCCTCCACTTCACCCCACCGTTGTTCGACCGTGTCGAGTGCTCGACGGGCGGCGAGCGATGTCGCGGTCATCGTCCCGCCCAGCACGATTCCGCCGATCGGGACCAACGCCACACCGGTGAGTGGGACCACGCCGCTGATCAGCATCAGTGGCACCACCACCCCGATTCCCGCCCCGAGCGCGACGGTGAGCCACATTCCCGACCAGCCGGCCGAGGACCGCTGCGCGGCGGTCGCCACCGCGGCGGCGAACATGACGGCCAGGACGAGCACCGCGGACCAGAGATGTGCCAGCGCCGCGGCCAGTACCAGCGCGACGATTCCGAGTTGTGCGGCGCCGCGGATCGCGGCGCGCGGAGCCACGGGAGTCGGTCCCAATCGCGCCACCCGATACCACGCGGCCGTCAGAGCCACCATGACCACGCACAGCACCGCCAGTTCGACGCCGGGCTCTACGGTCGCGTGCACCCGCGCCCCTTTCGTCTTCGCTCACGGCACCGGATTCGTTGCCTACGCTGTTGCGATTGTGCCGCCGACCGGCCTGGATCACACGAGTAGGTCATGGCGACGCCGCAATTGGCGCATGGTGCCGCCGGTGGCGGCGACCGGCTGTGCTGTCGTCGTCGTGGGGCTTCAGTCGATCTTGGCCATCACATGCTTGACACGGGTGTAGTCCTCCAGCCCGTACATCGACAGATCCTTGCCGTGTCCGGACGACTTGAACCCGCCGTGCGGCATCTCGGCGACCAGCGCGGTGTGGGTGTTGATCCACACGGAGCCGAAGTCGAGCGCGGCCGACACGCGGAGCGCCCTCGACACATCCTTGGTCCACACCGAGGAGGCCAGCCCGTATTCGACGCCGTTGGCCCACCGGATCGCCTCGTCTTCGTCGGTGAACGACTGCACGGTGATCACCGGGCCGAAGATCTCGTTCTGGCTCATCCGGTCATCCTGCAACAACCCCCCGATGACCGTCGGCTCGACGTAATACCCGTGGTCGCCCTGCCGGTGTCCACCGGCCACGACCGAAGCGTGATCGGGCACCTCGTCGAGGAAGCCGAGCACCCGCTGTAGTTGGTCGGCGTTGTTGACCGGTGGCACCCAGGCATCCTCGTCATCGGCGGCTTTGCCGAAAGTGGTTGTCGCGCCGCAGGCCTGCTCGGCCAGCGCCGCGGTCAGATCGTCGGCCACAGAGCCGTGACCGAGCACTCGGGTGGCCGCCGTGCAATCCTGCCCGGCGTTGAAATAGCCCGCGGCCGCGATACCCTGGGCGGCAGCAGCGATATCGGCGTCGGGGAACACGATCACCGGCGCTTTGCCGCCCAACTCCAAATGCGTGCGCTTCAGGTGGCTCCCGGCCGACTCCGCGACCGCACGGCCCGCGGCCACCGAACCGGTGATCGATACCATCTTCGGAGTCGGATGCGCGACCACCGCCGCACCGGTCGCCCGGTCACCGGCTACCACGTTGAGCACACCTGGCGGCAGGTGTTCGGAGGCCAGTTCGGCGAGCATCACCGTCGTCACCGGAGTGGTTTCGCTCGGCTTGATCACCACGGTATTGCCTGCCGCTATCGCGGGAACGAACTTCCAGATGGCCATCATCATCGGGTAATTCCACGGTGTCACCTGCCCGATGACGCCGATCGGCTCCCGGCGGATCCAGGATGTATGGCCCGCCAGGTACTCGCAGGCCGACTTGCCCTCGAGTACCCGTGCCGCTCCCGCGAAGAATCGGGTCTGGTCCAGCATCTGCGGGATCTCCGCGGCCGAGGTGATGTGGTTCGGCTTGCCGGTGTCGCGGCCCTCGGCCTCGACAAGCGCGTCGGCGGCATTCTCCAACTCGTCGGCGAAATCCAACAGCGCCTTCTGGCGTTGCGCCGGCGTCGTCCGCTTCCAGTCGCGGAACGCTCTGGCGGCCGCTGCGTACGCGTTGTCGATGTCCTGTTCGTCGGACACCGGGGCGGTACCGTACCGATCGCCGGTAGCGGGGTCGACCAGTGCCATCGTCGCACCACCGACCGAGTCGACGAGCTTGCCGTCGATGAAGTTCTGAACCACTGTCATGATGCCTCCTCGATCGCTCTGTTCTGTCGACGATTCGTTGGCGTGGGACGGTCGGTCGACTCGGCATCTGGTCGCCATCGTCGGGCTATCAATTATCGTCGATATTTGATTTATCGATATCGAATGAATCGATTTTACTCCTCTCGCGACTGCCGAGGACTATGCTGCTGGAGTCCTGCTTATCCGCGCCGAACAGCGTCATTTCATCCGATTGCGACGAATTCCGCCTCGCTAAGAATATTGTCGTTCCAGATGTCGGAAAAGTTGTGCACCGCCTTCACCCCCGCCGACCGGCGTTGCCGCCGCCCATCGGGATATCGAATCATGGCTCGGGGCCCGTCTGGCCACGAAGGCGGCGGCGAATTCGATTGGGTTGGTGGAATGCGGCGGCGATTCTGCGGCAGATGAGATTCGTCAACGCGAAGTGTCCCAGGCGGCCCGGCGGGGAAGGCGGATGGACATCGGGGCGGGAGCGCCCCGATGACGCAACGAGTTATCCGTTGTATTCGCTGACGACGTCGACGACCCAGACCACACCGAAACGGTCCCGCAGCATCCCGTAGGCGGTCGCCCAGCTCGCCGGGCCCATCGGAATCACCACGGTGGCGCCCGCGGTGAGTTTCTCCCAGTAGTCCGACACCTCGTCGACGGCCTCTCCGCGCACGGAGACAAAGAACCCGTTCTCTCCAGGGTGGTAGTCCATCGACGAGGGCACGTCGTAGGCCATGACGTGGAACCCGCTGTCGGCCTGTACCTGGCCCCACATGATCTGGTCGGCCTCGGACTCGTCGCGGACAGCTCCGGCGTCTCCGTAGGTGACGACGGCGAGGTGGCCGCCGAAAACGGACTGGTAGAACGCCAGCGCGGCGCGGGCGTCACCGCGGAAGTTCAGGTGGGTGGTGGTTGTGAGGGACAAGGTTGCTCCTGATTCGGCTCGATGGCTGACGTGAGCAACGTTCGCAAGGGTAGTGGCCAGGTTGTGTCCTCTACTTCGGGCAGGATGACAAACATGCCGAAAACTTCCGTGCGACTGCTGGCACTGCTGTCCCTGCTCCAGGCGCGCCGGGACTGGCCGGGAATGCTGCTGGCTCAGCGGCTGGAAGTCAGCCCGCGCACGGTACGCCGTGACGTGGACCGGCTGCGTCAACTCGGCTATCCGATCGTCACCAGCAAAGGCCCGGACGGGGGATACCGGCTCGGCGCGGGTACACAACTGCCACCGCTGCTGTTCGACGACGAGCAGGCCGTCGCCCTGGCCGTCGCACTGCAGATCGCCACCACCGCCGGCGCCGGTATCGAAGAATCCGCGGCGCGAGCGCTGACCACCATCCGTCAGGTCATGCCCGCGCGGCTACGCCACCGCATGGACACTCTTCGGATCACCGCTGTCGCACCGCCCGCCGACCAGTCCGCACCCGAGGTCGGCACGGAGGTTCTCACGGCGATCGGCGCCGCCATCAATGCCCGCGAAGTACTGCGTTTCGACTACAACGGCGCGTCCGCACCGCTTGCCGCCGCGCACCCGCCGCGTCGAGTGCAGCCCCACCATCTCGTCACGTGGGGAGGGCGCTGGTACCTCGTGGCGTGGGACCTCGACCGTGACGACTGGCGGACGTTTCGAGCCGACCGGATCACCCCGCGCATCCCCACCGGCCCCCGCTTCGTTCCGCGCGAACTCCCTGCGGGAGATGTGGCCACCTTCGTGAGCAGCAGGTTTCGCGGTTCGGACGCGAACGGCGGATGGCCCTGCCGCGGTGCGGTCATCCTGCACCTGCCCGCCACCGAGATCGCACCGTTCCTCCACGACGGAGTGGTCGAGGCGCTCGGTCCCGACCGCTGCCGAATCGTCCTGGGCTCGTGGTCGTGGCCCGCGCTCGCAAGCTCTCTCGGCAGGTTCGACGCTGACATCGAGGTCATCGGCCCGCCCGAACTCACCGCCGCTTTCGCCCACCTGGCCCGCCGCTACACCGACGCAGCGAACAGCGGACCCGGCCGGCAGGTGTGCGGGTGAGTCGTTGTCCGGCGGCGCACTCGAATCAGCACGGAACCGCGTCGGGCCCGAACCGATCGCCGGGATCGAACACACCGAGCAGCCGTATACCTGACGAGCAGGTGCGATATACGAGAGGGTGTTGCCTTCGGCTGAACAATCACGCAGGTGGTCGGCAACCGTAACTTTGCGGCATTCGATACCACGGGCGCGGGCAGACCCTGGCGCACGCGGAACACCGGATAGGCCGAGCTTCGTTGACCACCAGCTTATTGCCGACGAATGTATGCACGATAAGAGACTTCGAATGGCCGGCGTCAACCAAACCGGTGAAGACGAAGTCGTACATGGTGAGGCGTCTTCCGCATTCGCAGACGATTTTTTGGAGGTAGTACTCGTCGCCGGCGAGCATGCCCTCTCGCAGGTCGAGGATCCGCTCCATCCGTGCGATGTCGACGTCATCTGATTTGGTCGACTTCGTATCGTCTCTGAGTTCGGCAACACTCGGTCCCGATTGTTCGAATTTCTCGCGGGACAGCGAAACGACTCGATCGTAGTCAGCCATTACCGTCCTCCAGGTTCTGGGAGCCATCCCCTCGGCTGCGGTGTCCGGAGGCCGAGTGTAGCCGCCGTTGGATTCGTGGGCCGCATCCGCTCTGCGTTCTCGTTGGCGTGTCGCTGCGCGCGGAATTCGAGATGATTTCCGAGTCGCCCCCCGGTCGCGCCGTGCACCGGCGCGGGGTGCCGACCGCCGCTCACCGCAGACAGCCGACAGAGTCACCGGGCGGCGGTGGGTGGAGACAGCGCGAGGTTCGGGGGTAGGTCCCGACCGGACGGTTGCCGACTACGCAGATCGTCCGCAGCTCGCTGTGAGCAGTAGGGGGCTCTGTCTCGTTCGGAGGAGCCAGGCGGCTGCGATCGCGCCCGTACCGACGTGATTCTTCGGTCGATGGGCGGGGTAGCCCAAAGGCACGGAATCTTCTGACGCGAGGCTCGCGGGAACACCGTGGCCTCGGGATCTAGCGGATGGTGAGGACGACGGATCATGACCGGTTTGAGCGAGGGTGTCTATCGGATCGTCAATGTCGGCGCCGGTTGTGTGCTGGCGCTCGACAGCGCTGATCAGGTGACGGTGGTGGCGGAGCCAGGTGTCGAGGACGGCTGGCAGCATTGGCTGTTGTCCAGAGCGCCGGAATTCGGCGAGGGAATTTGGTATATCGGCAGCGGACGCACCGGCACCAGGCTCGGACTCGGCGACGGGGTGGTGAGCGAGGGAACCCACCTCGAGTGCAGTGGGACGCCGATGGGGTGGCAGATCACCGCCGAGGAAGCCCACCCCGACTGTTACCGCATCGCTGTCTGGGCCGCCTGCGAGTTCGTCCTCGACCTGCCCGGTCACGACGGTGACATCGGCCCCGAGCAGATCGGGCTCGCGCGATCCGCGCCGATCAGCCGCACCCAGCAGTGGCAATTCCAGCACACCTGATCATCCGCCGGACGGCGGACAGCGCGATCGAACCGGACGGTGTTCGAAACTCAATCATGTGGAACCCCGGTCGGAATGGTCGCGCGCAGTAGCCGGTGCGCCTCGGGTGTGCCGTCGAGGGCTCGGGTGGGTTTGCGCCACCGCAAGGTTTCTCGATGATCACCGGGACGGGATCGGGTATCGACCTGGGTCGGCGGACACAGCCGACGATGCCAGAATCCGAACGAACGCGTGTATCTCCGCAAGAGTGTGCGCGGGCATCATGGTGTCGCAGAACGGCAGGGCTGCCGCCATCGCGCCGGTGGCCGGCTGGAACCCGGACTCGCCCGCACGGGGATTGAGCCAGATGACGCGCCAAGCCCGGCGTCTGATCCGGGCCATCGCGCGGGCCAAGAGATCGGGAGTGTCGCTGTCCCAACCGTCCGAGGCGATGACGACGACGGCGCCGCGCACCGCGTTACCGGACGGAGTCGCCAGCAGTGTGCCGAGGCATCGGCCGATGTGCGTGCCGCCGTAGCGGTCGAGCACCTTGTCGTTGGCCCGGGCCACCGCCACCTCGGGGGAACGGTGCGCGAGCACGGGGGTAAGCCTGGTCAGGGAAGTGGAGAAGGCGAACGCCTCGGGTCGATCGGACGAACGGCGTTGCATGGCGGCCCGCATCAGGTGCAGGTAGATCGTCGAATACGGCTGCATGGAACGGCTGACGTCGCACACCATGACGATCCGGCGCGGGCGACGCCGGGGACGGGTGCGGACCAGCACGGCCGACTCCCAGCCGGTGCGCCGCGAGTGGTTCATCGTCGCCCGGAAGTCGATCCGCTTGCCGTGCGGATCACTTTCCTGGCGCGTGCTGCGGCGCTGCGGCCAGAGCGCCGCCGCCTGTTCCAGCCAGGCGCCGATCGTTCGCAGATCGTCCGGATCGAAGCAGGCGAACGGTTCCTGTTCCCGTGCGGCGAACCGGCTCGGCAGCACGTCCGGCAGCGCTGGAGCCTGGTCGGTGGACCGGTCGGCGCCGGTTGCCGATCGCGGTGTCGCCCAGGGGACATCACCGCCGTGCCGAGACCGCCCCCGACCGACTGTGCCCGGCGCCGACGCGCGTTCGGCCGGTAGTCCGTGCGTTCGGCTCGCCGGGTCCACACCCAGCACCGCGTCGGCGAACACCGCCGCGAAGACCGCGTCGAAGGCGGCGAGATCTTGCATGCGATCGACGAGCGTCAGTCGCATGGCCCAGTAGAGTTCGGTGCGCGAGCGCGGCGCCATGCGACGCCAGGCTTGCACGAACAGCGTGGGACCGCTCGGCGCCACCGCGACGCCACTTCCCCGCAGCCGCGCGACCACCGCGACGGCGAACGCCGCCAGATCCACCCCGCGCAGCAGTGCCGTCCGCGTCATCGATTCGTGCGTATCCGCTTGCGCAGCAGAATTATTCCGAGCACTGCCGCGAGTGCGAACACGACCGCGGGCGCATATTTCTTGATCATCGCGGGCCCCATGAGTTCGACAAGGTCCAGCGGCGCGGGCTCGGGCGGCGCCACCGGCTGCGCTGCTCGGCGGTCCGGCTCGGCTACCGGCTCCACAGAGGTCTCATCGGCAGCCGCGAGTTTCCTCTCCAAGGATGTGACGAACTGATTCATCATCTTCTCGGACACCTGTTGCAGCATTCCGCTGCCGAACTGGGCGAGTTTGCCGACAACCTTGAGGTCGGTGTCGACGGTGACCCGCGTCCTGCCGTCGTCCGCGCACAACCGTGTGGTGATGGTCGCGGCGGCGTTCCCGGAACCGTGTGAATCCCGGCCGCGCCCGCTGATGACGGCGCGATGGTCGTGTTCGTCGCGCTCGACGAATTGCGCTTTGCCGGTGAATTCGCTGGTCACCGGGCCGACTTTGACCTTCAATCTGCCGAGGAAGTCGTCTCCCTGCCATCCGACCATCTGTGCGCCTGGCAGGAGCGGGACGACCTGTTCGAGGTCGGTCAGTACCTCCCATGCCTGCTCGACGGGTGCGTTGACGGTGAACTCGTTGGCGATCTTCATTGCGGCATCCCTCTCATCCGGTAGCCAGGTCTCGCGTATATTCGGCGAACGCCTCCCGCACGGTCGCGCGGTCGTCGGGTGTCTTCGCCAGCGCGCTGAGTGCTGCGACCGCCTCCGGCGCGACGAGATCGGCGACATCGAGCGTCGCCAACGCGGCGATCCAGTCGATGGTCTCGGCGACGCCGGGCGGCTTGTCGAGATCGAGACCGCGAGCGTGCGCGACGAACAGGGTGGCATGTTCGATCAGCGCATCGGTCGCCCCGGGCACCGTGCGTCGCACGATCGCCACCGCGCGGGACGGTTCGGGATAGTCGATCCAGTGGTAGAGGCAGCGCCGCCGCAGCGCGTCGTGCAGGTCGCGACTGCGGTTCGAGGTCAGCACCGCGAGTGGCGGCCGCTCGGCGGTGAAGGTGCCGAGTTCCGGCACGGTCACCGCGGCCTCACCGAGGAATTCCAGCAGCAACGCCTCGAATTCGTCGTCGGCACGGTCGATTTCGTCGACCAGCAGCACCGGGGGCGTCGGACCGCGATAACGGACGCAGCGCAGAATCGGACGGTCGACCAGGAATGCCTCGGTGAACAAGTCGGCTTCGGTGAGGTCGGCGCCGCGCGCTTCGGCGAGCCGAATGCTGAGCAGCTGACGCTGGTAATTCCAGTCGTACAGCGCTTCGTTCACGGTGAGGCCCTCATAGCACTGCAGGCGGATCAGCGGCGCGGCGAGCGCGGTGGCAAGGGTCTTCGCCGCGGTCGTCTTGCCGACTCCCGGCTCGCCTTCCAGCAGTAGGGGCCGACCCAACGTGGTGGCCAGATAGAAGGCGGCGGCGGTACCGGTGTCGAGCAGGTAGTCGTCGGCGTCGAATCGCCGGACCACGTCCTCGATATCGGCGAAAGGCGACATCATGGCGAGGTCGAGGCGCGCAGGCGCTCGTAATCGGCCCAGGTGTCCACATCCAAGGGCACCGCTGCGTCGACGTCGAGCCGGGACACCGGGACGCGGCCCGACTCGATGATCTTCCAGACCGCCTTGTCGCCGTGCAGTCGGGCCAACTGGCCGAACAGGCCGCGGGGCAGCCAGAACGGATGCCCGACGCCGTCGCGGTAGCCGCAGACCGTGATCGCCGCGGTCGTCGCGTCGGCGATCAGTCGTTCGACGGTCGCGGCCGACAGACCCGGTTGATCACCGAGCATCAGCACGATTCCGGGGGCCAGGGGATGTACCGAGCCCAGGGCCGAACGCAACGACGAGGAACAGCCCGAACCGAAGTCGTCGGCCACGACCACCTCCACCCCGGTGAGATCGACCTGCTGCCGGACCGCTGCGGCCGCCCCGCCGAGGGTGACGATGATCTGACCGAAACCGCAGGCTCGAACCACGTCCAGTGTGGCGCCGAGAAGTGTCGTATCCCGGTATGGCAGTAGCTGTTTCGGTGTGCCGAGACGCCGTGAGGTTCCCGCAGCGAGTACGACCCCGGTGACGAATCCGTTTGTCATGAGCCCGTCTTCGCCTCGGCGAAGGAAGTGCGGCAGCCGGAGCCGCAGAACCAGTAGTCGACGTGGTCGATGGTGAGATGTGGTGTGTCCGGCCCGACCGCCACGGTCATACCGCACACCGGATCGAGCGCCTCGAACGTGACGCTCGACAGGCGAACCGGGATGGCCAAGCCGCCCTTGCGGATCGCCTGGATCACTTCCGCGACGATCGAGACGGCGATCTCCGCCGAGGTCTTGGCGCCGATCGGCAGGCCCACCGGGGTGCGCACGCGCATCTGCTCGGCTTCGGTCAAGCCGAGCTCGTCCAGAATCGACGCTCCCCGGATCTTGCTGGCCACCAAACCGACATACCCCACACCCGAGTCGAGCGCGGCGCGGATCGTCTCGGCTTCCGGGCCGCCGTGGCTCGCGATCACGACCGCGGTCGTGTCGGTCAGCGAATCCGGGGAGTCGGCTTCGCCGACACCGCGCTGCACATCGAATCCCACCAGTGCGCACATTTCGGCCAGTGCGTCCGCGATCGGTGTCGCGCCGCAGATGCGCACCAAGGGCGCCGGAACCTGCGGCTCGAGGAATATCTCCAGCGCTCCGCCGGACAGACAGGGATTCACCACCACAGCCGCGCCGGGGGCTTCGGGAAATTGCAGGTCGCCGTCGGGCAGCACGCGCAGCAGCACGCTCTCGTTCGACTGCAGGGCGCCCAGCGCGGCCTTGCGGACCGAGTTCTGGGCGCACTGGCCGCCGACGAATCCTTCGATTGTCCCGTCCTGCAACAGGATCGCCTCGTCCCCGGCATGCGCCGAGGTCGGCTGCTGCGCTCGGACGACGGTCGCGTGCACGAACGGAGTCCGGGTCCGAACCAGTTGCTGGGCACGCTCGGTCATCTTCATCGGTGTTCCCATCGCTCCCACCCACTCAGACGGGCGGTGTGGCCCGGCCCTGCATCGCTTCCCAGACCCGCGACGGCGTCAGCGGCATGTCGGCGTGCCGAACCCCGTAAGGCGCCAACGCGTCCACCACCGCGTTGACCACTGCCGCCGGTGATCCGACGGTCGCCGATTCGCCGATACCTTTCGCGCCGATCGGGTGGTGCGGCGAAGGAGTGACCGTGTATCCGGTCTCGAAATGCGGAACCTCGAGCGCCGTTGGGATGAGGTAGTCCATCAGGGATCCGCCGAGGCAGTTGCCGTCCTCGTCGAAGGCGATGATCTCCATCAGCGCCATGCCGATGCCGTCGGTGATGCCGCCGTGCACCTGACCCTCGATGATCATCGGGTTGATCCGGGTCCCGCAGTCGTCGACGGCGAGGAAGCGCCGGACCTTCACCACGGCCGTCCCCGGGTCGACATCGACGACGCAGAAGTACGCGCCATAGGGGTAGGTGAGATTCGCCGGGTTGTAACAGATCTGCGCGTCGAGTCCGCCCTCGATACCCTCCGGCAGATCACCCGCGCCGTGTGCTCGCATCGCGATCTGCTGGATCGTGACGGCCGCGGACGGGTCGCCTTTGACGTGGAACAAGCCCTTCTCCCACTCCAGATCGGCGACGGACACTTCGAGCATGCCGGACGCGATGATCCGGGCCTTGTCGCGCACCTTCCGCGCCACCAACGCGGCGGCGGCGCCGGAGACCGGAGTCGAGCGGCTGCCGTAGGTGCCGAGGCCGAACGGGGTCTGATCGGTGTCGCCGTGGACGACGTCGATGTCGTCCGGCGGTATCCCGAGTTCCTCGGCGACGATCTGGGCGAACGTCGTCTCGTGTCCCTGCCCCTGGGTCTGCACCGACAGCCGCACAACGGCTTTGCCGGTCGGGTGGACCCGCAGCTCACACCCGTCGGCCATCCCGAGCCCGAGGATGTCCATATCCTTGCGCGGTCCCGCGCCGGCTGCTTCGGTGAAGAAAGCCATCCCGATGCCCATCAACTCACCGCGGGCGCGCTTTTCCCGCTGCTCTTCGCGCAGGGCGTCGTATCCGATCATGTCCATCGCCAAGCGCATGGTCTTCTCGTAGTCACCGGAGTCGTAGACCCAACCGGTCTTGCTGGTGTACGGGAACTGTTCGGGCCGGAGCAGATTGCGCAGCCGCAGCTGCGCCGGATCCATCTTCAGTTCCTGCGCGAGGCAATCCACCAACCGCTCGACGAAGTAGACGGCCTCGGTGATCCGGAACGAGCACGCGTAGGCGACGCCGCCAGGGGCCTTGTTCGTGTAGACCGCCGTCATCTTGCAGTAGGCGGCCTCGATGTCGTAGCTGCCGGTGAAGACACCGAAGAAGCCGGCCGGATATTTCAACGGGGCGGCCGTGCCGTTGAACGCGCCGTGATCGGCGAGCACGGTGGACCGTATGGCCAGGATCTTGCCGTCGGCGTCGGCCGCGATCTCACCGAGCATGATGTAGTCGCGGGCGAACCCGGTGCTGGTCAGGTTCTCGCTGCGATCCTCCATCCATTTGACCGGTTTGCCCAGTAGCAGCGACCCGACGATGGCGCAGACGTATCCCGGGTAGATGGGCACCTTGTTGCCGAAACCACCGCCGATATCGGGTGCGATCACCCGGATCTTGTGCTCAGGCAGCCCGGCCACCATCGCGTAGAGCGTGCGATGGGCGTGCGGCGCCTGACTCGTCGACCACAGGGTGAGCTTGCCGGTCACCGGATCGAGATCCGCGACGGCGCCGCAGGTTTCCATCGGCGCGGGATGCACGCGCGGATAAACGATCTCCTGCTCGACTACGACGTCCGCGCGGGCGAACACCGCCTCGGTCGCGGCGGCGTCACCGGTCTCCCAGTCGAAGCAGTGGTTGTCCCGCTTGTCCTCGAGATCATCTCGGATCACCGGCATCTCGGGCGAGAGCGCGGTCCGGGCATCGATCACCGGAGGGAGCATGTCGTACTCCACGTCGATGAGTTCCAGCGCGTCACGCGCGGCGTAGCGGTCCTCCGCGACGACGAAGGCCACCTCCTGGCCTTGGAACCGGACCTTGTCGGTCGCCAGCACCGCCTGCACGTCGTTGGAAAGCGTCGGCATCCAGGCCAGTCCCTTGGCGGCGAGGTCCGCCCCGGTGACGACCGCCTTCACCTTCGGATGCGCCTGTGCCGCGGAGACGTCGACGCTCACGATCCGCGCGTGCGCGAACGGCGAACGCAGGATCGCCATATGCAGCATGCCGGGCAGTTGGACGTCGTCGACGAAATTGCCGCGTCCGCGAATGAACCGGGGATCCTCCTTGCGGAGCATCCTGCCGTGCCCGCACGGCTTGCGGTCGTTGTCGACGCGGTCTTCCGGCCGGGATTCGACGGCGGTCATGATGTGCTCCCTACCGGCGCCGCGGTGGGCGCGGGTTCTGGCTCCGCCGCTTCGCCCCGTTGCTTCGCCGCGGCCCACTGGATCGACCGCACGATGGTGGTGTATCCGGTGCAGCGGCAGATCTGGCCCGAGATCGCCTCCCGGATGGTCTGCTCGTCGGGATCCGGGTTGCGGTCGAGTAGTGCCCGGGCCGTGATCATCATCCCGGGCGTGCAGAATCCGCACTGCAGCCCGTGACACTGCATGAAGCCTTCTTGCACGGGATCGAGCTTGCCGTCGACCTCGAGTCCCTCGACGGTGCGCACCGAACGCCCGCCTGCCATGACGGCCAGCATCGTGCACGACTTCACCGGTTCGCCGTCCACCTCCACCACACAGGTGCCGCAGTTGCTGGTGTCACATCCCCAGTGGGTTCCGGTGAGCCGCAATTGGTCTCGTAGGAAGTGCACGAGCAGGGTGCGCGGCTCGACGTCGGCGCTCACCTGCTCGCCGTTGACGGTCATGGTTACCTGCATGGCTAGTTCCCTCTCAGCGCGGGATCGTTCGGTACGCGCTCGACCGCGGTGCGCAGCGCGCGGATCGTCAGTTCGGAGGCGAGGTGGCGCTTGTAGTCCGCGCTGCCACGCGAATCGGAAGCGGGTGAGCACGCCGCGCTCGCCCGGCGGCCCACCTCCGCGAAGATCTCTTCGGTGGGCGCCTCACCGATGAGCAGGTCCGAGGCGGTGGCCAGCGCCGCCGGATCGGGCTCGACGGCGGTCAGGCCGATCCGGGCGGCCGCTATCGCACCGTCGCGCAGTGTCACCGTCGCGCCTGCCGCCGCGATCGCCCAGTCGCCGACTCGGCGCTTCACCTCCTTGTAGGCGCTGGAGGTCCGATGCCGCACGGGAATTCTGATCTCGATCAGAAGTTCATTGCGCATCATGGCGGTCTCGTACGGGCCGACCAGGAAGTCGTCCATCGCGATCTCCCGGTCACCGGACGGTCCGCGCACCAGGCTGGTGGCGCCGAGAACCGTGCAGACCGTGGTCAGATCCTCGGCGGGATCGGCCTGGCACAGCGAGCCGCCGATCGTGCCGCGGTTGCGCACGACCGGGTCGGCGATCACGCGCTCGGCGTCACGGAAGATCGGGCATACCGCGGCGAGATCGTCGGATTCGAGCAGATGCCGGTGCCGCACCATCGAGCCGATGCGCACCAGGGTCGGATCGGTGACTATATAGCCCAGCTCGGCAGCCAGGTCGTTGATGTCGATGAGATATTCCGGATTGGCCAGGCGCAGTTTCATCATCGGCAACAGGCTGTGCCCGCCCGCGATGATGCGCGCCTCCTCTCCGAGCCGGTCCAGGAGTCCGATGGCGTGATCCACGCCCGTCGCGCGCTCGTATTCGAATGGTCCGGGCACCTGCATGTGACCCACCTCACGTTCATGGGGAGAAGCTCAGCTTCTGCGCCGCTGAACTGGGGGTCAAGGCCGGATTAAGTAATCACTTAATCGGCTGTCGGTGCCGTGTGGTGAATCCGTCCGCCGGTTCCGGTCAGCGAACGGCCGTGCCCACCCCAGCGCCGCGCGATGATCTCGGCCGCGATGGACACCGCCGTCTCCTCCGGCGTCCGGCCGCCCAGATCCAGCCCGATCGGGCTGGCGAGCCGGGCGAGTTGCTCCTCGGTGAGTCCGGCCTGCCGCAGGCGCGCCAGCCGCTGGTCGTGCGTGCGGCGCGACCCCATGGCGCCGACATAACCGATCCGCGGCGCCCGCAGGGCCACCTCGAGCAGCGGAACGTCGAACTTGGGATCGTGGGTCAGCACGCAGACGACGGTCCGCGCATCGACCGCGCCTGCCGCGATCTGCGCGGCCAGGTAGCGGTGCGGCCAGTCGACGACGACCTCGTCGGCGGTCGGGAACCGGGCCGAGGTGGCGAAGATCGGCCGCGCGTCGCATACGGTCACCCGGTAGCCGAGAAATGATCCCTGCTGCGCCACGGCGGCGGCGAAATCGATGGCCCCGAACACCAGCATCCGCGGCTGCCTGGCATGACTGGCGACGAAAACCGCCATGCCCTCGCCGCGACGCTGCCCGTCCGGGCCATAGGACAGCACCTCGCTGCGGCCCGCCGCGAGCAACCCGGCCGCGTCATCGATCACCGCGTCGTCGGTGCGCGCCGACCCCAGCGTGCCGCGCGCGTCACTCGGCCGGATCAGCAGCCGCCGCCCGATCCGGCCGGGGTCCGGGTGCTCGATGACGGTCGCGATCGCGACCGGCCGGTGCTCGGCGATGTCCGCGGCCACCTCGCCGAGTTCCGGAAACGTCTTCCGGGAGATGGGTTCGACGAAGATGTCGATGATGCCGCCGCAGGTGAGGCCGACGGCGAACGCGTCGTCATCGGAGAACCCGAACCGCTGCAGCACCGGAAGACCGGTGCGCACGACATCGGTGGCGAGTTCGTAGACCGCGCCTTCGACGCAGCCGCCGGAGACCGAACCGCCGACCGTACCGTCCGGGGCGACGACCATGGCGGCGCCTGGCGGCCGCGGCGCCGAGCGGAAGGTGCGTACGACCGTCGCGACCCCAGCCGTGCCCCCGGCGTTCCACGTTGCCATCAGATCCGTGAGCACGTCCTGCATGATGCGTCCTCCGGGCGCGATACGGCGGTAGGCACCGCGTCCACCTCCAAACTAGACTCGGATCGTGACGCCCGCCCAGCTTCGGGCCTACTCGACCGTGGTGCGGCTCGGCTCCGTCCATGCGGCGGCCAGAGAGCTGGGGATGTCCGACGCCGGTGTCTCGTTGCACATCGCCCAGCTGCGCAAAGAGCTCGACGACCCGTTGTTCACCCGCGCCGCCGCGGGGCTGGCCTTCACGCCCGGCGGATTGCGCTTGGCCAGCCGGGCCATCGAGATCCTCGGACTGCAACGGCAGACCGCGATCGAGGTGAGCGAAGCCGCCCATGGCCGACGGCTGCTGCGCATCGCGGCATCGAGCGCGTTCGCCGAACATGCCGCGCCGGGCCTCATCGACTTGTTCGCGGCGCGGGCGAAGGATCTGGCGGTCGAGCTGAGCGTGCACCCCACCAGCCGGTTCCGGGGTCTGATCGAGACCCGTGCGGTGGACATCGCGCTCGGGCCCGGGCCGGAGAACGCCGACACGGCCATCGCCGCCCGGCCGTTCCTGAAGTATCAGATCATCTCGGTCGCGCGCCCCGACAGCCCTCTGGCGGGCGCCGCCGCACCTCCGGCGCTGCTGCGGGAGCAGCCGTGGATGCTGGGTCCCAGCGCGGGCAGTGTGGACGGGCACATCGCGACGATGCTGCGCGAGTTGGCGGTACCCGAATCCCATCAGCGGATCTTCCAGAGCGACGCCGCCGCTCTGGAAGAGGTCCGCCGGGTCGGAGGCATCACCCCGACGATCGGTTTCGCCGTGGCCGCCGATCTCGCGGCCGGTCGGTTGATCCACGTCAAGGGACCAGGGCTCCAGGTATCCGACGAGTGGTGCGCCACCACGTTGCCGCCCGATTCCCGCCAGCCCGCGGTGTCGGAACTGCTGCGGTTCATCACCACCCCGCGATGCATCCAGGCGATGATCCGTGGGTCCGGCGTGGGCGTCACGCGGTTTCGCCCGAAAGTGCATGTGACCCTGTGGAGTTGAAACCGCGACTGCTGCGCACCGTTGACGGGATGCTTCGCCTCGAGTCGCACGACGGCCTCGATGGCGGAGTCGATGTTGTCGGCGATGCGGAACGTCTGGCCGCCGCGGGCCGCGACGTAGAGTTGGGTTTACACGGCCGGCAGGAGGCTGATGTGAGCGAGCCGGACAGGATCATCCAGCATTTGCGGCGGGCCCTCGGCGAGGAGCAAGGCCTTGCCGCCCGGCTCGAGCAGTTGTTGGTTCAGGCCCCGGGCCGACCTCATTCGCCACTGAGAAGCGTGGGCCGTCCAAGGGCGCCCGCGGGCACAGGACGTCGCTCACGTCACCGCATGATCGGCGCCGCTCGGTTGAAAAGCTTTGCGACCACGAGGCTCTGGGCCGCGACCGGTGCGGCGGGCGTCAGGGTAGGGGAGGAAGTACGACGGGGGAGTGGCGTCTTGGTGTTGGGGATCCACGGCGTCAGCTGGTTGTTCTCACGACGCGCCGGACAGCCACTTCCGGAAGCGGCCGGAAACGGAATCTTTGCGCCGTGGTGGTCGGCGGGTGGGGTCGAACCAGCCGGGCAACGGTTCTCGCGCGGCGAGCCAGGTTCGCGGCACTCCTCCGAGCGGGCCGGGGTGCGTGTCGGTGCCGGTGTGGGCGGCGACGATTCCGCCGACGATGGCGCTCGTGGTGTCGATATCGCCGTCCGCGGCGATACACGTGGTGATCGCGGCCGGGTAGTCGTCGAGATGCGTCGCCGCTACCCAGATCGTGAACGGCACCGTGTTCTGCGCGGTGACCCGGGATCCGTTGCCGAGTTCGTCCGCGGCCTCCTCCGCGGAGGCCTCGAGCAGACTGCGAGCACGGCGAATCAGGCGGGTCGTCTCGCCATCGTCGAGGCGGTCGAGGACGCCGGTGATGAAATCCGCTGGCGTGGGCCGACTTCCGCGCAGGCGAGCATGTGCGGCCTGACCGGCCGCGAGCGCCACCGCGACCGCGCCGAGGACGCCCTCCGGATGCAGATGCGTCACCTGCGCCGATCGCGCCGCTTCGGCGGCGATCTTTTCCGGATCGTCGGCGTAGAAGGCGCCGAGCGGAGCGACCCGCATGGCCGCACCGTTTCCACAGGATCCCTGGTTGTCGTACACGGCTCCGGCCGCCTCCCGCCAGTGCACGCCGTCGCGGATCCGGCGCAAGGTACCGACCGCCAGGAAGCCGTAGTCACGGCTCGGGTCGAATCGGCGCGCGAAGGCGGCGGCGAGCCGATCCTGGTCGATCCCACCGCCACCGATGAGTTCGGCAACCACGGTGCAGGCCATTTCGGTGTCGTCGGTCCACCCGCACTGCCGGGCCGGGAGATTGCCGGCCCGAAGATCCGGAATCGACCGGCCCATGATGGGAAATTCCGCTCCCAGCGCGTCTCCCACGGACAGTCCATCGAGTGAATCGAGCATCAACTCAACATGCATCGCGTCTGATGGTAGCCATCCGAAACGGCGGTGCATACGAATGCGCAGGCTGGGCCGTACCTGAACCGAGCGCTGACGGCGGAACGCCCAGCTGGGCGAGATGGGTGAATTCGCTGTGGTCGGGCGCCACGGGAACAATTGCATGTTCATACTTAGATATGCGCATCAAGATATGTATCCCCCGTAGAGCCGTTGACGGCAATGCAGCGCTTGTCCTAGCCTCGGCGAGGTGAACAATGATCACCCGGCGGTCGTAACCACTTCCGTCACGCGTTCGAGAGATCTGGACGGCCTCCGCTTCGTAGATGTCCGTGGGGTGACTCGACGGCTCATATGTGTCGATCACGTGGGGGGAGGCACTCGCCGCGTCCTTGAGCCTGCTCGCGGCGCGGGATCGGCGCGATAGCGATGACCAAGCGCGGGTTGACCCGGGATCGTCTGGCCGACATCGCTCACGATTACGTCTCGGAGAACGGTCTGGACGCGCTCACGATGCGACGGCTGGCGGCCGCGGCGGGGGTGACGCCGGGTGCGTTGTACAAGCATTTACGGGACCGGAAGGATCTCCAGCGTGCGATGGCCGACACCATTTTCCGGGCCGTCGACCTGTCGGATATCGACCTCGGCAACCCCGATGTCGCTCAGACGATGATCTGCTGTCGGCGTATTCGTGCGGCGATACTTCGTTTCCGTGAGGGAGGGCGCGTCGTCGCGGGCTCGTACTCGCCTTCGCCGGAGACCATCAGAGTCTCCAGTACGCTGACGACACTCCTCCGCGGTGTGGTTCTGCCGCAGTTCGGCGTCGGCGAGATCGTTTTGGTATTGCGTTCCTACATCACGGGTTTCGTCATCGAGGAACAGGCCTATCTCGAACTGAGCAACGCGGGCGAGTGGGATTCCCTGGTGGCGCGAATTTCGACCGGTGATCATGCCCGGCAGGAGGGCGCCGACGATGTCCTCGCGATTATGACCGGTGATCGGGATCTGAGGTTCGCGGACGGATTGCGCGCTGTTCTCTACGGCAAGGTTCGAGATTCGGCGAACATCCTTGCCCCGGTGCGTAACTGACCGCGGCGTCGGCTTCGGCCGAATCGACGGGCGCGGCTGCATCATGGCTGATCGGTTCAACCGGTTCGCGGTCTGTCCGGACGTCGACGCATCGGCGAAGGCGGTGCGCTTCATACGCATCTGCGACCTGTGGGATCCCGATCGTCACCCTGGTCGGCGCGCCAGGTCTCCTACCGGGTGCAGGGTGGCAGCGCGACGGGGTGAATAGGCATCCGAGCCTTTTGTATGCCTACGGTAAAGCCGAGGTCGGGAAGATCGCGATCGGAACGCGCTACGGCGGGCGCATCGAGTCGTTTGCTCCGTACCCGGGGTGAGGAGGTGGACCCGGGACAACTACGCGGTTCCTGGTCACGGGGTCGTCCGGTGGGGCGCGAAGTGGCAGGTTCCCCGTTCGTGGGAGGGGAGACGTCTGCGAAAGGAGACGCCGTTCGCGTGCAGGTTGCGGCGCCACAGCTCTCGGTACTCGCTAAAATACTCGAAACCGACCAGTAATTCGCGTTTCTGGTTTCGTAGCGGAATCCGACGACGCGAGCGTACGCGAGGCGAAAAGATTGACGCGGCACCGGCCTGCCTCTAACCTTCGCGTGGTGAACGATGCTTACCATGCGGCGTCGGGGTGGCCGTCGCAGGTATCGCCATCTCTGCGACCGACGGCTGCCGGATCACTCCACGCTTCCCTGAACGTCGCAGTCGGCAGCGGGCTACCCGGCGCGCCTGCCCCGCACCCGCGCGACGATACGGCCGAGTAACCACCGGACAGGTGTAATTGCACCGACCGGATGTGCGACAAAGGGTATCCACCCTTTGCCCGTCGACCGGGCCACAACTTCGGAGAGGAAGGACGGCGAGTGTTCAGCCGCATCGCCATTGTGAACCGGGGAGAGGCCGCCATGCGCCTCATCCACGCGGTCCGAGACCTGGCCGCGGAAACGGCACGTTCGATCGAGACCATCGCCTTCTACACCGATGTCGATCGCAACGCGACGTTCGTGCGCGAGGCCGATATCACCTATGACCTCGGGCCGGCCTCCGCGCGACCGTACCTGGATCTGAAGGCGCTCGAACGGGCGCTGGTGGCGACCCGGGCCGACGCCGCGTGGGTCGGCTGGGGCTTCGTCGCCGAAGATCCGGCGTTCGCCGAGTTGTGCGACCAGATCGGCGTGACCTTCATCGGTCCGGATGCCGAGGCGATGCGCAAACTCGGCGACAAGATCGGCGCGAAGCTCATCGCCGAAGAGGTCGGTGTACCGGTCGCGCCGTGGAGCCGCGGCCCGGTCGAGACCGTCGACGACGCGCTCGCCTCCGCCGCCGACATCGGCTACCCGCTCATGCTGAAAGCGACCGCGGGCGGCGGCGGGCGCGGTATTCGCGTTGTCACCGACGAGGCCGAGTTGGTCGACGCCTACGAGCGCACCCGGCAGGAGGCCGCCCGCGCGTTCGGCAGTGGTGTGGTGTTCCTCGAACGGCTCGTCACCGGCGCTCGCCATGTCGAGGTTCAGGTGATCGCGGACGGTCAGGGCACCGCTTGGGCGCTGGGTGTGCGCGACTGCTCGGTGCAGCGGCGCAACCAGAAGGTCATCGAGGAGTCCGCGTCACCGGTGCTGCGGCCCGAGCAGGTCGCCGAACTCAAGGCCTCGGCCGAGCGCCTGGCGGTCGCGGTCGGTTACCGCGGCGCGGCGACCGTCGAGTTCCTCTATCACCCCGGTGACGAGCTGTTCGCGTTCCTCGAGGTCAACACCCGTCTGCAGGTCGAGCACCCGATCACCGAGCAGACCACCGGTTTCGACCTGGTTCGCGCGCAACTGGCGGTGGCTTCGGGTGAACGGCTCGAGGGCGAGCCGCCCGCCGAGCGTGGGCACGCCATCGAAGCGCGGCTCAACGCCGAGGACCCCGACCGCGACTTCGCTCCCGCGCCGGGCCGGATCGCCCGCTTGGACCTGCCCGCGGGGCCGGGTATTCGGGTCGACACCGGTGTCAGTGAAGGCGATGTCATCCCCGCCGATTTCGATTCGATGATCGCCAAGATCATCGCTTACGGCCGCGACCGGTCCGAGGCGCTGGGTAGGTTGCGCCGGGCCGTCGGGCAGACCCGGGTGATCATCGAGGGCGGCGCTACGAACAAGAGTTTCGTCCTCGAACTGCTGGACCAGCCCGAGGTGATCGACGCGAGCGCCGACACCGGCTGGATCGACCGGGTGCGCGGACAGGGTCGCCTCGTTTCGCACCGCAACTCCGCCGTCGCGCTCGCGGCCGCCGCCATCGATGCCTACGAGGAAGAGGAACGGGCCGAGCGGGACCGCCTGCTGTCCACCGCCGCGGGCGGTCGTCCCCTGGTGCAGCACCACGCGGGCCGACCGCTCGACCTCAAATTGCGCGGAGTCGGCTATCGGGTGCGCGTGGCCCGTACCGGCGCGCATCGGTTCCGCATCGGCATCGAGGCGGGCGAGGACATCCGCACCGCCGATGTCGACCTGGTCCGCTATGACCGGCATTCCGGCCAGATCGTGGTCAACGGCACCGCCTTCCGCGTCACCGCGGGCACGCACGGGCCGATCCACGTGGTCGACGTCGATGGTGTGACCCATCGGGTGAGCCGGGACGAGGGCGGCGTCGTCCGCTCACCGGCACCCGCGCTCGTGGTCGCCACGCCGTTGCAGGTCGGCGACGAGGTCGAGGCCAACGCGCCGCTGCTGGTGCTGGAGAGCATGAAGATGGAGACGGTGCTGCGCGCACCGTTCAAGGCGCGGCTGAAGGAATGCGCCGTCTCGGTCGGTACCCAGGTGGAGACCGGGGCGCCGTTGCTGCGGCTGGAGCGCCTGGTGGACGACGCGGTCGAGGAGACCGCGGCCGTCGGGTCGGTCGAACTGGACTTGCCCGCCGGGGATGCGCAGGCTCATCCGCACGAGCGGATCGTCCGACGATCGCAGGACCTGCGCGGCCTGCTGCTCGGTTTCGACGTCGATCCGCACGACGACCGCCGGGTGCTGACGGATTACCTCGATGCCCGCCGTATCGCCGTCGCGGACGACCGCAGGCCGCTGGCGGAGGAACTCGAGCTCATCGACGTGTTCACCGACCTCGCCGAGTTGAGCCACAACCGGCCGTCGGGTGAGGACGCCCAAGGGCATGTCCACAGTGCCCGCGAGTACTTCCACACCTACCTGCAGAGCCTGGACGTCGAACGGGCCGGACTGCCGGAATCGTTCAAGAGCAAGCTCGCGCGGGCGCTCGGCCACTACGGCGTGTCCGATTTGGAACGTTCCCCCGAGCTCGAGGCCGCGGTCTTCCGGATCTTCCTCGCCCAGCAACGCACCGACACCGTCGCGGTCGTGACGGCACTGCTGCGGGAGTGGCTGGGCGAGCGGATGCCCGATCGAGCCCTGCGCGAACCGGTCGGTCTGGCACTGGAACGGCTGGTCGCCGCGACCCAGGTGCATTTCCCCGTAGTCGCCGATCTTGCTCGCGGTCTGGTGTTCGGCTGGTACGGCCAGCCGTTGCTGCGGCGTAATCGCGCCCGCGTGTACACCAATGTCCGCCGGTCCCTGCGGTACCTGGACACCCATCCCGACGCGTCCGATCGCGCGGAGCGTATCTCCGACATGGTCCGCAGCACCGAACCGCTGGTGCGGTTGCTGGGCCAGCGGCTGGTGCGCGGCAGCGACGACAACACGGCGATGCTCGAGGTGCTGACCCGCCGGTACTACGGCAACAAGGGGCTCACCGGCGTCCGCACCCACGACGTCGACGGATGCCGCTACCTGATCGCCGACCGCGACGGTGCGAGCCTGGTGTCCGCCGCGGTGCGCTTCGACGCGCTCGGTGCTGCGGTGCGCGGGCTGGCCGAACTGACCGGCGACGCGGTGTCGATCGACGCCGACATCTACCTCAGCTGGGAGAAGCAGCCCGCCGACTTCGACGCCATGGCCGCGGCTCTGCACTCGGTGCTCAGCGCGCAGCCGCTGCCGAAGCAGGTGCACCGGATCACCGCGACAGTCGCGGGCAGCAACGGCGCGGTCATGCATCACCACTTCACCTTCCGCCCGTCGGCCACCGGCCCGGCCGAGGAAAGGCTGATCCGCGGCCTGCATCCGTACATCGCGCAGCGGATGCAAATGGAGCGGCTGCGCAAGTTCGATCTGACGCGCCTGCCGTCGTCCGACGACGAGGAGATCTATCTGTTCCGGTGCGTCGCGAAGGACAATCCGGCCGACGACCGGCTCATCGCGTTCGCCCAGGTGCGGGACCTGACCGCGCTGCGCGAACACGACGGACGGCTGCTCGCGCTGCCGACCGCCGAGAGCACGATCGCCACCTGCCTCGACTCGATCCGCCGGGCGCAGTCGCAGCGGCCGTCGGCGAAGCGGCTCAACACCAATCGCATCGTGATGTACGTCTGGCCGCCGCTGGATGTCACCCGCGCCGAGCTCGAGCGGATCGGCGGGCATGTGCTGCCGACGACCGCGGGCGCCGGACTCGAGGAGATCGTGCTCATCGCGCGGGAACGCGACGCGGACACCGGCGAGTTGGCGAAGGTGGCCATCCGGATCAGTTTCGATGCCGCGGGCGGCACCGTGGTGACCTTCGGCGAGCCGTCCGACGAACCGATCGAACCGCTCGACGCCTACCGGCAGAAGGTGCTGCGCGCCGCGGGCCGCAATGCGGTGTACCCCTACGAATTGACCAGCCTGCTCGGCGATTTCACCGAATACGACCTCGACAGCGATCACACGCTCGTCCCGGTCGACCGGCCGAAGGGGCGCAACACCGCCGCGATCGTCGCCGGCGTCATCACCACGGCCACCCCGAAACACCCGGAGGGCGTCACGCGGGTGGTGCTGCTCGGCGACCCGACGAAAGCATTGGGCGCGCTGTCGGAACCGGAGTGCAGGCGGGTGATCGCCGCACTGGACCTGGCCGAGCGCCTGGAGGTGCCGCTGGAGTGGTACGCGCTGTCGGCGGGCGCTCGCATCTCGATGGAATCGGGCACCGAGAACATGGACTGGGTGGCGGCCGCGCTCAAGCGGATCGTCGAATTCACCCAGGCGGGCCGCGAGATCAACATCGTGGTCGCGGGCATCAATGTCGGAGCTCAGCCGTACTGGAACGCCGAGGCGACCATGCTCATGCACACCAAGGGCATCCTGGTGATGACGCCGGATTCGGCCATGGTGCTCACCGGTAAGCAGGCGCTGGACTTCTCCGGCGGCGTGTCGGCCGAGGACAACTTCGGCATCGGCGGCTACGACCGGGTCATGGGTCCGAACGGACAGGCGCAGTACTGGGCGCCGAACCTGGCCGCGGCGCGCGACATCCTGATGGCGCACTACGACCACACCTACATCGTCCCTGGTGAGCAGGCGCCGCGGCGGTCGCAGACGAGCGATCCCATCGATCGCGACATCTCCGATTTCCCGCACGTCCTGGCGGGCAGCGACTTCGCCACCGTCGGCGAGATCTTCTCCGCCACCGCGAATCCGGACCGGAAGAAGCCGTTCGACATCCGCACGGTGATGCGCGCGGTCGCCGACCAGGACCACCCCGTGCTGGAGCGCTGGGCGGGCATGGCCGACGCCGAGACCGCCGTCGTGCAGGACGCGCATCTGGGCGGAATCCCGGTGTGCCTGCTGGGCATCGAGTCCAGGGGCGTGCCGCGGCACGGTTTTCCGCCCACCGACGGCCCGGACACCTACACCGCGGGCACGCTGTTCCCCCGGTCGTCGAAGAAGGCCGCGCGGGCGATCAACGCCGCGAGCGGCAACCGTCCGCTGGTGGTGCTGGCGAACCTGTCGGGCTTCGACGGGTCGCCGGAGTCGATGCGCAAGTTGCAGTTGGAGTACGGCGCCGAGATCGGCCGTGCGATCGTCAACTTCGACGGTCCGATCGTGTTCTGCGTGATCTCCCGCTATCACGGTGGCGCGTTCGTCGTCTTCTCGAAGGCGTTGAACCCGAACATGACCGTCCTGGCGCTGGAAGGCTCATTCGCCTCGGTGCTCGGCGGCGCGCCCGCCGCGGCGGCGGTGTTCTCCGGTGACGTCGCCACCCGCACCACGGCCGACCCGCGGGTGCAGGAGCTGGAGGTGCGCGTCGCCAACGCGGCCGGTACCGATCGCGCCACTCTGAGCGCCGAACTGGACGAACTGCGCTCCTCGGTGCGCGCGGAGAAACTCGGTGAAGTGGCCGCGGAGTTCGACCGCATCCACAACATCCAGCGCGCCGTCGAAGTCGGCTCTGTCGATGCGGTCATCCGCGCCGATGAACTGCGGCTTCGCGTCATCGAAGCCATCCAGGAGCGCCTGGACGGCTGACGGCGGGCGGGCGGCGTCCTCGGCGGGCGGCGGCTGGACGGTCGGTTGTGCTCGATAGCGGCACAATCCGATCGGCAGTCGTCGCCCGCCCTCGTGTGCGAGCTCGGCTACGCGCCCACGGCTCCCCGTGGTGCACCGTGAATCGGTAGCGTTGACGGTCCGTCGATCGCGGTGGCGGTGCCCGTCTATCGCCGGTTCCGGGGGTGCCGCGCAAAGCTCGCCGGTCTTGTGACTATCACCGGCACCTGCGCCCCGTGTAGTACGGCTCTACTGACCGAACCGAGCGGCATCGCGGAGAATTCGTCGTGCCCGCGGCTGCCGACGACGATCGACCGCGCTTTCTCGCCCGCCTCGAGCAGTCGCCTGGCGGGGTGGTCCTCGACCACGACACGCCTCACCGTCACTTCCGGATACGCCTCGCTGTACCCTGCCAAACTCCGGTCGAGCAATCCCTCGCCACCCTCCCGCGATTCGATGAGCGAGCCGGGGAAGCCGGACAACGCGTGGACCGCAACGAGATCGGCGCCGCGAAACGCCGCTTCGTCGAAAGCCAAGGAGACGGCTGCCGCGCTGCTCGTGGAGGCGTCGACGCCGACGACGACAGGCCCGTCGCCGTGCTCGACGCCACGGGGAATGACGGCAACGGGGCATCCCGCCTGCCGCGCCAGCGCGGTGCTCAGCGATCCCAGCATCGCGCGGCTGAACGCGCCGAGGTCATGGGCGCCGACCACGAGCAGCCGCGCGGTCTCGGATCGGCGGCGCAGAACCGGAACGGGGGCGGCGTTGGTCAACTCCGCGGTCACGTCGATCCGATTGATCGGAGCGGATTCGGCGATGGCCGTGGCGTACGCGATCTCCAACGCGTCCGGGCCGCCCCAGCGATAGCTGCCGGGGGCGGACGGCCCGAACTCGACGCCGGAACCGTGGTCGCCGAGGCCACCGGTCAGATAGACGAGGTGCAGCGGTGCGTGGCGGTGGGCGGCGTCGATGGCGGCCCAGCGCACGGCGGCAAGCGCCACCTCGGAACCGTCGACACCCGCGAGGATCGGAGCCTTGCTCGAAGTGAACATGGGTTCTCCTCCGGTTCGCATGCGGGGGCCGTTGTCGGGCCGGGTCGAGATCGTGGCGGCGTACCTGCGAGTGTCCGTCTCCTCGGCGAGGCGGCAGTAGAGCAACCGGTAGCCAGCGGCGAAGGACCAAGGTCCCGCTCTTGCACCCGGCCGGGAGCCGCCTTCCCCGCGGCGACCTCTGCGGCGAAGTCGCGGAGCACGGATGGTGCGTTCGAGCCTCGACTGGTGATACATCCGCTGGCCTCGCCGAATCAAGGGCGGTGCCGAGGCAGACGGGTACGGGCGCGACTACGGGAAACGGGTAGTCGGCTACTCGCGTCGGCAGGTCGAGGAGAGCGAAGGCTCGACTGCATCCTCGGGAGCATGCCTGTCTCGGGGGAGGTGATCATGAGAAACGATTCGCGAGTATTCCTTGTCGCGGCGGCCGTAGCGGGACTGCTCGGCGCGGTGTCGGTACCGGTCGCGGCACCGGAGCCGGTTACCACCGTGCCCAACCCGTCGCCGGTCACGTCGCAACCCGCTTGGCCGAACAGCACGCCCACGGATGACTGGCTGCCCAAGACTACGCGGTCCGATTGGACGACCACCCCGACGACACCGGAGCCCACGACGGGGAAACGGGAGCCCAAAACCACGACTGAACCGGAGCTCACAACCACGACGACCAGGCCGGAACCGACAACCACGACGAATCCGGAACCGACAACCACGACGACAAAGCCGGAGTCCACAACCACGACGCAACCGAGTCCGACGACGACCACGACGACGAAACCGGTCGGGACAACCGCGCCGCCACCGAGTTCCGGTCCGTCCCCTGTACCGACCGAGAGTTCGGCCGTGCTTCCCGCACCCGTTCTCACCGCGCCGGCCACTGCGGAACGCGGCACCGTGATCACTGTGCACGGCGAACGCTGGCCCTGCGACCTGGTGCGGGTGCTTCCGGATTGGTCCGCGGCGGTGACCGCCCAGGTTCAGGGCGGTTCGTTCGATGCTCGCGTCGATGTGCCACAGGGAGCCGCACTGGGTCTGCACTCCATCCCCGCCGCCTGTGCGGGAACCTCTCAGCGCATTGTCGCGAAGACGTCCGTGGAGATATCACCCGCGCGGCTCGTCCCCACACCCAACGGAGCCGGAATCCCGGAACCGCCCGGCGAGCCTCCGCCTCCTCTGGGACAAGCCGATGCGGGCAACCCGGACACCGGCCCCATCGGCATAGTGGGCATCGGAGGGTTCCTCCTTGCCCTCGGTGCCGCGGCTCTGGTCATACGGGGTCGCGGGAAACGCCCGGGCGGCGCGTCGCACGATGAGGATCCGCATCTGCCACGGGTACATGTGCGTGTGGTCGCGGACGGCCCCCCATCCATCCACGTTCGCCAGGTCGCCCGCGCTCCCGACGTCCGGGTGCGGCTGCGGGCCCGCGAGCCATGGCTGAATGTCAAGGAGATATTCGGATGACAAGTCCAGCGTTGATCAGGGCTCGGACAGTACTGTTCCAGAACGCTCCGCACGATGTCGGTGTGGGCGAGTTGGCCGAGTGCCTGCACGAAAAGGGCGCCGAACACTTGGCACTGCGCCGGGCGCCGGGCGTGGCCGCACTACTGGAGTCGGCGGCGCTGCACGAGGTGGCCGAGACGATAGATGGGCTGCTCGAGGTCGACTTGGGCACTGTCGCGATCGAGGGTTGGCGCCGCTACGACCGGCTACGCATGGCGGCGATGCGTACAAGTGCGGGCGGAGCCGAGCAGGTGACGCTGTTCGAACACGAGATCACCCAGACCTACCATCCGTGCCTGGATGTCACCATCGACGGAAACCCGGTGGGGGAGTTCACGATCGAACTCTGCGTCGCGCTACTGCTCCAGCCGCTCGCCGCCACCGTTCGCAACGGCATGCTGGCGGCGCTCGGCCCCGGCGATTGCACCGTGACGGTATCGATCGGCGCGCCGGAGCTCGGGCCGATCATGAAACGCCAACGTACGCTGCACACGGCGACCATGATCGACCGCCGATGGCCCATCCCGCTCGTCGAGCAGCCCGGAGCCTCGTCGGTCGATCGCGTGCACCGGGTGCGTCCGCCGCAATCGCGGTGGACCGGCGGGTGATGAAAAAGTATGGACGTCAGGGCATGTCGCCGCCCGGGCCTTCACCGGCCGGGCCGTGCTCTCATTCCGTCGAGCCGGAAGCGCGGCGAGAGCTGTCGGTCGTGCAGCTGACATGGGTGGACGGCTTGGGGCCGACCATCAGGCCGGTGGATGCCAGCTCGGTGTTGAGCCGGTCGAGCGCGATGCCCGGCTCGACCACGGCGGTGGCGGCGGCACGGTCCCCCGACACCACATGCGGGCAGTATTTACTCCGGTCCATAACGATCGCCGCGTTGCGGCATTGCCCGGCCAGGCTCGTGCCGCCACCACGCGACACCACCGGCACGTCGTGCGCGCGACAGACGGCGACCGCCGTGGCCGCGTCCTCCGGTGTGCGCGGCGCGACCACCCCGAGGGGGACGGCGCGATAGTTGGACGCATCCGTCGAGTACGTCGCGCGGCTTCCTGAGTCGAATCGAACCTCGCCGTCGATCCGCTCGGTGAGTCCGCGCGCAGTGCCTCCAACGGCCATCTGGAACGACCGGAAGCGCTGTGATGGCCGGGCAATTGAAGCGAACGCGCCATTTCGGGCACATCCTCTCGACGACGGCAGGTGAGCATCGGAACAGACGAGAACACCGCGGGGATACCCGTCCGGTCGCCGCGTATGCCTCGGGTTGAGGGCCGCCGGCCGGGGTAATCGGCCCCGGAGACGACACCTCGAAGGCGGACAGGAGAACGACATGGCTGACCAGGTCGCCGACTATGTCTTGCGACGGCTGCGTGACTGGGGCGTGCAGCAGGTGTTCGGCTATCCGGGCGACGGCATCAACGGCTTGATCGCCGCGTTCGGGCGGGCCGACAACAAACCCGCCTTCATTCAGGCGCGCCACGAGGAGATGGCCGCGTTCCAGGCGGTGGGCTACGCGAAGTTCAGCGGCGAGGTCGGCGTCTGCACTGCCACGTCGGGTCCGGGAGCGATCCATCTGCTCAACGGCCTCTACGACGCGAAACTCGATCACGTGCCGGTCGTGGCGATCGTGGGGCAGACCGCGCGCAGCGCGATGGGCGGCAGCTATCAGCAGGAAGTCGATCTGCAGAGCCTGTTCAAGGATGTCGCCTCGGACTACTTGGTCGAGGTGAACGTTCCCGATCAATTGCCCAACGCGCTCGACCGCGCGTTCCGTATCGCGACCACCCGCCGGGCCCCCACGGCGCTGATCATCCCCTCCGATCTGCAGGAGGAGCGCTATCAGCCGCCCGAGCACGCGTTCAAGCAAGTGCCATCCAGCCCGCCTTCGGCACTGCATGCCACGGTCACCGCGGATCGCGCAGGCATAGAACGAGCCGCCGAGATCATCGACGCCGGGTCGCGGGTGGCGATCCTCGTCGGGCAAGGCGCCCGGGACGCCGCCGAGCAGGTGATGGAGCTGGCCGAGATCACCGGAGCCGGGGTGGCCAAAGCCCTGCTCGGCAAGGACGTGCTATCGGACGACCTGCCGTACGTGACCGGATCCATCGGGCTCCTGGGTACCCGGCCCAGCTATGAACTGATGCGCGACTGCGACACCCTGTTGATCATCGGATCGAATTTCCCTTATTCGCAGTTCCTTCCGGACTTCGGTCAGGCGCGTGCGGTGCAGATCGACATCGACGGCGCCATGATCGGCATGCGATACCCCACCGAGGTCAACCTCGTCGGTGACGCGAAACGAACACTCACCGAACTGCTTCCGCTGCTGAGCCGCAAGTCCGATCGCAGCTGGCGGACGACGATCGAATCCAACGTGCGGCGCTGGTGGGACACGATCGAACGCCAGTCGCTGCTGGACGCGAAGCCGGTCAATCCCATGCGGGTGGTGTGGGAACTGTCGCGGTACATCCCGGAGGACGCCATCGTGACCGCGGACTCCGGGTCGTCCACCAACTGGTATGCCCGCTGTCTGCGGTTCCGCGGGCGGATGCGGGGTTCGTTGTCGGGGACGCTGGCGACCATGGGGCCTGGTGTGCCGTACGCGATCGGCGCGAAGTTCGCCCACCCGGACCGGCCGGTGGTCGCTCTCGTCGGTGACGGTGCGATGCAGATGAACGGCGCGGGCGAATTGCTGACCATCAGCCGTTACCACGAGCAGTGGCGCGATCCACGGCTGGTGGTGTGCGTGTTCCACAACAACGACCTGAACCAGGTCACGTGGGAGCTGCGCTCGATGGGGGGCGCGCCGAAATTCGAGGAATCGCAGTCGCTGCCGGAGGTCTCCTACGCCGAACTCGCCCGCACGTACGGCCTGGGCGCCATCGCCGTGGACGACCCGAACGACCTCGCGCCCGCCTGGGAAGCGGCGCTGTCGGCCGAGCGGCCCACGGTGCTCGACGTCCGCTGCGATCCGGAGGTACCGCCGATCCCACCGCACGCCACCTGGGACCAGATGAAATCCACCGCCGAAGCGGTGCTGCGGGGCGACCCCGACGCCTGGCATCTCGTGGCACAAGGCGCGAAAGCCAAGGCCCAGGAATTCGTCCCCGGCCACCGCGGGTGATCTCGCCGGTAGCAGGTGAGGAGTATCGATGACTCAGGTGTCGTATCCACTCGCACCGCAGGTCACACCGACCAGGCCGTTTCCGGCGCGGACGGCTCCGAAGGGCTCGGTGTTGTGGCGGCTGGTCACCACGACGGACCCGAAGGTGCTCGGCATCATGTATCTCGTCGCCGCGACCGCCTTCTTCTTGCTCGGCGGTTTGATGGCGCTGCTCATGCGCGCGGAACTGGCACGGCCGGGCCTGCAGTTCCTCTCACCCGAGCAGTACAACCAGCTGTTCACCATCCACGGCACCGTCATGCTCCTGCTGTATGCGACTCCGACGGTGTTCGGATTCGCCAACGCGGTCCTTCCGCTGCAACTCGGAGCACCCGACGTGGCATTTCCCCGGTTGAATGCCTTGAGCTTCTGGCTGTTCCTCTTCGGCGGGACGATGGTGGTCTCCGGATTCGTGACACCCGGCGGCGCGGCTGATTTCGGATGGACGGCGTATACGCCACTGAGCGACATCATCCACGCGCCAGGCCCCGGAGCCGATCTGTGGATCATGGGCTTGGTCGTATCCGGTTTGGGCACCATTCTCGGCGCGGTGAACATGATCACCACCATCGTCTGCCTGCGCGCGCCGGGCATGACGATGTTCCGCATGTCCATGTTCGGGTGGAACATCCTGGTGACCAGCGTGCTGGTGTTGCTCGCGTTCCCGATTCTCACCGCCGCCTTGATGGCGCTGGCCTACGACCGGCATCTCGGCGGGCACATCTACGACGCCGCCACCGGTGGCGTTCTGCTCTGGCAGCATCTGTTCTGGTTCTTCGGGCACCCCGAGGTCTACATCGTGGCACTGCCGTTCTTCGGGATCATCAGCGAGATCCTGCCCGTGTTCAGCCGCAAACCCCTGTTCGGCTACGGCCCTCTGGTGTACGCCACCATCTCGATCGGAGTGCTGTCGGCAGCGGTATGGGCGCATCACATGTTCGCGACCGGGGCGGTGCTGATGCCCTTCTTCTCGATGATGACCTTCCTGATCGCGGTGCCGACCGGGGTCAAATTCTTCAACTGGATCGGCACCATGTGGAAGGGGAACCTGACTTTCGAGACCCCGATGCTGTTCGCCGTCGGCTTCATCGTCACTTTCTTGTTCGGCGGACTGTCCGGCGTCATCCTCGCCAGCCCGCCATTGGACTGGCAGATTCACGACACCTATTTCGTCGTAGCCCACTTCCACTACGTGTTGTTCGGCACGATCGTATTCGCCACTTTCGGCGGAATCTACTTCTGGTTCCCCAAGATGACCGGGCGCTACATGGACGAACGCCTGGGCAGGCTGCATTTCTGGACGACATTCGTCGGCTTTCACACGACCTTTCTGGTTCAGCACTGGCTGGGCGCCGAAGGCATGCCCCGCCGGTACGCCGACTATCTGCCGACCGACGGGTTCACCGCGCTGAACGCCATCTCGACCATCGGATCGTTCATTCTGGGCGTCTCGATGGTCACGTTCGTATGGAACGCGTTCCGCAGCTACCGCTACGGCGAGGTCGTCACCGTGGACGACGCCTGGGGCGGGGGAAATTCACTCGAATGGGCCACGACCTGCCCGCCTCCTCGGCACAACTTCTACGAACTCCCCCGTATCAGATCCGAACGCCCGGCCTTCGAACTCCACTACCCACACATGCGAGAACGGATGCGCGCGGAATCGTACGTCGGCTGGGGCTCGTAGGTGGCATGAAGCCGGTGTGATCATCGCGGTTCGCCGCGATGGTCGGCCGGGGTGTAGGGGATGTTGGCGGCGCGGTTCTCATCGACCCGGATCGCGCGCCCGAGTTGCGGGAAGGCGCGCTGGGCGCAGTCGGGGCGTTCGCAGATCTTGCAGCCCGCGCCGATGGGCACCGCGGAGGTGTCGTCGTGGATGGGCAGGCCGTGGGAGTAGACGAGCTTGTCGGCGTAGGCCAGGTCGCATCCCAGACCGATTGCGAAATCCCTTCTGGGAGAGAGGTATCCGGGGGTGCTCTCGTCGGTGGTTCGGGCCAGCCAGAGGTATTTGCGTCCGTCGGGCATCTCCGCGATCTGGGTACGGATTCGACCGGGTGTGGTGAAGGCCTCGTGGACGACCCACAACGGGCAGCTGCCGCCGACCCGGGAGAAATGGAACGCGGTCGCGGATTGGCGTTTGGAGATGTTGCCCGCGCGGTCGGTGCGTACGAAGAAGAACGGGACTCCGCGTCGTCCGGGGCGTTGCAGCGTGGACAGGCGGTGGCAAACGGTCTCGAAGCCGACCTCGAACATCGCCGACAGCAGATCGATGTCGTAGCGCAGCTCTTCGGCGGCGTCCCGGAACCGGGTGTAGGGCAGGATCAGCGCCCCGGCGAAGTAGTTCGCCAATCCCACCCGCAGGAGCTCGCGCGATTCGGCCGCCATCGACTCCACCCTCGCGGTCAACGCATCGATGGTCGCGGTCTGGGTGAGAAAAGCCAGCTGCGTGGCGAGCTGAAAGGCCCGCTGACCGGCGGAAAGCCTGCGGGCGAGCGTGATACGGCCCGCTTCGGGGTCGTAGACGCGCTTGGGGCCGGGGCGGTGTGGGTCGTCGGATCTGATCGCGACCGTGATGCCGTGCCGCTCGCGCAGGAGTTTGCTCAATTGCAGGTCGAGGCCGCCGATGCCCATACCGTGGTCGGCGAAGAGTCGTTCGGCGGCCTGGTCGAGTTCGGGGATGTGGTTGCGGTGGTCGTAGAAGAAGTCGCGCACGTCCTCGTACGGCATGGCACGACCGGGGTCGGCCGTGGGGCTTTCGATGCCCGCGGAGAATCGTTCGAGTTGTTCGGTCGCGCCACGCAGACGCCGGTGCAGGCTCACCAGGACGCGGGCGGCGGCGGGCACCCGGGAGACCAGGTCGTCGAGTTCGGCGGTGGACACCGTCGTGCCGTCGGGATCCTCGGCGAAGACGTCGTGCAGGTCGGCGAGCAGTCGCGCGTCGGTGTCGGCGGCGAAGAACCCCATGTCCAGGTCGAAGGTGGAATTCAGGCGTAGCAGCACCGGCACCGTCAGGGGCCGCTGATCGTTCTCCAGCTGGTTGACGTAGCTGACCGACAGCGCGAGCGCCTTCGCCAGGCCCGATTGCGACAAGCCGCGTTGCTCGCGCAGTGCGCGCAGCCGTCCGCCCGCATACATCTTCTGCATGCTCGCGAATGTAGCACCACGAGATTTCGCAATTTCCACAAATTTGCTGATTTCGGTACGCAAAATTCGGCATTTGT
Organism: Nocardia sp. NPDC051929; assembly: GCF_044548645.1. Lineage (NCBI taxonomy): Bacteria > Bacillati > Actinomycetota > Actinomycetes > Mycobacteriales > Nocardiaceae > Nocardia > Nocardia sp. NPDC051929. The sequence continues at coordinate 8,890 of NZ_JBIUCG010000025.1, read as the reverse complement.
AACGGATTTCCCGCGTGCATAGGTGTGTGTAGTGTGCGAAAAGAAACCCGGAAATTGATGATCTGGAGGCTTCCGTCGTGAAAAACCACTTCGTCCGCACGCGCCGCTCCGCTGAGCACTTCCCCCGCGAGGAGCACCTCGCGTGGCGGATCGCCGAGGTTGCCGCGGACCCGGTGGCGGTCGCTCCGGAGACCGAGGAGATGATCGTCAACCGGATCATCGACAACGCGGCGGTCGCGGCGGCGTCGGTGACGCGTCGTCCGGTGGCCAACGCGCGCGCCCAGGCGCTGGCGCACCCGTACCAGCCGGGCGCGACCGTCTTCGGCGTCGACGGTCGATGCTCGCCGGAGTGGGCGGCCTGGGCCAACGGCGTGGCCGTGCGCGAACTGGATTTTCACGACACGTTCTTGGCCGCGGAGTACTCCCACCCCGGCGACAACATCCCGTCGATCCTGGCGGTAGCCCAGCATGCCGGACGCGGCGGGCGGGATCTGATCCGCGGGTTGGCGACCGGATACGAGATCCAGGTGGACCTGGTGCGGGCGATCTGCCTGCACGAGCACAAGATCGACCACGTCGCCCACCTCGGCCCCTCCGCCGCCGCCGGTATCGGCACGCTGCTCGGCCTGGACATCGAGACCATCTATCAGGCCATCGGTCAGGCACTGCACACCACCACCGCCACCCGGCAATCGCGCAAGGGAGAAATCTCCAGTTGGAAGGCCTACGCACCCGCTTTCGCCGGGAAGATGGCGGTGGAAGCGGTCGATCGTGCCCTGCGCGGTGAAGGCGCGCCGTCGCCGATCTGGGAAGGGGAGGACGGCGTCATCGCCTGGCTGCTGGGCGGCCCCGACAAGGAGTATTCGGTGCCGCTGCCCGGCCCGGGTGAACCCAAGCGCGGCATCCTCGACACCTACACCAAAGAGCATTCCGCCGAATACCAGAGCCAGGCGCCGATCGACCTGGCGCGCCGGTTGCGTGAGCGGATCGGCGACCTGGACCGGATCGCCTCGATCGTGCTGTACACCAGCCACCACACGCACGTGGTGATCGGCACCGGATCGGGCGATCCGCAGAAGTTCGACCCGACGGCGTCCCGCGAAACCCTCGATCACTCCGTCACGTACATCTTCGCCGTCGCCCTGCAGGACGGCGCCTGGCACCACGAGCGCTCCTACGCCCCCGAACGTGCACAGCGACCCGACACCGTCGAGTTGTGGCGCAAGATCTCCACCGCCGAGGACCCGGAGTGGACCCGGCGCTATCACTCGACCGACCCGAACGAGAAGGCGTTCGGCGCCCGTGTCGAGGTCACGCTGAAGAGCGGCGAGGTGATCGTCGACGAACTCGCGGTCGCCGACGCGCACCCGCTCGGCGCGCGGCCATTCACCCGGGACCAGTACATCGCCAAGTTCCGGACGCTGGCCGAGGGAGTGATCGACGCGGGCGAGCAGGACCGCTTCCTCGACGTGGCCCAGAGCACCCCGCAGCTGTCCGCCGAGGAACTGGGTCAGTTGAACTTCACCGTCTCCGACGAGGTACTCGCGCGGGCGCCGAAATTGCCGAAGGGACTGTTCTGATGACCGGTCTGCTGGCCGCGGCCACGCCGGCCGCCGACAAACGCGCCGCGTTCCGCGCGGGGCTGGCCTCCGGAACGATCCAGCGTTTCCCGGGCGCGTTCAATCCGCTGGTAGCCAAGCTGATTCAAGAAATCGGCTTCGAAGGCGTGTATGTCTCCGGCGCGGTGGTCTCGGCCGATCTGGCGCTGCCGGATATCGGGCTCACCACCTCGACCGAGGTGGCGGAGCGCGGTCGGCAGATCGCGCGCGTGACCGATCTGCCGGTGCTCATCGATGCCGACACCGGCTTCGGCGAGCCGATGAGCGCCGCGCGCACGGTCTCGATGCTGGAAGACGCCGGAATCGCGGGCTGCCATCTCGAGGATCAGGTGAATCCGAAACGGTGCGGTCACCTCGACGGCAAGGCTGTGGTGCCGGTCGAGGAGATGGTGCGCAGGCTCCGGGCCGCGGTGTCCGCCCGGCGGGATCCGAATTTCGTCCTCTGCGCGCGCACCGACGCCGCCGGGATCGAAGGCATCGACGCCGCGATCGATCGGGCCGGGGCCTATGCCGAAGCGGGCGCGGACCTGATTTTCACCGAAGCGTTGCGCACCGTCGCGGATTTCGAGAAGTTCCGGGCCGCGATGCCGATTCCATTGCTGGCGAATATGACCGAGTTCGGTAAGTCCGAACTCATCCCGGCGGCGACACTGGAGCGGATCGGCTACAACGCGGTGATCTACCCGGTGTCCACCCTGCGGTTGGCGATGTTCGCGGCCGAAGCCGGGTTGCGGGAGATCTTTGAGCAGGGCACGCAATCGGGCTCGCTCGATCGAATGCAGCCCCGCTCTCGCCTGTACGAGCTTCTCCAGTACGAGCGATACAACGAATTCGATTCCGACATCTTCGATTTCACTCTGGGAAGGAACCAGTGATGAACACCGCATCGCCAAGCGATTCGATGGGGGGCGGTGGTCGGGCGACGGGTGGGCCGGAGGCCGCGGTACCGACCATAGCCAAAGGTCTGGCAGGCGTCGTCGTCGACACCACGGCCATCTCGAAGGTGGTGCCGGAAACCAACTCTCTGACCTACCGTGGGTACGCCGTACAGGACCTGGCCGCACACTGCGGTTTCGAGCAAGTGGCGTATCTGCTCTGGTACGGCGAGTTGCCCTCGGACGCCGAACTGGAGCGGTTCCAGCAGCGAGAACGCGCGGCCCGCCGGGCCGACCGGTCACTGCTGTCGCTGGTGGCCAAGTTGCCCGACACCTGCCACCCGATGGATGTGGTCCGCACCGCCATCAGCTACCTCGGCGCGGAAGACCCGGCCGAAGACGACAATTCGGCGAACGCCAACCGCGCCAAGGCTCTTCGCATGTTCGCGGTGCTGCCGACCATCGTCGCGGCCGACTATCGCCGTCGCCATGGCCTGGACCCGATCGCACCGCATTCCCATCTGGGGTACGCGGAGAACTTCCTGAACATGTGCTTCGGGACCATCCCGTCGCGCGCGTTGGTGGAAGCGTTCGAAGTGTCGTTGATCCTCTACGCCGAGCACAGCTTCAACGCCTCCACCTTCGCCGCCCGCGTCGTCACCTCCACGCAGTCGGACATATACAGCGCCGTCACCGCCGCCATCGGCGCATTGAAAGGGCCCCTGCACGGCGGCGCGAACGAAGCCGTCATGCACGACATGCTGGAGATCGACGACCCCGCGCTGGCCCAGGCATGGTTGCGTAACAAGCTGGCGCGCAAGGAGAAGGTGATGGGCTTCGGCCATCGCGTCTACAAGAACGGTGACTCCCGCGTCCCCACCATGAAGAAAGCCTTCCTGGATATCGCCGCGGCGACCGACGGCCAGAAGTGGGTGCGTATATACGAGGTCCTCGAGCGCACCATGCGCGAGGCCACCGGCATCGAACCGAATCTCGACTTCCCGACCGGCCCCGCCTACTACCTGCTCGGTTTCGATATCGAGGTGTTCACCCCGATCTTCGTGATGAGCCGCATCACCGGCTGGACCGCGCACATCATCGAGCAGGGCGAATCCAACGCGTTGATCCGGCCACTGAGCGAATACGTGGGCGTCCCGCAACGGACGGTCGTCGCCTGAACTTTCCGCACCGCGGATCGTGCTCAGGTGCGATCGGCCGGGAACCGGGAGGAGTTGTCGGCTGGGCCACGGCGCTCCTCAGAACCGATCGGAGTCCGGCACCTTACTGATCTCCGCCATGGCGGCGCTGGCCTGTGTGTGACGACTGCGCGCAACGGGAATTCAATAGGGGGCAGCGGCCCTTGCGGCCCCGCCCTACACTCGACGCACACGCAAGCTCTCCACGGAGGTGATCGGCGGTTGAATCCCATGAATCCGCGCGACCAGCACACCGCACGTTATGAAGCCGGTTATCAGCCGGGCGATTACCGTGATCCCGGGTACGGCCAGGATCGCGGGTACAGCCAGGCCTCGGGATACGGCCAGGATCACGGGTACGCCCAGGATCACGGGTACGCCCAGGATCACGGGTACGCCCAGGATCACAGATACGACCAGGATCACAGATACGACCAGGCGTCCGGATACGGCCAGGACCAGGGACAGGGCGCGTATCAGCACTCCGAACGCCCGGAGAGGCAACCTCGGTCGCGGCAGGAGCCGGACGTCAATATCGGCATGTTCGTCGGCGGTGTGATCGCCGCGGCGGTGGTAACCGCGCTCGCGGCGTGGTTGTGCGCCTGGATCATCGAGATCATCGCCACCCGGGTGAGCGAGAGCGGCAAGTTCGGGGTGTGGAACCCGATGGCCCAAGATGCGTACTGGTTCGCCGTGGTGGCATTCATTTGTGCGCTGTTGGGCGGGGTGCTGTGGTATCTGTTGCGCTTGGGCACTCCGTCGCCGGAGTTGTTCTTCGGCTGGATCGTGGGCATTCTGACCGCCGCGGCGGTGATCATTCCTCTGGCACTGTCCAGCGACCTCTGGGTCGGCATCTCCACCGGGATCGAACATTTGGTGATCGGGCTCCCGATCCTCAGCCTCGTGCGCATGGTGGGCGCGAAGAGCATCGTGCCCCGGTGATCGACCCTGCGCAGTGTTTGCACGCGCGCTGCCGGAGCCGGATGCCCATCCTTGCTCGGGGGTGGCCGTGGCATCGGAGGATACGTCGGGTGTGGGAGCGCGGTTGACCGAGGGGGGTGCACCTTCACTCGGCTTGCCGACCCATCCGCTGGGTATGTGACTGCCTATTCACCCTACCGCCACCATTGGTGGTGACGGCAGGGCCTGTCGTCCGCGGTAACGACGCACGTGGTGCCGCAAGCTGTGTCGTCGGGATGCGAGAAAACCACTACAGCAGTGGGAATGGACGGTACTCGCACTGGCTGATGTCTCCGGAAGCCGGGCGACTGAGACTGGGTTGCGATGAGCCGAGGCGGGACGCTGGACGATCATTATGTTAATGGCTATTCTTATACTCTGCCGACGTGTGGTCGTCCTTGTGCTCGCATGATCGGTGCTCGGCTCAATGAGGAGTGGCGCAGGTATGGATGGACTCAGGCGGCGCGGCGTCGAAACCCGTTGTGCGATCACGATCCGGAGCAACCGGTCTCCGAGGCGTCGAACTCGGTGCGGCCCGAACGGCATGACGGATTTCCTGCGGCTACCGTGATGAGCGCCTGAGGTATTCGATGCTCGCTCGATGGAAGACGATCGCCGCTGCGTTGGTAGCCGTGGCGGTGACCACCGTTCATCTCGGTGTCGTGTCCGCTTCGGACGGCGCACCGGCCCATTGCCCAGAGTTGTACGTCGTGGCGATTCCCGGAACGTGGGAAACGTCCAACACCGATCCGGGCAAAGGAATGCTCGCGCTGAGCCTGAATGATCTACCCGGGGATGTCCAGGTCGACTATGTCCCCTACGCGGCAACGGCTTTCCCATGGGAAAGCGAAGTGTACGGTCGCTCCAAACAGGAGGCGATCGACAAAGCGCGCGTCCTGGTATCGGCGATGGTCCAGCTGTGCGGGGCCACCCGGATCGCGCTGCTCGGCTACAGTCAAGGCGCGGACGCGGCAGGTGATCTCGCGGCCGAAATCGGTACCGGACTGGGCGTGGTGCCGCCACACCGGGTCGTGCTGGTCGGGCTGATCTCCGATCCTCGTCGCTCACCCGGCGACCTTCTGATCGGGCCGCCTGTCCCGGGTGCGGGCGCGATCGGCCCTCGCGCAGGGGGTTTCGGCTGGCTCACCACGCGGACCTACACCTTCTGCATCGCGGGTGACCTGTATTGCGCGATGCCGGACGGCGACTTCGCCGGACGCATCGCCGGCTTCTTCGTGCAACTGTCGAATCCCGATCCCGGCAACATGGGTGAATACCAGCGGCAGGCAATCGAAATCATCGGTGACGCACTGGCCGCGGGAGGCCTCGGTCTCTTGTCCGATCAGCTCAACGCCTCCGCTTACGAACAGCGGAAGCGGCAGATCGATGAATTCCTGAAGTCCGGCGTCCACCAGAGTTATCCCGCGTACGCCATCGGCCCCGATGCGGCCACGCCGTTGACCTGGCTGCGCCAGCGCCTCATCGAGGCGACGAGTTCCTGACCCTCCGTTCGGTAACGAGCACCTCGCCGCTGGAGCCGGTATCCACCGCGCCTGATCCGAGTGCACTTCTGCACCGGTATCCGGGATCCGGTGCGCCGCGACCTGGCCGCGGTCCACGATGGCGTGCGCCTGTGCGGGCCTGTTCTCGGCCTGGTCGAACGGCACATTGCCCGCGACACGCGACCAGGTCGTCGAACACCTCGCCGAGACGCTGACCGCTTACCGTCGCCTGTACCGCCGAGCCCCGTCCGATGATTGACGGCAGCTGCCGTCAGTTCTAAATTGAAGGCACTTGCCGTCAGTTCGAAAGGTGTCGTCATGGCCCTGTTCAACCCGAAGACCGAGACGTTCGAGGAGTTCGATCCCGCCACGCGGGCTCGGCTACGGTCGGTGGTCGACTTCTTCGAGCGGAAGGGCAAGCAGGCGCTCACCAGCGACGCGCACCGAGCGGAGTGGTACGAGGACTGGATGCGGTTCCTGGCGGAGAGCCGGATCATCGCCTACATGGCGACCCCGCGGGCGAGTTCGGGCGCGGATCCGGAGAAGCGCTGGGACACCGCGTTCATTTCCCGGTTCAACGAGATCACCGGCTTCTACGGATCGCAGTACTGGTATGCGTGGGGCGTCTCCACGCTCGGCCTCGCCACCATCTGGCAGAGCGCCAACGGCAAGGCGCATCTGCGTGCGGCCGAGGAACTCGACCGCGGCGGGATCATCGGGTTCGGGCTGTCGGAAAAGGACCATGGCGCCGACATCTACGCTACCGATATGCTGCTCTCTCCCGATGGCGCAGGGGGTTTCACCGCCACGGGCAGCAAGTACTACATCGGCAACGGCAACGTGGCCAGGATCGTGCCGACCATCGGCAGGCGCACCGACCTGGAGGGTTCCGACGCGTACGTCTGGTTCATCGCCGACAGCCAGCACCCGAACTACCGGCTGGTCAAGAACGTCATCCACGGGCAGAACTTCGTCTCCGCCTACGACCTGGTGGACTATCCCGTCTCGGCCGACGACGTACTCCACGTAGGCCGCAAGGCGTTCGACTCCGCGCTCGCCGCGGTCAACCTCGGCAAGTTCAACATCGGCATGGTCGCCTTGGGGATCGTGGAGCACTGTTTCTATGAGACGATCAACCACGCCGCCGCCAAGGTCCTGTTCGGGCACCCTGTCACGGACTTCCCGCAGGTGCGCCAGATCCTGAGCGACAGCTACGTGCGCATGACCGCCATGCGGCTCTACCACGAACGAGCGATCGACTACATGCGCTGCTCGACCCCCGAGGACCGCCGCTTCGTGATGTTCAACTCCATCGGCAAGATGAAGGTCACTCGCGAGGCCGAGCGCGTGTTCCGTGAACTCTCGGATGTCATCTCCGCCAAGGGATTCGAGAAGGACTCCTACTTCGCGACGGCACGCGGCACCATCGACTCGATGCCACGGCTGGAGGGCACCGCACACGTCAATATGGCCTTGACGTTGAAATTCATGCCGAACTTCTTGTTCAACCCCGCGGAACTGCCGCCGGTCCCGGTGCGACGGGATCCCGGCGACGACGAGTCGCTGTTCCGGCAACCGGGCGCGGCGGGGTTGGGCGCAGTGCGATTCGCGGATTGGCGGCCGGCGTACGAACGCTATCGGCACCTGCCCAACGTGGCATTGTTCGTCGAGCAAGCCGAGCGCTTCACTCATTTCCCCGTGCAGGCACCGCCTACCCCGGCCCAACTCGAGGATCTGGACTATCAGCTCGCGGTGGGGGAATTGTTCACGCTGCTGCCTTACGGACAGCTCATCCTGGAACAAGCCGAGATCAAAGGGGCGTCCGAGGACATTGTGGACTCGATCTTCGAGATATTCGTGCGCGACTTCTCCTCGTACGCGCTGGGAGTCTTCTCGAAAGCCTCCTCGACCACCGCTCAACAGGATTGGGCGCTGAGCGTGCTGCGTAAGCCGATCATCGACGTCCAGCGAACCGCGCGCCTGCACGACGAGGTGATGAGCCACGCGGGCGTGTTCGAAATGAACCCGTAGCAGGCCGCCCCTCCTCGACGGCGCACGCCGTCGCCGTCGAGGACGGTCGAGATTGCGCAGGAACCTGTTCCCGTACGCTTCTCTGTGAATTTCGAATAACTTTTCGCCGTGCGGGCGATGACCGAGCGCGCGGTTCGCCGGTGGGCAGCTCGCTGAGAATTTGTGGAGGTTGGCGTGGGCGTCGAGGTCAGGACCGAGAGTGTGACCAAGTCTTTCGGTTCCCAGCGCATTTGGCAGGACGTGTCGTTGACGTTGCCTTCGGGTGAGGTCAGTGCGTTGCTGGGGCCGTCGGGTACCGGTAAGTCGGTGTTCTTGAAGTCGCTGATCGGTCTGCTGCGCCCGGAACGTGGTTCGATCTTCATCGATGGCACGGATATCACGACGTGTTCGAACAAGGAGCTGTACGAGATCCGGAAGTTGTTCGGCGTGTTGTTCCAGGACGGTGCGTTGTTCGGGTCGATGAACCTGTTCGACAACGTGGCGTTCCCGTTGCGGGAGCATACGAAGAAGAGCGAATCCGAGATCAAGAAGATCGTGATGGAGAAGCTGGAGTTGACCGGTCTGCTCGGGGCCGAGGGCAAGCTTCCCGGTGAGATCTCCGGTGGTATGCGTAAGCGTGCGGGGTTGGCGCGGGCGTTGGTGTTGGATCCGCAGATCATTCTGGTCGATGAGCCGGACTCGGGTCTGGATCCGGTGCGTACCTCGTA